>DASYLE010000110.1:0-7358 GCA_036009745.1 Luteibacter sp. | reverse complement strand
TACGAGAGGACCGGAGTGGACGTTCCGCTGGTGTTCGGGTTGTCATGCCCATGGCATTGCCCGGTAGCTACGAACGGAAGTGATAACCGCTGAAAGCATCTAAGCGGGAAGCACGCCCCAAGATGAGATCTCCCGAGAGCTTGACTCTCCTAAAGGCACCATCAAGACTAGGTGGTTGATAGGTCAGGTGTGGAAGCGCAGTAATGCGTTGAGCTAACTGATACTAATGAGCCGTGAGGCTTGACCATATAACCCCAAGACGC
Source organism: Luteibacter sp. (assembly GCA_036009745.1). GTDB lineage: Bacteria > Pseudomonadota > Gammaproteobacteria > Xanthomonadales > Rhodanobacteraceae > Luteibacter. The sequence continues at coordinate 7,095 of DASYLE010000110.1, read as the reverse complement.
TTCCTCTGGTCTTAACGCACGTCCCGAGTCATTTCACCTCGACGCTTGTCACTCGTTTACACCCTATGTGGAGCCGGCGCTCATGAGCGCTGCTCCCACCCCTTCCCTGGCGGCCATAGCGGCGTGGTACCACCTGATCCCATCCCGAACTCAGAAGTGAAACGCGCATGCGCCGATGGTAGTGTGGCTTAAGCCATGCAAGAGTAGGTCACCGCCAGGGGCTTTATCCTAAAAACCCACGATCATTTGATCGTGGGTTTTTTCTTGGTTGGTGATACGTCGTAGACGACCCGCAACAGGTCACCGCCAGGGGCTTTATTTAAGAACCCACTACAGTTATCTGTAGCGGGTTTTTTCTTTTGTTTTTGTGGGAGCGAACCCTGTTCGCGAGTCCTTTGGGGCCGTGACTTTCAAGAGCTGACCATCGGGAGAGTCACGGCCCCAAAGGACTCGCGCACAGGGTGCGCTCCCACAAGGGCTGCGCTCCCACAAGGCTGCACTCGCAACATCTTGCGGTTATCATCGCCAGCCGACCCGATCGATGGAATTGCATGACTACGGAACACCGTCGCCTGGCCCTGATGCCGTACCTGATCTTCTCCTCGCGCTGGCTGCAGCTGCCGCTCTACCTCGGCCTGATCGTCGCGCAAGGCATCTACGTGGTGCAGTTCGTCCGCGAACTCTGGCACCTGATCGAAACCTCGCTCATGCACGGCGGCATCGACGCCAACGTCGCCGACCAGAGCGCCGAGACCACGATCATGCTGACCGTGCTCGGCCTGATCGACGTGGTGATGATTTCCAACCTGCTGGTGATGGTGATCGTCGGAGGCTACGAAACCTTCGTCTCCCGCCTGCGCCTGGAAGGCCACCCGGATCAGCCCGAATGGCTGTCCCACGTCAATGCCACCGTGCTGAAGGTGAAGCTGGCGATGGCCATCATCGGCATCTCCTCGATCCACCTGCTGGCCACCTTCATCAAGGCGAAGAGCCTCGATGGTGACGTCATCATGTGGCAGATCCTGCTGCACCTGACCTTCGTGCTGTCGGCGCTGGCTCTGGCCTTTATCGACCGGATCATGGTGGGGCAGGGGAAAGCCGCGGCCGCGCACTGACTTTCTCCCCTCGCCGCATAAAAAAAAGCGCCCCGCAGGGCGCTTTCTCATTCACCGGTCAGCGCGAATCAAACCAGCGCATACCCGAACTGCTCATGGAACTCGGCAGCGAACTCGTCATACGTGAACCGCTGGTTCTGCGTGCCCGGGTGCTCGACCTTCAGCGCGCCCATCAGCGAGGCCATGCGGCCGACCGTGGCCCAGTCCATGCCCTTCATGATGCCGAAGATCAGGCCGGCCCTGTAGGCGTCGCCACAGCCGGTGGGATCGACCACACGGCGCTCGCGAGCCGGCGGAATCTCGAGCGTCTCGCTGCCCAGGTGAATCAGCGAGCCGCGCGGGCCCTGCGTCACGATATAGGCCTGGACCTGGGCGGCGATCTCCGCCGCCGACCAGCCGGTGCGCTGCTGCAGCAGCTGCGACTCGTAGTCGTTGACGATCACATAGGTCGACTTGCCGATCATCGCCCGGAATTCCTCGCCCGAGAACAGCGGCATCGCCTGGCCCGGGTCGAAGATGAAGGGGACGCCGCGGGCGTGGAACTCGTCCACGTGCTGCAGCATCGCATCGCGGCCGTCCGGGGCGACGATGCCGAACTTGATCTCCGGGATGTCCCGCACATGGTTCTCGTGCGCGCTGGACATGGCGCCCGGATGGAAAGCGGTGATCTGGTTGTTGTCCAGGTCGGTGGTGATGAAGCACTGCGGGGTGAACTGGTCCGGGAACTCGCGTACCGAGCTCAGCCGGATGCCGTTGCTTTCCAGGTGCACGCGATACGGCGCGAAGTCCTGACCGACCGTGGCCACCGGCAGCGGATCGCCGCCCAAGAGCTTGAGATTGTAGGCAATATTGCCCGCACAGCCGCCGAACTCACGACGCATGCGCGGCACCAGGAACGACACGTTCAGGATATGAACCTGGTCCGGCAGGATGTGATTCTTGAACTGGTCCTGGAACACCATGATGGTGTCGTAGGCCAGGGAACCGCAGATAACTGCTGTCATGCGTAGCAACCCGAAGTAGAGGGTGGAGGCGATCCGGCCACGAAGCGGCAGCCGGCGCCGGAACGGAAGTCCGGCAAAGAGGCGAATCGTACCCGTAAAGAGGGCGCGAGGCGACTTCGCTCCCGGAGCGCCAGGGCGGCCGCCGCCCCTCGAAACGGTCGGGAACGTGCGCGCATCGTCTGGACTTACAAGGCTTTCTTAACGACTTCGTGCTTGCGCGAGCCGGGACCCGTCACTAGACTGCGACGCTTACTTTTCCCGGGTTTCTGGCGTACGCCGCATCATGTTCAAGAAGTTTCGCGGACTCTTTTCCAACGATATCTCCATCGATCTCGGCACCGCCAACACGCTTATTTATGTGCGCGGGCAAGGGATTGTTCTCAACGAGCCATCGGTCGTCGCCATCCGTCAGGATCGCGGCCCGGGCGGCCCGCGGACGATTGCCGCCGTCGGTAGCGATGCCAAGCGCATGCTTGGCCGTACCCCGGGCAACATCGCCACGGTGCGTCCGATGAAGGACGGCGTCATCGCCGACTTCACCATGACCGAAGCCATGCTGCAGCACTTCATCAAGCAGGTGCACAAGTCGCGCCTGTTGCGACCGAGCCCCCGCGTGCTGGTTTGCGTGCCCTGCGGCTCGACCCAGGTCGAGCGCCGCGCGATCAAGGAATCGGCCGAAGGCGCCGGTGCGCGCGACGTGTTCCTGATCGAGGAACCGATGGCCGCCGCGATCGGTGCCGGCATCCCGGTGCACGAGGCGCGTGGCTCGATGGTCCTGGACATCGGTGGCGGTACCTCCGAGGTCGCGGTGATCTCGTTGAACGGCATCGTCTACTCGCAGTCGGTGCGCGTCGGTGGCGATCGCTTCGACGAGGCGATCATCAACTACGTGCGTCGCAACCACGGCACCCTGATCGGCGAGTCCACCGCCGAGCGGATCAAGCTCGAGATCGGTTGCGCCTTCCCGCAGAGCGAAGTGCGCGAGATCGAGATCTCCGGCCGCAACCTCGCCGAGGGCGTGCCGCGCATGTTCACGATCAACTCCAACGAAGTGCTCGAAGCGCTGCACGAACCGCTCTCCGGTATCGTCGCCGCGGTGAAGGCCGCGCTGGAACAGACCCCGCCGGAACTGTGCTCCGACGTCGCCGAGCGCGGCATCGTGCTCACCGGTGGCGGCGCCCTGCTGCGCGACCTGGATCGGCTGATTTCCGAAGAGACCGGCCTGCACGTTATGGTGGCCGACGATCCGTTGACCTGCGTCGCGCGTGGCGGCGGCCGGGCACTGGAAATGATCGACCAGCACGGCAGCGATTTCTTCGCCTTCGAATAAATCGCGACAATGAGGAGGGGGCATTACCGTATCCGGTTGGCCCTCCTCGCCAGGAAAAGCGACGAGAACGAAAGGACGCGCCGCAAGGCGACCCGCGATTCGCAAGCAGTTCACCAGCGGCCGCGCCCATGCGGCTCGCGGCCCGGATACGACGCCAGCATGCAACGCTTCCCCCACCGCTTCCCGACGACTGCCACTTCGCGCCGCCGCGCTCTTGCTCGTCATACCAGCGCAGGCTGGCTCGCGCCTGCAGGAGCAGGGGCGAACGGCGAAGCCGGCCCCGAAGGGGTGAGTGCCATGGATGGCACGAATCATCCAGTGGCGTCCTGCGCCGGGGTGACGGTGAAGGGTGTGGATGCCGCGCCGTGCCCTGCGCATCGCTCTTGCTCGTCATACCAGCGCAGGCTGGTATCCAGTGGCCCCAGTGGTCGGTGGTCGCCACTGGACCCCGGCCTGCGCCGGGGTGACGGTGAGGGGGATGGATGGCGCGCCTTGTTTTGCTCTGCTATTCGCTCTTGCTCGTCATACCAGCGCAGGCTGGTATCCAGTGGCCCCGGTAGTCGGTGGTCGCCACTGGACCCCGGCCTGCGCCGGGGTGACGGTGAGGGGGATGGATGGCGCGCCCTGTTTTGCTCTGCTCTTCGCTCTTGCTCGTCATACCAGCGCAGGCTGGTATCCAGTGGCATCAGTGGTCGGTGGTCGCCACTGAACCCCGGCCTGCGCTGGGTGCCGGGTGCCGGTGAGGGGTGTGGGTGGCGCGGCTTGCTTGTCGCTGTTGCTCTTATATAGACATGGCGCGTAGCGCGACCGATGGGTGCGTATCGCTGGTCAGCGCGACGGCATCACCTTGCTGAACAACGTTGCAGGTGCATGGGCGGGCCCCTACAGACATAATTGCCGACTATTGCTTCCCCGCTTCCGCTGCCTGAGGTTTTTAGCGTCCATGTCCTTTCGTCTTGCACGTCTGTTTTCTTTCACGCTGCTGACCCTCAGCGCCTCGACTACCTTGCTGGCTGCCGCGGCGGCTACTGGCCCGACCCTGATCTGGCGTGGCGATATCACCACCGCGCGTGGCGTGATGGTGGAAGCGGCCAAGATCTGGGAGAAGTCGGGCAAGGGCAAGATCGAGCTGCAGCCGTTCAATACGGCGTCGGGTATCGATGCGGTGAACAAGGGTACGGCCGATATCGCCGGTAGCGCGCGGGCCAGCACGGGGGGCGCGGAAGCTTCGCTGACCTTTACCCCGGTGGCCTGGGATGCGCTGGTGATGATCACCTACCCGTCGAACCCGGTCAGCAACATCTCGATGAAGCAGTTGCATGACATCTACTTCGGCAAGATCACCAACTGGAAGGACCTGGGCGGTGCCGATCAGCCGATCAACCTGTACGCGGTGGCCAGCCCGGCCGATGGCGTGGAGTTCAGCCTGCGCCGGCTGCTGTTCGGTCGCGGCAACCAGCCGGTGGCCGCGCCCCGCTTGTACGTGAATGTCTCCAAGCTCGAAGAGGGCGTGACCCTGGACCACAATGGCCTGGGCGCGACCACGCTGGCCGGCGTGTCGGGCAACAAGAAGGTGAAGATCCTGTCGGTCGATGGCGTGGCGCCGTCGATGTCGACGGTGGGCAGCGGCGCCTATGCGCTGTACACGCCGATCTACCTGGTCACCCGCGAGGACAACCCGAAGGCGGCGCAGATCAAGGAATTCCTGGATATGGCCGTCAGCGCGCAGGCCGCTACCCTGCTGCGCACGCATAGCCTGCTGCCGTATGCCGAAGGCGCCAACCTGGCCGCCGCCGATGCCTCGCGCCGCGCGACGATCGCCTCCACCGTCGGTACCCGCGCCAATGTGGGCGAACCGATGTCGGCCGCGCCGGCTGCCGTTGCCGCTGCGCCCGCGGTGGCCTCGGCCACGCCGTTCCCCGGTCCGCAGGTGCCGAAGAAGCCCGGTGCCAAGGCTGCCGCCGCGAAGTCGGGCGTGAATGCCGGCGTCGCCACCACGGCCGCCGAGGAATCGCAGTTCGCCAAGGTCACCAGCGGCGTGGTCACCACCGCGCATGCCGGTTTCGCCGGCATCCTCGCCGATGCGATCACCGTGTCCGACCAGGCCGCGCGTGGCGGCAAGTTCGCCAAGGTCACCGGCGATGCCGTGGTCGTGCGCGGCAAGCCGGTGGCCAAGCCGGTCGCGCCGGCCGACAGCAGCGAGAAGCCGTCGCAGAAGATCAACGTGGCGCCGCCGAAGGCTGCCGCCGCCGTTGAGCCGAAGGCGAAGGCCAAGGTAGCCGAGGCCAGGGCCCCGGCCGCCACGCGCAGCTATACCGTTGCCCAGGGCGACACGCTGTACTCGATCGCGCGCAAGCACGCGGTGGATATCGCCGAGGTGCGCAAGTTGAATGGCCTGAAGAACGACAACGTGAAGCTGGGCCAGGTGCTGAAGCTCAGCGCCTCGCGCTGAGTCCTGTGCGGATCCTTGCCTTATCGCTGGATCTCGATGACACGCTATGGCCGGTCGCCCCGGCCCTGGCGCATGCCGAACAGTGCATCGACGACTGGCTGCGCGAGCACCACCCGGCGGTAGCCAGTGCCTGGCCGATCGAGGCCATGCGCGAACTACGCGCCGAGATCGCCGCCGAACGCACCGACCTTTCCCACGATTTCACCGAGCAGCGCAAGCTGACCCTGGCCCGCGCCTTCGCCGCCTGCGGCATCACCGAGGCGCCGGTCGACGAGGGCTGGAAGATCTATTTCGCCGCGCGCAACCGCGTGGAGCTCTACCCCGATTCGCTGGCCGCGCTGGAACGCATCGTGGCGCGGGTGCCGGTGGTGAGCATATCCAACGGCAATGCCGATCTGGAAACCATCGGACTGGGCCATCTGTTCAAGGAGCGAATCAGCGCCAGCGGCGTGGGTATCGCCAAGCCGGATCCGGGCATTTTCCGCGCCGCCTGCGAGCGGATCGGCATTCCGGCGGAAAACATCCTGCACGTCGGCGACGACCCGGAACTGGATGTGCTCGGCGCGCAGCGCGCCGGCCTTCGTGCCGGCTGGCTGAACCGGGATGGCCACATCTGGCCGTATGCGCAAAAGCCCGACCTCGAGTTCCCGGATATGGCCGCCCTGGCGGACTGGATCGAGGCGCTTTAGTCCCGCGTTTTAAACGGCCGGCGGTAAACACACCGTACCGTCGGGTCCACCGCTATCATTCGCACACGGTGGACGATCGACGGCCATCGGATCATGGAGGTTCCATGCCCTCGCTCATCGAACGCAAGACCGGCGACCGCCACAGCGTCGCTATTGAAACCACCGATCCCAAGCACCTGGCGACGAGTCGCCGCGGGCTGGATGCCATGCAGAAGCGCTGGCTGGACGCGAACAACTTCGACGCCGCGCCCGGCACCGTCGCGATCATTCCCGATGCCAAGGGCGGCATCGCCCGCGTGCTGGTGGGCGTGGATCGCAACGACACCCTCGGCGCGATCGGTGGCCTGCCCTATCGCCTGCCCGTCGGCCGTTATCACCTTGCCGACGATGGCGCGCTTGCCGACAACGCACAGGCCGCGCTCGGCTGGGCGATGGGCGCGTACTGGTTCCAGCGCTACCGCAAGGCACCGCGCGCACCGGCGGAGCTGGCCATCGATGCGGCAAC
>DASYLE010000109.1:0-26255 GCA_036009745.1 Luteibacter sp. | reverse complement strand
TTATGCGGCAGCAATTGCTTTGTCCAGTTCTTCCAGCCGCGCGCGCATGACGAGGTTCGGCTTCATCGCCGCCGCGGGCGGCAAGATAACCGTCTGTTCAGCGCTCAGCTCGGTACCAGGTAAATTGCGCAGGGCGATGCGCTGGATCCGCGGCTTATCGATCGGCAGCGTCGCGGCGCGATAGATTATTACTTCGTGGTCAAGAGGATAGTCGCGGCTGAGTAGGTCGACCAGCAGCTGCCGGTACACCGGCCCCGTCTCGAATCGAGCCAGTGATCGGTCGCCGACCAGGGCAACCTGCCACAACACCAGATAGCCGGTGGTGTCGATGCGGCGCTCATAGAAAAGCAGCTGGCTGGCCTCGAAGTGCTGGCAGCCGAAGCGGCCCGGGTCGATCCCCAGATCGGCATACAGGCAATCCTCTGCGGAAATGCCCGGCTCCATATGCGCATGGAACCCTTCCGAACGGGCCACTTCGATAGCCTTGTGCGGCGACCAGGCAAATATCCCCGGGTGGCCGTAGAACGCGGCGCAAACACGCTTGCCGCCGCGCACCTCGGTCATCATCAGGTCGACCCATTCGCGATAGGTCTTCATCCGCGACTTGCCTTCCGCGTAATACGGCTGAAGGCTGCGCACATCCGGGTTCATGCGCTGCAGCCACATTTCCACGACGTGATCGGAAAGCGCGGCGAAGACCACGTCCGCCTGTTCGATATGACTACGCGCCAACGGCGTGAGGTGCGAGCCCATGGTCATGCCCATGCCGACGCAGGCTAGGCTGCCGCGATGGGGAGCTTTGGGTAGAGGCAAAGAATGAGTTGTCATCACGGGATAGTAGAGCAGATTTCGACACCGCGGTTCCTATTGCCCCGGGGTCAGCTATTGCCCCATGTGAGCGCTGGGGGGGGCAGATAGGACCGAGGGGTCGCCGGAACGGCCGGGACGTAAATTCAGACATGATCGAAAGCACCCTCGCCCATGCGGGCTTGGGTCGGATTTTCCATCTGGGTAGGTTACGGGTGGATTTCACCACCCGCCCCGTAACGCATGGACATCTCAGTCTGGAATGTTCGCTTCGACCAATTGGGCCAGCAGCGTGAGCGACTCCTGCCAGCCCAGGTAGCACGCTTCCGTCGGGATGATATCGGGGATGCCCTCCTGTACCACCGTCAGGTCGGTGCCGCAGGAAATCTTCGCCAGGGTCACCGTGGTCACCATTTCGCCCGGAAGGTTCGGATCGTCGAAGACGTCGGTATAGCGCAACCGTTGACCGGGCTGCAGTTCAAGATAGGTGCCACCGAAAGCGTGGCTCTTGCCGGTCGCGAAATTGGTGAACGACATCTTGTAGCTGCCACCCACCTTCGGGTCCATATGGTGGACCTTGCCGGTGAAGCCATGCGGCGGCAACCACTTGGCCATGGCATCGGGATCGGTGAAGGCCTTGTACAGGCGCTCCGGCGTGGTGCGCAGGACACGATGCAGTTTGACGGTACCCATGATTTCACCTCATCAATTGATCAGAGGACGACCCTCTGATGGAGCGTCGAACGAGGGTGGCCCTTTTCGACATGGCGTGCCAGGGGTTCCCCTGCGATTGGGTCGGCATGGATTACTGACTCCATATGTTGACGGAAATTTAATAATATGTCGATCATCATATAAATGTCGCGATGGCGCCGCGCTTCTGTCCGGCGGCACGGTGCGAGGCATTGGCATCTGCAACTCTCCGTTGGAGGAGACACCATGCAATACAGCTTATTCGGCCGGACCGGCCTGACCGTCTCGCGTCTTACCCTGGGCACGGGGACCTTCGGCAAGCAGACCGACGAGGCTGAGTCATTCCGGATCTTCGACATGGCCGCCGAGGCGGGCGTGAATCTCATCGATACCGCGGACATGTATCCGGCTGGCGTCGGTTTCGCCGAGCGCGGTCGCTCGGAGGAGTTCACCGGTCGCTGGCTGAAGGGCAAGCGCGATCGCTTCATCCTCGCTACCAAGGCGGGCGGTGGCATGGGTCCCCTGGCCTGGGATCAGGGCACCTCGCGCAAGCATCTGCTCGATGCGGTGGATGCATCGTTGCGGCGCCTGGATGTCGACTATATCGACCTCTACCAGTTGCACATGGACGATGTGGCGACATCGCCGGACGAAACCATCGAAGCGCTCGATACCATCGTGCGTTCGGGCAAGGCGCGCTATGTCGGCGTATCGAATTTCCTGGCCTACCGCCTGGCGCGCGCGCTTGGCCGCCAGGAGATGTTGCGACTGGCACGCTACGTCTCGGTGCAGCCGCGTTACAACCTGCTGTTTCGCGAGATCGAGCGCGAGTTGTTGCCGCTCGCCGCCGAAGAGCAGCTGGCGGTGATCCCGTTCAATCCGCTCGCGGGTGGATTGCTTACCGATCGGTATCAGCTGCAGGACAGCCCCGAAACCGGCCGGTTTTCAGCCGAACTCGGTCAATTTGGCGCCATGTACCAGGAGCGCTATTGGCACCAACGGGAATTCGAGACCATCGGAAAACTGCGCGATGTCGCCGCAGAGACCGGCGAGCCGCTTGCCAGGCTGGCGATCGCGTGGGTCCTGGCCAATCCTGCCATCACCTCGGTCATTCTTGGTGCGAGTCGTGCCGATCAACTAACCGATACGCTGAGTGCGGTCGACTATCGATTGCCGGCCTCCGTCAAGGAAAGGTTCGACGAGATCACCATCGACTATCGCCGCGGCGACGCCGGCAAATAGCAGGGAGGCGGATCGCGGCGATTTGCCATGGTGCCCGACCCTGCGAGGGGGCACGCCGGGCTCGCTTCTGTTGGGAATATCACTGCGCCACGGCTGTCGCCGCGGTCAACGCGTCGAGCGCGATGCCATGGAAGACCAATTCGGGCGTGGCCCCGGACCATAGCGGGGCATCGTTGCACAGGCACGGATTTCCCTCGGATAGCCCGGTGACCTTCGCCTTCCAGGTGTCCAATACGCTCTGCTCCTTCGGGTAGTTCCAGCTATACATCGTGGGGCTCTGCTCTCCCAGCCTCGCGATCACGGCATCGGCCGTGTGCAGGACATGAGCGTCAGAGGGGAGCCAGCTCGGCTCATGCCGGAATACGGCATCCGCACGCGCGATATACCGCATGAAAACGCCGCGTCCGGAGCTGTAGTCGATATTGTAGTTGCCGAGCGAGTTCGCGAAATAAGGTGCCTCGTGCAACACGCCGTCGGCATCGAACAGTGGCGCCATGCCTTGCCGGATCTGGTCCGCGAGCTGGAACATGTTCGCCCGGCCCGGCACGCCGGGGAAAATGACTTCCCAATCGGTCGGGGCCAGCTCGAATGCCTCCGCCGCCCAGGCGAGAACCAGGCCCTGGTCGCCGGTCCATATCCAGCCTGTCTCGTAGGTCGGAGCGCCACTGGGGAAGAGGTTGTCCTTGTCCCCCACAGGACGCTCTCTCACGAGTTCGAGCGGGTTGCGAATCGCGCCCGGACGGCCCTGCCAGCGAACGAACCAGCGAATCCAGTCGTGCGCCGCCGCGAGGACCATTTTCCGCAAGGGATCCTTCGCGAAGGACGCATGGTTGAGCAGGCGCAAGGAAAGCAGGAAGAACGTCGAGTTCGTTACGCAGTTCTCACAGCCCGGCGGATCCTGGTTGGTCTGGTGATTCCAGCAGCCTCCCAGATAATCAAGGCTCGGCCCGGTGGCATCCACGCCATAGGTTCTCATACGGAGCCAGCAATCCTTGGCGTTCGGGAGATTGCCGGTGGCGAGGTGGGCAAGGCCCCACCATCCATAGTCGTCCCACCACCACGTCTGGCTGTTGGAGGGGCCGGCTTTGTCGAGATAGAACGTCGTGCAACCGGGCAGCACTTGGTTGATGAATCGCGCCACGTCGGCAGGCACGTTGGCGCCGTTCCGTGTGATGTAGTCCTGACACGTATTCAACGTCCTGCCCACGTGCCAGAACGGCAATTCGGTAGGATCCTTAAGGATATCCGCCAGCTTGTTGAAGCACGTCGATGCCTTCTGCTGATAATACGGTCGATCTGACATGAGAAACTCCTCGTCGTTCCTTCGTAGTCACACTCTGCGAATGCAGGGATCGGAAATGCGTGCGTCCAGCAGGATCATCGGTAACCGCGCCTTGCGCGCTTTCACATGTCTTCGTGCAGATCGTGCCCGTAGTGCCGAAGGAATCTGCAGCTTCCTCCAGACGACGGGGGCGATAATAAATCACCGTTCGGGTCCTGGATCTAAGCCAGAAGCCGTAGTCCCGTTGCGGGTCGAAGTCACGCGTTCGACAATCGGTCCATGAACCCGGTGATCATATCCACGAGTGCATTTTCGAGGTCGGCTTGCGACGGTGGATCCTCGCTGAGCGCGTAGCTGCGGAGGATACCGGCCACGGCGTGGGTCAGAACGAAGGCCTGTGCCGGCGTCAGCGTCAACGCTACGCGTCCCGGAGCGGCGATGCCCTCTGAGGTGAAGGAGCCGATCAGCCGCGTGTATAGCGGCGAGAGCCGGTTACCTGTCGCGCGATTCATCGCGTGCTCGATCAACAGGCGATGCACGCGACCGCGTCCGCCGTAGACACCGACGACGGCGCCGACGATTCGGCGTATGCGCCCGCCGGCAGGGGTGGGACCTTGGGCGTGCACCGAAGCCAGCACCTTCTCCGACATCTCGCCCAGCTCGCGCGCGACGAGCGCGTCCAGCAGTGCCTCCTTGTCGCCGAAATACTGGTAGAGCGTGCCGATGCTGACCCCGGCGCGCGCGGCCACCGCATTGGTGGTCAGGCCGCGCAGGTCGCCCTCGTCCAGGAGCCGCATGGCGGCTTCGAACATGAGTTCGATCTTTTGCTGTGACCGTGCCTGGCGTGGCTGGCGCCGTGCAGGTACGGGATTTTCCTCATTTTTTGACTTCATGAAGGCCGTCCGGGAACGCGAGTTTCGAAATGCGAGTATAGCTCATATTCTTCTCGCATCCCCTGACGAGTGCACGCCATGAGCATCAGTACCCCGACACAGCGCCCTTCGAGCGTGATGGTTGCCGCGAACAATGCGGCGCCCCAGCGCCCGGACCAGCGGATGGCCCGGAAATACCGCTTCGACGACCCGGACATGGATCTCTTCTTCATGTCCGCGATGAGTTGGGGGCCGAGCGGTGGCCTGGACATCGGTCAGGCCTATTACGTGGCCTCGCAGATCGTCGACGGCGATGCGGACAGCTGGGTCGGCGCTTTCGCCGACTACGGCGACCGTCAGAACGAACAGGCCGATGCCTGGATCCGACGCGGCTGGAAGCGCGCGGCCGGCGAGGCGCACCTGAAGGCCTTCGCCGCCTATCGGTCGGCGTGGCAGTTCGCCGAGGCCGGTGGGCCGGTGTTCGCCGACCTGTATGGCCGCCAGCGTGCGGCCTTCGCCTCGGCCATGGCCGGGTTGGACATGCCAGTCACGTTCTTCGAGGTGCCGTTCGAGGGCGCGTCCCTGCCGGGCCTGTTCCTGCGCCATGCCGATCCGGACGCGCCAGTGGCGCTGGTGATCGGTGGCGCGGACACCTGCCACGAGGACCTGTTCCTGTCGGTGGGTCGCGCGGTGTGGGAACGTGGCTATTCGGTGGCGATCGTCGACCTGCCGGGCCAGGGCAACACGGCCGCCGAGGGCATGCATTGGCAGACCGAGCCGGAGCGTTCGATAAGCGCGGCTATCGACGTGCTGGTCGAGCGCTTTGGTGCGCGGCCGGGATCCATCGCACTCATCGGCTTGAGCCTGGGCGGCTACTTCGTCACCCGCGCGGCCGGCGCCGAACCACGCCTGGCCACGGTGATTGCCACCACCCCGTTCCCCGAACCGGGCGAGTTGTTCGCGCTGAGCGTACAGGCAGCACGCCATGGCATCGCACGCGGGCAGATACCGAGTACAGCCGCGCAGCGCAGTCGCCGGATGATCGCGTGCAAGGCCGGCGTCGACACACCCGAGGCACTCCTGGCGCGCTGGCACGGGATCAAGGCCGATCCGGCCGTGGTCACCGTGCCGTTCCTGTCCATCGTCGGTGGCGGCGATTCAACGGTATTCGCCACGCAGGCCCGGGCCTGGCACGAAGCGATCGCGTCTGCACGCAAGGACTTCGTATTCCTCGATGCCAGCACCGGCGCGGACGGCCATTGCCAGGTGAACGCCCGGCTCCGCTTCGTGCAGGAAGCCTGCGGATGGATGGACGACATCCTCCGCAATCGCTCGTCGATGGCGTGACCACGGTGTCGCCGCACCAGCCAGCCAAGATATCGCTAATTGCCAGCCGCAGTCTCCGATTTTGGCCGGTCGACCGACATTGAATGCGGCGCATCCTGCGGGCTGGCGCCCCAGGCCTTGTTCGGCTCCGGTCCCATCGTGAGCACCAGCGTGGCGCCCTTCGCGATGTCGGCCTGGCTGAACCAGGGCCTGGTCCATGGCTTGCCGTTGAGCGTTGCGGACTGGATATACATGTTCTTCGCAGAGTTGTTCCGCGCATCGATCTCGAACACCTTGCCGTTGCCCATGCGCAGGCGGACCTTGTCAAAGATGGGGCTGCCGAGGATGTAGTCGGGGCTGGCGGGATCGACAGGGTAGAAGCCCATCGCGCTGAGCACGTACCACGACGAAGTGGAGCCCTGGTCGTCCATGCCTGGGTAGGCATAGCCACTGGCGTCGCTGCCGTAGAGTTCGTCGAGGATGCGGCGTGTCAGCGCTTGCGTCTTCCAGGGCTGACCGCTCCACGCGTAGAGGTAGGCCGCCTGCTGGTCGGGCTGGTTGCCCTGCACATACTGCCCGATCAGGCCGGTGCAGTCGCGGCAGATGCCCTTGGCCGTGTAGGGCGTGGAGAAGAAGGCGTCGAGCTTGGCATTGAACGCATCGCGTCCGCCAAGGAGGTCCATCAAGCCCTGCACGTCGTGTGGCACCAGCCACAGCGTGGACCAGCCGGAACCTTCCTTCATCATGAAGTTGTAGTACGGCTCGCCCGGATCGAACGGCGAAATCCACTTGCCATCCTCGGTGCGGCCGCGGAAGAAGCCCACGGATGGATCGAATTCATTGCGATAGTTCGCGGCGCGACGTTGGAACATCCGGGCGTCGTCCGTCTTGCCGAGTCGGCGGGCGACATCGGCCAGGGCGTTATCGTCCCAGGCGTATTCGAGCGTGGTGGCGACGCCTGCCTTGCCGCCGGCGTAGGGTGGGCTGGGATTTCCCGGCGGGACGATGTCGGCGATCCAGCCGTTCTTCATGTACTCGGCGAGGTAACCGCGCGGCCCCTTGGGGTCGGTCGCGTTCTTGCGCAGGTACTCGTAAGCGGCGGCGTAGTCGAACGGGATGCCGCGCTGCATGGCGCCGTCGTAGAGGAACACGGCGTGATCGCCGTGGAACGAGGTGTTCATGTAGCCGCGCTCGCGCGCCATGTCCAGCTCGGAATGCATGATGTCCTGCACGACGGCCGGGTCGAGCAGCATCAGCAAGGCGATCTGGTTGCGGCCGGTATCCCAGAAGGGCACGGGCGTGTAGCGATCGTAGCCGGCCACCTGGACACGGCCTTCGGCGCCGGTGAAGTGCTGGCCCTTGCGCGCGAGCAGCCGCGGGCTGGCGAAGGAGTGGTATAGCGTGGAATAGAACAGCATGCGTTGCTTCGGCGTGCCGCCGGTGACTTCGACGCGATCGAACAGCGTCGCCCAGGCCGCGCGCGCCTGGTCATGCACGCGCTCGAAATCCCAAGCCTTGCCCTCGGCATGCAACCGCTGTTCGGCTTCTTCGGCGCTGTGGCCGTGGGCGACCCTCACCAGCACCTGCTCGCCAGCCTGCGTGTCGAAGGTGACGTAGGCACCGGCGTAGCTGCCGGACACCGTGCGCCGGTCGGCCTGCACGTCCTCGGTACCGAGCCCTCGGTGCTTGTCGTCGTTGTTGGCGAGGAAGGTGCCGAAGTGTGCGAACGGCCGCGAGAATTCAGCGACGAACCATGCGCCGTCCGTGTCCCGCTCCCCGCGCGTGCCCTCGGCCATGCCGCGAATGGTGTGGTCATCGACGACCTCCACGTTGCCGCCGGCGCGGCGCAGGTTGAGCACGACGTTCGAGCGCTTGCTTGCAGGAAAGGTGAAGCGCATCAGGCTGGTCCACTGCGTCGCCGTCAGCTCGACCCGCGTGTGGAACGTGGCCAGGTCCACCGCGTAGTAGCCGGGCGATGCCTTCTCGGTCGTCTTGTCGTAGTACGACTGCGTGTAGTCCGGTGGCATGGTCCAGTCGCCCACCACGGGCATGATCATCGGCGCGGCGCGGGCGCCATAGGTCGAGCCGCCGCCGGTGAAACCGATCATCGTCGGGCGGCCATAGGCGTAGGACGTGGCCACGCCGGTGGGATAGCTGAGATCGGCATTGACGTTGACCGGCGCTGCCTCGGTCGAGCTTTGCGGCAGGCTCGCACCTGGCGAGGTCATGCCCGAATACCGCTCTTCGCCCGGAGGCGGCGCGTTGCCGAGGAGTTCCTGCTTATCTAGCGGCGAGGTACCGACCAGGGGGTTGGCGGCATCCACGGTCGATGCCGCAGTCGCGGGCGCGTTGCTGTTCTGGGCACGACCCGTGCCGATACTTCCCAGCGCGAAGATCGCCAGCGCCATGGCCAGGGCGGTACGCCGGGGAGGGCGTGCCAGGTATGCATTCATGATCTGATCCTTTCGAAAACCGAGCTGCGTCCGCTGACCTGCCGGAAGCGGGGCCGGGCAGGACGCCCGACCCCGCGGGTCGTTTCTCAACCACCATCACCGAACTTGTACGTGAGGCCTACGTAATACTGGCGTCCGGCATATTCGAGTTCGTAGAGCCGCGCCGTGGTATCGCCGCCCAGGTACTGCCGGGGCGTTGAGCGCGTCAGGTTAATGATCGACGCGGTCACCATCAGGTGCTTGTTGAACTCGTAATCACCATTCAGGTCGAGCTGGTGGTACGGCTGCGTGTAGATGGGAAGACCGGACGAAAGGCCTTGCATGGTCCGGCCCGTCCAGTTGTTGGTGGCACGCAACAGGAGCCCGTCCTTTTCATAGAACAGCGAGACGTTCGCTGCGTACTTGGCGCTGCCGATCAACTCCGATTTGCCGACCTGCGTGTCGCCGAGCGAAACCGGCGTTTCATCGGTCTTGTTGAGGGTGTAGTTGGCGATGTAGCCAAAGCCCATGGCGAAGGTGTGTTGCGTGTAGAGCTCCACGCCCTTGGACGTGCCCGAACGGCCGTTGGCGTTGGTGCTGTACTGCATGAAGTTCTGCTGCGTGCCGCCGACGTCCACGTTGATGTTGTCGACGGTGACCGGTACGACGAAGTTCTTCACCTTCTTCTGGAACAGGTCCACGCCGATGACCGATTCGGGTTCGTAATACCACTCGCCCGCCAGGTCGAACTGGGTGGCTGTGAATGGCTTCAGGTCGGCGTTGGCACCGCTGCCGTACCACCCGGGAAGAGGTGCGCCGAATTGCTTGCGGTCGTTGTAGTAGGCCTGGGTGTTGTTGGTGAGGCTGCCCAGCTGGGCCAGGTCGGTGTAGTTGGCGCGGGCCATCGCCTGCGATCCCGCGGCGCGGATCACGAAGTCGTTCGGGAGCGTCCAGGCAATGTTGAAGCTGGGCAGGAGCTTGTTGTACCGCTTGCTGGTGGAGGCCTTGGTGAAGGACTGCACTACGGCCTGTTCCTGCGGCAGATACTGGAAGTCACCCGCCGCGCACGGGCCGCCGGCGATGTTCTTGCCGGTGGTCGGACAGATCAGGATGTTGCCACCCCCGTCGTGGTAGTACACCGCGTTGTTGGTGGTGATCTCGTCGGCAACGGTAAGGTCCTGCTTCGTACTGACAAAGCGCAAGCCGACGTTTCCGCGCAGCGTGTCCGTCTGGAAGTTCGCCTGGACGTAGGCCGCGGCGATTTTTTCCTGGATCGAGGATTTGTCTTCGGGGTGGTTGTAGCGCACCCGGTCGTAGGTGGAGTTGAGGTAGTTGTAGTAGGCCGGGTAGTTGATCGCCGGGAAGGTGCTGTCGTTGTAGGCCTCCGTGTTGCCGTCCAGCGAGTTCTGCAGCAGGAAACCCGCCGGCAGCTGGCCGGCATTCGGATCGCAGGTCTGGAATTGCAAGGTCGTGCCCTTGCAGTACCAGCGCATTTCGTTGTTCTGCTGCTCGGCGTTGTTGTCGCGGTACTTCACGCCGAACTGTAGCGATTGCATCCAGCTGTCGTCGAAGGCCCAGGTGAAATCCGCCTGGGCGAAATTCTGCGAGTTACTGGTATTGACCATGTTCGAGCCGGTCGAGCCAAGGTCCACCTGGCCCCCGCCGGCCAGCATGTTCTGCAACACGTTCGGCGAGGCCGTGATGGTCGGCTTGCCGTTCAATGTCCATGCGGCCCCATTGCTGCCGTCCACCCACTGGCCGTCGACGAAGTTGCGCGGCTTGGCGGCCATGCCCAGTTCTATCGACGGACCACCCGTCGCCCAGGTGCGGCCGACGTTGAACGATCCGCTGAGGCTGCCGCCGTTATCCCACTCGCCTTCGAGATTGATGGTCTGTGACGTGGCCTTTTCGACGGAGTAGTTGCCGTTGAGCCACGGGATCTCCGTGGAGCAGACGTCCACCGCCTGTCGTGCCGCGCCCGTGGAGGGGTTGGTTGTCGAGTTACAACCCTGGCCCGCGGGCGGAAGGACATAGTTCGCACCAGTGACGATGGTGTGCGACGGATCGAACGACAGGCCGTTGGGAGCGAGCAACCTGCCCTGCTGGTCCGCGAAGTTGTTGTTGCTGGGCAACCCCCACTCGGGCACTTCCAGGGTATTGGTGATCTGGGTCTGCTCCCGCTGGAAGCGGAAGTAGTTGCCCGTCAGCAGCAAATGGTCGCTGGGTTTGAACTGCAAGGTGGCCTGGGCGCCCTTGGACTTCAGGTCCAGCTGGTTCCGGCTGGTGGCGAACTGCTGCGGCATCCAGTAACCCGAATAGCCATTGCCGGCCTGGTCGACCACGCCACCACCCGGCCACAGGGCGAGGTTGGGTCCCACGTCGGGGCCGTACGCCTGGCCATGCACGTTCGTCGGCTGGTGGGTGCACGTTGTCGCATCGGTACAGTTGTTGTCCCACCAGTGCCAGCTCGAGGCATTGGCCGTGTAGTCGATGTCCCGACGCTTCAGGTACGAGCCGGCGACCAGGACGCCGAAGGTCTCATCCTTGTTCTTCCACGACCACAGCGCCGAGCCCTGGGGAGTGATCTTGCTGCTGTTGTCGGAGCCCGCGCCGTTGACGGAGATGAAGCCGTCATTGGCCTTCATTTCCAGAGGACGCCGGGTGTGCAGGTCCACGTTGCCGCCGATGCCGCCTTCGTCCAGCCGCGCTTCCTGGCTCTTGTAGAGCTTGATGTCAGAGAACATGTTGGCCGGCATCAACGTGTAGTTGAACGAGCGGGTCAGGCCGGCCGAGGTATCGGCCGAGGCCACGTAATTGCCGTTCAGTTCGGTCAGCGTGAGTTCGGGCGCGAGGCCACGAATGCTCACCGTCTTTCCCTCACCCGATTCGCGGGTGATGACCACGCCAGGCACGTGCGCCAGGGCATCGGCGATGTTCTTCGCCGGGAACTGCGCGATGTTCTGCGCGTTGATCACCTCGACGATGGAATTCGAATCGCGCTTGTCCTGCATGTTCTGGTCGATCGACTGACGAAAATTCGTGACGACGACCGTTTGCAGATCCGTGGGATCGATGGGTTCGCCGTTCTTTCCCTTCGCGGCTTTCTTGTCCTTCGGGTCCTTCGTCGCCTTGGCGTCAGCGGACGTTTGTTGCGGGGACGCCGCCGTGGGTTGTGTGGCGGGCGCGGAGGTTTGCGCAAAGGCAACAGCGGGTATTCCCAGGCAAGAGCCGAATGCCAGGGTCGCCAGGGCGAGTGCGGCATACAAGGGCTTGCGCGTAAACATGTGTGGCAGGTACGTCATCGCTAGTGATTCCCCTACTTGATATGCGCTCATTAAGAAGTTGGCGCGGTGATCCCCCGATCACTGCTACGGATGCGCGATTTATTACTGCAGGCGTCCTCCTTCCATCGAATTGGATGGATCTAATTTTTCGCAGGCAATAACCGTCCGTACCCCAAGCAATCGGGGTAGGGTCTGAATCGTTTATGGCTTGGATCGATCTAATTTCGTGACAGGATTAAGGCGCTGCCGGCGCAGGATGTCACGCTGCGCTGCAAAAACATCCGGATGGTGGCTTCGCCCTTACTGGATTGGTGAACGGCGACCGTGACCGCGATCGCGTATTCAGAGGTCTAACTGGGTTTTTCGGCTTTTCCATCAAGAGCACGATGGCGATTGGAAAGTCACGGCCCCAACGGAGCACGCACAGGGTGCGTTCCTACAAAGTCTGCGCAAGCCCTGTTGTGGAGCGCACCCTGTGCGTGCTGCTCCGTTGGGGTCGAGCATTCATGCTCGCGGGCTTGGAGTTTCGCTAATCCAGCGGCCTCACCCAGATATTGCGAAAGCTGACAGGCTGCGAGGGATCGCCGTGGGCCTGTAGCTTGATCGGTGCTTCGGTATACGGGGTGTATTTCGGTTTGCCGATGTAGAAAGTCTCGCCGGTAAGCTCGGTGTGGTTCTGCACCAGCACGCCGTTATGGAATAGCGTCACGTAGGCCGGCGATTTCAGCGTGCCATCGGCGGCAAACACTGGCGCTGTCCAGATGACGTCATAGGTTTGCCATTCCCCCGGGGTGCGCATGGCATTGACCAGGGGAGGTGCCTGTTTGTAGATGCTGGCCGCCTGTCCATTGACATAGGTCGTGTTCTTCCACGAATCCAGGATCTGGATTTCGTAGCCCTCGTCGACCGGTCCGGTCGAGGCGAGGAACAGGCCACTGTTGCCGCGAGCCTGGCCTTCGCCAGTGACGCCCCTGGGCACCTGCCACTCCAGGTGCAGCTGGTAGTTCTTGAAACGCTGTTTCGTCTGGATGTTGCCGGACGCCTTGTCGACCGTCAGCACGCCGTCGTGCACTTTCCAGCCCGCGGGAGCATGGTCCTTCGACAACTCCCACTGGGCGAGGTCGTGGCCGTCGAACAGCACGACGGCGTCGGAGGGCGGCGCGCCGTCCTGCTTGCCCGGCGCCACGACCCTTGGCACCGGCTCCCACTGTTCGGTCGCCTTGGGATCGGTCTGCGCCCAGGCGGACATCGATCCGGTGGTTGCGACACTAAGAAGGGTAAGGACCAACGCGCTTCGCCGTTTCATAAACATTCCTCGATGAAAGTTCATACCGTGCATATCTTGAACGCCTCGGCAAAAGAGTCGAACGGTTCGGAGTTCGTCGGCATGAACTCGTGCGCGACGTAACCCTTGAAGTCCAGGTCCGCGATCGCCTTCGCGATCGCGTGATAGTTGAGTTCCTGGGTGCCGTCGATTTCATGCCGACCCGGTACGCCGCCGGTGTGGAAATGCCCGATCCACTGGATGTTGTCGCGGATGGTGCGGATCACGTCACCCTCCATGATCTGCATGTGGTAGATGTCGTAGAGCAGCTTGACGTTGGGCGAGCCGATGCCCTTCATCACCTCGACACCGAATGCGGTGCTGTCGCCCTGGTAACCGTGGTGGTCGACCTTGCTGTTCAGCAGTTCCACGCACAGGGTGATGCCGTTCTCAGCCGCGTAGGGTGCGATTTTCGACAGGCCCGCGACGCAGTTATCGGCGGCCTGGCGATCGTCGATGCCCGCCTTGCGGTTGCCGAACATGGTGATCACGTTGGTCACCCCGGCGCGCCTGGCGAGTGGGATGGTCGCCTCCAGTTCCTTCAACAGGGTGGCGTGATTGGCCGGGTCATTGAAGCCCATCGTGATGAAGTCGTCGCGCTTCGCGGGATAGCCCATCGTTACCGCCAGGCCGCTGTCGATCACTTCCGCCCATTCGTCCGCATAAAGCAGATCGACACCGACGAAGCCGATGGCCTTGAGGTGCTTGCACAGGTCGGGCAACTCAGCCTTGGAGGTCCAGCGGCTCAGCGATTGCTTGAGGCGCCCGGCAGGCATGTCTCCATGGGTCATCTTCTTGCCGTGGACCGTATCGGCCGAGGCAAGCAGCGGCATGGCGCCGAACGCCGCGCCGACGGCGGCGAGGTGACCGAGTGCGGCACGGCGGCCGATGTTGGGAGACGTGGTGGTCATAACTGCTCGAGTCCCAGGATGTCGCGATTGAATGCGCGGTCGCTGCCGGTCGCGGCGAAATCGTCGAACGCGCGCTCGGTGACCTTGATGATGTGGTCGCGGATAAACGCCGCGCCTTCCTTCGCGCCTTGCTGGGCATCCTTGATGCAGCACTCCCACTCGAGTACGGCCCAGCCCGGATAGTCGTACTGCGCCAGCTTGCTGAAGATCGCGCCGAAATCGATCTGCCCGTCGCCGAGCGAGCGGAAGCGTCCGGGGCGATCGATCCAGTTCTGGTAGCCGCCGTAGACGCCCGCGCGTCCATTGGGACGGAACTCGGCATCCTTCACATGGAAGGCGCGGATCCGCTCGTGATAGATGTCGATGAACTGCAGGTAGTCCATCTGCTGCAGGACCATGTGGCTGGGGTCGAAGAGGATGTTGGCGCGCGGGTGCTGCCCGACGGCGTCGAGGAAGCGCTCGAAGGTGGCGCCGTCATGCAGGTCCTCGCCGGGGTGCAGTTCATAACAGACATCGACACCGGCGTCGTCGAAGGCATCGAGGATCGGCCGCCAACGTTTCCCGAGTTCCGCGAAGGCTTCCTCGATCAGCCCGGCAGGGCGTTGCGGCCACGGATAGAACAGATGCCAGGCCAGCGCGCCGGAGAAGGTCGCGTGCGCGGTCAGGCCGAAATGCCTGCTCGCTGTCGCCGCCAGCTTGAGTTGCTGTACCGCCCAGGCCTGGCGCTGCAGGGTGTTGCCACGCTGTGCAGCGGGCGCGAAACCATCGAACAGGCGGTCGTAGGCGGGGTGCGAAGCCACCAGCTGCCCTTGCAGATGCGTGGACAGTTCGGTGATCACCAGCCCGTGTTCGGCCAGCATGCCGGCGATGTCATCGCAATACGCCTTGCTCGCCGCCGCCTGCTCCAGATCGAACAGGCGATGATCGTTGGTGGGAATCTGCACGCCGACAAACCCGAGCGACGCAGCCCACCGGGCGATGTCCGGAAGGGTGTTGAACGGCGCCGCGTCCCCCGCGTACTGGGCAAGGAAGATGCCCGGACCCTTGAGTGTTTTCATATCTTCAATTCCGTCTCGACTGCCCAGGCCCTGCCATTGCCTGCCTCGGATAGCGGTATATCGGCCTTGAAGCCGCCGGGAACGGCGACATACTGCAGTACCTGCGTGCAGCCGGGTTGCGACATGAAAAACCCCAGCATGGTCAGTTTCTTGGTCATCAGCACGAAGTCGGCCGCGGGTGTGGCCGCGGTACCCGGGGGCTTGGCTATCGCCTCGCTGTGCAACCTGGTCACCAGCGCCTCGCGCTTCGCCTCGTCGAGCTTGAGGAACGGCTTGCCGTCCGCCTGGTCGAACGCGGCCAGCGCGGTGAGGTATCGCTGCTGATCGGCCTTGGTATAGACGTCCTTGAACATCTGGTCGATAAAGACCGGCACGCCCGCGTCGAGCGCTCCCGGGGTATCGGTACGTGGGATCACGATGTCGACCACCGCTGCGATCAGGCTGCTTTGCGCTGGACTGAAGAACCGGGGCGCCGCACCGGGTGTTTGCGAAGCGGCATGGGCGTCGAACACGGCCAGCAGCGACGGCGCGGCGACCGCGCCGACGGCAAGCGCGGACATGCATTTCAACCATTCGCGACGGTTCATGGCTTGTATCCTCAGATATTGCCGCGCTTGAGTTCTTCCACGGCATGGCTGGCCGCGCGTGCGGTCAGCGCCATGTAAGTCAGTGACGGGTTCTGGCAGGCGGACGAGGCCATGGCCGAGCCGTCGGTGATGAAGACGTTCTTGCAGGCATGCATCTGGTTCCATCCGTTGAGCACCGACGTCTTCGGATCGCGACCCATGCGCGCGGTACCCATTTCATGGATGCCGGCGCCGACATTGGCCTCCATCGTGAAGGAACTCACGTCGCGATAACCCGCGGCGGAGAACATTTCCAGCGCGTCGTTGATGATCTCCTTGGTCATCAGGGTCTCGTTCTCCCGGTGCGCGGCATCGAAATTGAGCACCGGCAAGCCGTATTTGTCTTTGTGGTTGCGGTCGAGGGTCACCATGTTCTGGTGATTGGGCAGCATTTCACCGAAGCCCATCATCGACACCCACCAGGGGCCGGGCTTCTCCGCGGCGCGCTTGAGTTCGTCGCCCAGCAAGGGCTCCTCGACCAGCCGCGTCCAGCTGCTTCGGCTGGCGCCGCCCTGGTAGCCGAAGCCACGCAGGTAGTCGCGCTTGTCCGTGCCGACGTTGCGGTAGCGTGGAATGTAGAAGCCATTGGGCCGGCGACCGGAGTAGTAGCGGTCTTCATGGCCCTCGACCAGCGCCCGCGCGCCGTTGCCGAAAATGTGGTCCATGATGTTGTGGCCCACTTCGCCGCTGTCGTTGCCAAAGCCATTGGGGAAGCGGTTGGAGACGGAATTGAGCAGGATGTGCGCGGTGCCGAAGGTGGACGCGTTGAGGAAGATCACGCGCGCGAAGTACTCCGTCTGCTGGCCGGTCTCCGCGTCCAGTACCCGCACGCCGGTCGCCTTGCCCTTGGCATCGTCGTAGATCACCTCGTAGACGATGGCGTTGGTGACGATCGTCATGTTGCCGGTCTTCTCGGCGGCGGGAAGGGTCGAGGAGTTGCTGCTGAAATAGGCGCCGTAAGGGCAGCCGCGCATGCACAGGTTGCGATACTGGCACTGCGCACGCTGCGGACTCTTGTCGTGCTTGAGCGGCTCGGAGAGGTTGGCGGTGCGGCCGATGATGAGCTTGCGGTTGAACTTGTCGCCTAGCTTGCCCTGGAAATCCTTTTCGACGCAGTTGAGCGCCATCGGCTTCAGGAACTGGCCGTCCGGCAATTGCGCCATGTTTTCGGTCGACCCGCTGACGCCGATGAAATGCTCGACGTAGTCGTACCAGGGGGCGATGTCGTCATAGCGGATGGGCCAATCGACGCCGACGCCTTCCTTGCCGTTCGCCTCGAAGTCCATCTGGCTGAAGCGATAGCTTTGCCGGCCCCACATCAGCGAGCGGCCACCGACGTGGTAGCCGCGGAACCAGTCGAACGGCTTGGTTTCTTCATACGGGTTGTCGATATCGTCGACGAACCAGTGCTTGGTGGACTGGGTGATGCCGTAGAACGACGGGCGCGTGTGTTTCGGATGACGCGCGATGTCTTCCTGGGTCGGTTCGTCGGCGTACGGCAGCTCCCACGGCGCTTTCATGGCGGTCGGGTAGTCGCCATGCTTGACCATGGGGCCCCGGTCGAGCACCAGGGTCCTGAGTCCTTTCTCGGTCAGTTCCTTGGCGGCCCAGCCGCCGCTGACGCCGGTGCCGACGACGATGGCGTCGAATGTGTTCTTTTCCATGCGGTTCCCTCGGGACAGTTCAGCGCATCGGGCGCAGGTAGGCGTAGTCGACGCGCGCGGCGTCGAGCTGGCTCATGCGGTCGTAAGGGCCTTCCTGCTCGACGAAGCAATGCTTCAGCCCGGAAGCGTCCGCCGCCGCCAGGATCGGCTTGTAGTCGAGCGTGCCACGGCCGAGTTCCGCGCCCGGATAGTCCTTGGCGCCGCCGGGCAGGAAGTCCTTGGCATGCATCAGCGGGATACGGCCGGGGTTGGCCTTGAAGTAATCCGCCGGATTCTTGCCACCCGCGTGGACCCATCCACAGTCGAGCTCGAACTGGACGAGCTTATGGTCGGTTTCCTTCAGCAGCACGTCGTAGAACGTCTGCCCACCGCCCACGTCGGTAAATTCGAGATGGTGGTTGTGGTAGGCGTATTGCAGACCCGCCTGCATGGCCTTTTCGCCGAGGTGGTTGGCGTACTCTGCGGTGCGTTTGGCCTCGTCGAGCGAGTACGCCGGCTCCGGGCCACTCTTTCCCTTTGCCGCCTGCTCCTTCTGCATGATCGACGGCAACATGCTGCTGACAATGTACTGCGCGCCAAGCGTGTGCGCGGCTTCGATCCCGGATTCGAAGCCGAGGCTGTCGAAGTGCATGCTGGGCGAGCGCAGGCCGGCTTCGTCCAATTGATCGCGCAGGGTCTTGGCCGTACTGGTAACGATGGCTTCGATTTCCGTGTAGCCGATCGCCTTGAGCGTCTTGAGCGTACCGAGGGGGTCGGCCTGGTAAGCCTTCAACACCATGTAGAGCTGGATGCCGAGCGCCTTGCCCTGCGCCGTAGCGGCAAGGATTTTTCCCGGCGCGCCTAGGGTAAGCCACGCCGCCGTGCCGCAAAGTGCGGAGCGGGCCAGGAACTGCCTGCGAGTCATCATGAACGGGTCTCCCGGAGGGTAACGTGGGTGACGGAGTTGCCTGCCACCGCCTTGCGATCCTTGAACAGCAGTACGAACAAGACCAGGACGACGGCGGCACAGCCACCGGCAATCAACCATATGGCGTGCCAGTCGTGCGCCACGGCGCCCTGGGCGGTGGTCCGCGCATAGGTGTCGACCACCACCCCGGACAGCCACGAGCCGACGAACATGCCCAGGCCGTAGGTGAGGAAGGTGATCAGGCCCTGCGTCGCCGCGCGCAGCGCCGCCGGTGCCTCGCGATCGATGTAGATCTGGCCGACGACGAAGAAGAAGTCGAAGCAGATGCCGTGCAGGACGATGCCGAGCCAGAGCATCCACATCAGCTCGCCGGTGCCGCCGAAGGCAAACATGGCATAGCGGACCACCCAGGCCAGCATGCCGACGGCGAGCATGTACTTAACCCCAAGGTGGTGGAAGAACCATGGGATGAGCAGCATGCAGAAGAGTTCGGACATCTGCCCGCCGGTCATCTTGCCGGCGGCGTTGACCACGCCGACCTCGTTGAGGAACAGGTTGGTGAACGCGTAATAGAACTGCAGCGGGATGCAGATCAGGAACGAGGCGAGGGCGAATATCGCCATCGAGCGGCCGCGAAGCAGGTGCAGGGATTCGAGCGGTAGCGCATGGCGCATCGTGAAGCGCTGCGGATTGGCCAGCGGCGGCGTCGGCGGAAGGGTGAAACAATAGCCTGCCATCACCAGCGAAAGCACGGCAGCCAGGTGCAAGGGCGACGCGGTGGCTTCCACGCCCAGCGCGCCGACGATCAGCCCCACCACGATCCAGCCGATGGTGCCGAACACGCGGATCGCACCGAACTCCTCCTGCGGATCCTTGATATGCCGCATCGCGAGCGAGGTGGTCAGCGCCAGCGTCGGCATGTAGCAGAGGCTGTAGGCCAGCAGGGCGGTGTAAAGCGTCGGGAACGAGCTTTGCCGGGCGGCGACCACCAGCAGGACGGCGCCGACGACATGCAAGATGGCAAGGACACGGCGTGTATCGAACAGGCGGTCGGCGAGCAGCCCGACGAACAGCGGCGAGATCATCGCGCCGATCGCGGTGGTACCCGCGACGGCGCCGATTTCCTTGCCGCTGAAATGCAGGGTCTGGCCAAGCCAGGTGCCGACCGTGACGTACCACGCGCCCCAGATCGCGAACTCGAACAGCATCATTACCCTAAGGCGCCACTTCATCCCCGTTTCCCCTTTGTGCGTCGTGATTCGAGCGGGTCTTCGATGTGCTGCCATACACCGCCCGCGGCATGACTCTTGAGCATCGCGTCGACCAGCAGGCTGTTGCGATAGCCGTCGGCGAATGTAGGTAGCGCGGCAGGCTTCGTTTCGGGCGTGCCGCCGCGGCGGATCCACGCATAGGCGTCGGCCATCAGGTTGCCGAAGGCATCCGCCCAGGCTTCCGGGTGCCCCGCGGGCAGATGCGCGTAGCCGCGCGCGGCCGGATCGAGCAGTGCGGGGTCTCGCGTCAGCAGCGTATTGGCCTTCGCGTGGTGGCCGATCCAGAGTTCGTTGGGCTGCTCTTGCCGCCAAGCCAGCGAGGCCAGACGCCCGTTGACCTCCAGGCGCAGGTCGTTCTTGTGACCGGGAAGCACCTGACCAATGGTGACGCAGCCGCGCGCCCCGTTGTCGAAGCGCAGCAGCACGCTGGCGAGGTCTTCGCTGGTGATCTTGATCTTGCGCCGTGCTGCCTCGCGGACCGGCACGACCGTGTGCAGATCGGCCAGCACGGCGGTAATGCGGGCGCCGGTGACGTGTTCGGCGAGGTCGCACCAGTGCGAGCCGATGTCGCCAAGCGCGGAACTGGCGCCGCCCAGCTTGGGGTCCAGACGCCACGAATACGCGCGCTCGTCGGTCAGCCAATCCTGCAGATAACAGCCATGCACGAAGACCGTCGGGCCGACCTTGCCCTTGGCGATCATCGCGCGCGCCTGCTGGACAAGTGGATAGCCGCGATAATTGAAGGTGACGACGTGCGCGACATGGGCTTCGCGCGCGGCTTCGTAAAGTTCACGCGCTTCGGGCGCGCTGCTGGCAAGCGGCTTGTCGGAGATCACATGCTTGCCAGCACGCAGCGCCGCCAACGAGACTTCCCTGTGCAAGTGGTTGGGCGTGGTGTTGTGGACCACCTGCACGGTGGGGTCGGCCAGCAGTTCCTGGTAACTCGCGTAGGCTCGTCCGGCGTTCAGTTCGCGCGCCCGTTTCTTTGCCGATGCGGGGCTGGAGCCAGCAATGCCGACGATCTCGACGTTACCCAGGCGACGCACGGCATCGAGATGATGCGCGGCGATGAAGCCGGGGCCGACGAGCCCCATGCCGAGTTTCTTCATCGGGTTGCCGCCGTGGCGCTGGTCGATATGGACTGGCTTGCCATTTCCTCTCCGAGGACCCCTGTCGCAAAAATGTATTCGATTACATCCGCATAAACACTGGTATTTTCGGGTCTTGCCAGCGTGGTGTTTGGCTCAGCACGTCGGTCGCTTTGTCGCGAAGCGCTTCAAATGTGGCAAAGTTATGTAACAGATGTACAAATGCCGATGCAATGATTTTATGTAATCCATTACATTGCATTGCACAAATATGGCCGGCACTGCCGGCTGGTATCGTCTGGGGCACAACAGCGATAAAGGGGGCGGGAACTCGTGAGTGGGGAGGGATCCAAGCGAAAACGGCCGGGCACCAAGGGCGAACCTGCGAATGTTGCGCCGCAGCCTGCGCGCGTCCGGACGGTCAAGGAAATTGCGACCATCGCCAAGGTTTCGGTGGCCACCGTGTCACGCGCCTTGCAGCGGCCCGAACTCGTCAGCGAGGCGACGCGCCTGCGCATCCATGAGGTCGTCAAGCGCCTTGGGTACACGCCCAATGCGTTGGCACGCAATCTGCGCACGGCGCGTACACGGCTGATCGTCGCCCTGCTTCCCGACATCACCAATCCGTTCTTCTCGGAGGTGATCCGCGGCATCGAACAGGTCGCGCACGAGAATGGCTATTCGGTGCTGCTGGGCGAGACGCAAAGCAGCCTGGTGCGCGAGCAGGCTTATGCCGACATGGTCGCCGGGCGCCAGGCCGACGGCATCATCACCATGTCCCATCGTGTACCGGCGATTCCCATCGATGGCCGGCTGCCCGTGGTCAATGCGTGTGAGTACGTCAGGGACAGCAATATTTCCAGTGTCTATATCGACAATGTCGCTGCGGCGGGCGTCGCGGTCGACTATCTCGTGACGCTTGGACACCGCGATATCGCCTTCATCGCCGGTCCATCGTCGAGCCCGATATGCGTGGACCGTGAACAGGGCTACCGTCTCGCCCTGCAGCGGGCGAGCGTTTCCGCCGACCCCGCGCTGACCGCCATCGGTGACTTTTCAATCGAAGCCGGCGAGCGCGCCATCGAGCGGCTTCTCTCGCAGGGAAAGTCGTTCAGCGCGGTGTTCTGTTCCAACGACGAAATGGCGATCGGGGCGATGCGCGCATTGATCTCGCACGGCCTGCGCGTGCCGGAGGATGTCTCCGTGGTCGGCTTCGACGACATCCGCTTCGCACGCTACACCTCGCCACCGTTGACCACTATCGCCCAGCCAAAGAATGCACTGGGGCGGGAAGCAATGACTATGCTGATCGAACTGCTCAACGATCCGGAGGTGCCGCCGCGCAAGCGTGTGCTGTCAGCTGATCTGGTGGTGCGAGGATCGACGGCGCCGCGTGCGACCGGGCGTTGATATCAACGTCGGCCAGATTGATCTGCCTACCTCGACCCAGACGAGGCACCGGTTGCCGCCGATAGATACTTCGTCTTCCATGCCCGGCATTTGCATTGGTGCTGCGTGAGCTGCGGTTACCACCCACTGAGGTGCAACCAGGACGCCATGTCCCTCACCATGCATGTCGACTAGCGCAGGGATCAATAGCTTTCGCCGCAAGCGACGATCAATGCCACGGCACGCTCGATATCGGTGTGCGTCGTGGGGGCACCGACAGACAAGCGCAGCGCACCCACGGTGGCGGCACGCCCTGCACAGTTCCGGAACGCCTCGATGCTGAAGCTGCCTTCGAGTTTGTCGAAGCAGCGTTCCGCTCCCATGGCATCGAATCCGAATGCCTTTTCGGCCGCCCCGGGATTGCAGAAGCAACCGCCCCGAATGGCGACGCCATGCTCGCGCGCCAACCCCTCGACACGCTCGTGGGGCAGCACGCAACCGTCGTTCCGCAGCACGTTGAAGGCGACGACACCGCCCCGCTGCTCCATATCCCGAGGGCCATACAGACGCACCAGCGGCTCGCCATTACGGTGTCGCAGTGTCGCTGCCAGTGTCAGGAAATGCTGCATATGGGCCTGGATATGGGTACGCAGGGCCGGGCGCGGCATGCGGGCGAGAAAGGCGAATCCGGATTCGATGGCGGCGAGGTCGAGAAAGTTGGGGGTTCCGTCCTCGAATCCCTCATGGCCCGTCCTGAGGGCGTGCCGCCCGTACGCGACAGACACGAACTCCACGGTTCCGCCCGAAAACCACGGCCTCCGAAGGCGGGCCAAGGCCGACTTTTTCGCTATCAATGCTCCGACACCGGTCGGCAAGCCGAATAACTTGTAGAACGAACACGCGACGAAGTCCACGGAATGCTCCCTCAGGCTGAGCGCGCCGGATGGGCCGGCCGCTGCCGCATCGACCAGGACATCGCATCCGAGTGCCCGGGCCTCTTCGATGAGTGACAGGTCGTGACGCACTCCGGAAAAGTTGGACTGCTGCGGAAATGCGAACAAGCCCCCGCCGTGTCGCTCGACGCTCGCCCGCAAGCTCGCAGATCCGCAATCGAGCCGGAGTTCCGTATCCAGCGGCAGCACGCTGACGGGCGCCTGCGCGCGCCTGGCAAACTCCCGGATGCCGTTGACGGAATTGTGGTTGTCGGCCGAGAGAATGAGTCCGCGGCGCAACGAAAATCGGTAGCTTTCGGCTACGAGCTTGATGGCTGCCGTGGCGTTGGCGGTGAAGCAGACATCATGGATGTCCGGATCGGCATCGAAGAAAGCGAGCGTCGCGGCACGGGCGGCCGCCTGCGCGGCAGCGCTATGGCGGGACGCCAGATGCTCGGAGTGGGGATTGCCGAAAATCCCCTGCACCAGCCGGTCACCATGCGCTCGTGCCTGCGAGGCACCATACAGCGCGCTCGCCGCGTAATCGAGATAGGCGATGCCGGCGGTATCGAGACGGGCGAATTCGTTGGCGCGAAGAGCGGCGAAGTCGAATGCATCGCTCGCATCGGTGGGCTCCATGGCATGCGCTAGCATCCGCGCCTCCGCAAGTTGCGCCCGGTCTGCGCCGCGCCCGCAACCTCGCCTTCCTGCTCTCCCCCGATTCGTGGTGAACCGCCGAAGTAGTGGCTCAATGCCGCGATCCTTGCACGTTCCGCGGGAGAGCCGTTCACCGGCAGCAGCGGGCTCAGGACCTCCTCGCGCCAGTCGGCAAGGCCGCCCGGCACGAACACCGCCTGGGTCACGCCGAGCGAGCGCAGCATGACCCAGGCCTGGCCGGCATGTGCCCCCTCCTGCGAATAAAGGACGACGGTCTGGTCAGGGGCAAAGCGCGACCTCGCCAACTGGTCGATCGGCACGTTCTCCGCCGTCGGAATGACGTCGCCGTGGAATTCGGCAGGTGAGCGCACGTCGATGACGCGAAGTCCCGGTCGGCGATCGCGTATCCACTCCGCAAGCTGGCGCGCGCTGACGTGGTCGGTGCCCTCGTCGATCGCACGGGCGATCGAATCCAGATCAAGCCCCCGCTGCTGCGAGCGAGAGGGGTTGCCTGTGAAAGGCGCCGCCAGGCCCATTGCAAGCGCACCGATGCCCAACCCTCGCACAAGTCTCATCGTGCCGCCTCCCGCTTCGCGATCCACGCCAACATCGAAACGGCGATTACCGTGACCAGCGCGACCACGACCCCGTAAGGCAGGCCCGTGAGGCGCTGGAGTGTCAGCGGGCCGTGTGGGGTCGCGCGGTAGAAAGGTGCGATCACAGGGAAGGCCAAGCCGACAAGCAGCACGCCGGCGAACAGCCCGAGCATCGTCGCGGCACCTTCGACGCGGCCGCTGGCCAGCGCCACGCAGGACGTGCCCGGGCACAGGCCACTGAGCACGAAGCCGAGTCCGAAGACCAGGCCGCCGACGAGTTGCGGAAGCAGATACGTTTCGGGCACGTAGAGCGCACCGGGATCAAGCATGCCGAATCGCCCGCCCCAGAAGACACCGAGCATCGCGGTCAACATGGCGCTCAGCATCACTTTGAGGACGGTGAAATCCCGCAGGTAGAACTGGCCGGCAAGTTTCGGTGGATCGCCCAAGCCGGCGCATTCGAGTGCCCAGCCGAACGCCACGCCGATGCCTCCCGCGATCAGCAGATCGTTCATGGCCAGAGCCTGCGCACGAGCGGCGCGGCGAGGAAGCCGGCGAGGAACAGCGCCACCATGAAGATCCAGGCGCCGACACTCAGCAGTGCACCGCCACTCAAAGCGAGGCCGCTGGTGCAGCCTCGCGCCAGTGCTGCCCCGACACCCATCAAGATGCCGCCTGCGACGCCAGCGAAGAGCC
Organism: Luteibacter sp.; assembly: GCA_036009745.1. Taxonomy (GTDB): domain Bacteria; phylum Pseudomonadota; class Gammaproteobacteria; order Xanthomonadales; family Rhodanobacteraceae; genus Luteibacter. Next base: position 1,198 of record DASYLE010000109.1, on the reverse strand, counting down.
TGCTGCTGGACGGACGGACCGCGCGGACGAACGTGAGCCGTGTTCGTCCTGCCAGAGCAGCCGATGCGGCGGCCCCAACCAGCACGCCCATGACTTCGACGACAAGCCAGGCAGTCCATGGCGAACCGTCCTGGAGATAGCTCCGGAAGTAGGCGCTATGCACGGCAGTTTCCGGGGAGACTGCGACGGCGATACCGCTCGCCACACTCGCGAAAGCGCCGGACGCTCCCAGCCCCTGCCCGGTCAGCGCGAAGCAGGCGAGCAGCACCAGGCCCAGGCACACGCCGGTCGCATGGGGCTCGGCATAGGGACGGAGCGCGCGCATCGTCAGAGATCGACCGGCAGATCGCGCATCGTCCAGTCTTCGAATGAGCCGTCGTACAGCATGGCATCGATCCCCACGGCACGCGCTGCGAACAGCACCGCCGTTGCCTGCTGGCCGATGTGGCAATAGGCGATCACCCTATCGCCTGGCTTGACGCCGGCCTTGCGGAACAAGGCCAGCAATTCGGCCGGCTTCTTCAAGGTCAGATCGTCGTTGGTGATGCCGGTGAAGGGCAGGCTGTGCGCACCGGGAATATGGCCGCGGCGGTGGTGGCCATCGGCTCCGCTCTCTTCGAGGCCGTCGTAGTACATCGCGGCACGCGCGTCGATGAGCACGTAACCCGGTTGCCGGGCGTGCGCGCGCACGAACGCGGTATCGACGATGGTTGGCTGAAGTTTGAAGGGCGTCAGCGTTCCCGGCGGTGTGGCTGCGGTGGCTTGGTCGGTCAGGGCGCGGCCCTCGCGGCGCCACTTCGGCATGCCGCCGTCGAGCAGGACGGCATGCGCTCCCAGCCCGGCCGACTGCAGCGTGAACACTATCCGCGTCGACACGGAGACCTGATCGTTTCCGAAGTACACCACGACGCGGGAGCCGTCCGAGATGCCGAGGCCCTGCAGCTGCTGGCGCAATTCCGGTGCCGTCGGTATTTCCAGCGAAAGTTCGCCCGACGTGGCGGCGACGTCGGCAAGCCGGACGAAGCGCGCGCCGGGAATGTGCGCGGACTTGTACTGCGACTCTTCGCCGACCTGCAGGAGCACGAGGTTCGGCTCGTGCAGATGACTTTCCAGCCACGCCGTGGATACCCATGGCTCGGCTTGCGCCGTGGCCTGCGCGTGCGCACGGTACGGCGGGGTTGCAGACCCGCCGAGGATC
>DASYLE010000108.1:0-2869 GCA_036009745.1 Luteibacter sp. | reverse complement strand
CTTGCGCTCACTGCTGTCCGGAAAAACAGCGACGGCCTGGCGGCGTGTTTCAATCAAGAGCAAGGCGGCGATGGGGAAGTCACGGCCTCAAAGGAGCAGCACGAACAGGGTTCGCTCCCACAAATCCGCGGCAACCTGCTCCCGTGGGAGCGAACCCTGTTCGCGAGTCCTTTGGGGCCGTGACTTCCCGATCGCCGTCTTGCTCTTGGTGGTCACGCTTTTTCCCCGGACAGCAGTGGGCGAAAGCAGGGATCCAGTGGCGGTACGTCCCGATCTTCGCAATGAACTTTCAGAGTATCGCCGCCAGTCGCGTCGCCTGGTCGATGGCCCGCTTCGCATCCAGTTCGGCGGCGACATCCGCACCGCCGATCAGGTGCACGGTCATCCCGGCTGCTTCCAGCACATCCTTCAGTCCGCGATTCGGTTCCTGCCCGGCGCAGATCACCACGTTGTCGGCATCGAGCACGCGCGGCTGCCCATCAACGGTGATGTGCAGCCCTTCGTCGTCGATGCGGTCGTAGCTCACCCCACCCAGCATTTCCACGCGCTTGTGTTTCAGGGTCGCGCGATGCACCCAGCCGGAGGTCTTGTTCAACCGCGCACCGGGCCGGCCTTCGCTGCGCTGTAGCAGCCAGATCTGCCGCGCCGGTGGTTCCGGCTGTGCCGGTGTCAAGCCACCACGATGGGACAGGCTCGTGTCGACGCCCCATTCCCTTGTCCAGCGACCGATGTCGGTGCTCGGCGAGGGTGCAGGCTCGGCGAGGAATTCGGCGGTGTCGAAACCGATGCCACCCGCGCCGATGATGGCGACCTTGCGACCGACCGGACGGCCGTGCAAAAGGACGTCGATGTAGCTTAGTACCTTCGGATGGTCATGGCCGGCAATGCCCGCATGTCGCGGCATAACACCCGAGGCGAGCACGACCGCGTCGAAGTTTCCGGCCTTCAACGAGGGCGCATCGGCCATCGTGCCGAGCTTCAGCTCGACGCCGGTCTCGGTAATACGCTGCCCGAAGTAGCGCAGGGTTTCGTGGAATTCCTCCTTGCCCGGCACGCGTTTGGCCATGTTGAACTGGCCGCCGATTTCGTCGGCCTTGTCGAACAGCACAACGGCATGGCCGCGTTCGGCCAGGGTCGTCGCGCAGGCGAGGCCGGCGGGGCCCGCTCCTACCACCGCATAACGTTTCGGTATGGCCGTGGGGCTGACCACCAGTTCGGTTTCGTGGCACGCGCGTGGATTGACCAGGCAGGACGCACGCTTGTTCGCGAATACATGATCCAGGCAGGCCTGGTTGCAGGCAATGCAGGTATTGATCGATGCGCTCTTGCCGGCACGCGCCTTGTTGACCCACGCCGGGTCGGCGAGCAGGGGACGCGCCATCGACACCATGTCCGCATCGCCATCGGCGAGGATACGCTCGGCGACGTCGGGCATATTGATGCGATTGGTGGTGACCAGCGGGATGCCGACCTCGCCTTTGAGTCGCTTCGTCACCCAGGTGAAGGCCCCGCGCGGCACGCTGGTGACGATGGTCGGGATGCGTGCCTCATGCCAGCCGATGCCGGTATTGATGATAGTGGCGCCGGCGTTCTCGATGGCCCTGGCCAGCGTGACGATCTCATCCCAGGACTGGCCGTTGTCGACGAGGTCGAGCATCGACAGACGATAGATGATGATGAAGTCCGGCCCGGTCGCCTCACGCATGCGGCGCACGATCTCCACGGCGAAGCGCATGCGCTTCTCCACGTTGCCGCCCCAGGCGTCCTCGCGCTGGTTGGTCCGGTCGGTCAGGAACTGATTGATCAGATAGCCTTCCGAACCCATCACCTCGACACCGTCGTAGCCGGCTTCACGCGCCAGCACGGCACTGCGCACGAAGGCGGCGATGCTGCGTTCGACCCCACGCGAGGATAACGCGCGCGGCGTGAACGGACTGATCGGCGACTTGAGCTTCGATGGCGCCACCGCGAGCGGCTGATAGGCATAGCGGCCCGCGTGCAGGATCTGCATGCAGATCTTGCCGCCTTCAGCGTGCACGGCATGCGTGACCTTGCGGTGCCGCGCGACATGCCACGGCATCGACAATGTGCCGGAAAACGGTTTCAGCCAGCCCTGGATATTCGGCGCGATACCGCCGGTCACCATCAGGCCGACGCCACCACGCGCGCGTTCGGCGAAATAGGCCGCGAGCTTGTCGAAATCCTTCGCCTTGTCTTCCAGGCCCGTATGCATCGAGCCCATCAGGACGCGGTTGGCGAGCGTAGTGAAGCCGAGGTCCAGCGGCGCGAGCAGGTGAGGATAGGGCACGGGGTGTCCATGGCGGTTCAAACGATCGTTCGAAGCATGCGCGCTGGGCGGGCGGGCGGCAAGAGGGGGGCGAAGCCGGGTGTAACCGTGGCGATACACCCTGGGTGAGCTTGCCTGATATCACCGCTCCGCAAGTGCCTGATTGGCATGGCGACAGCCAAACCTGCGAGCGCGCATACAGGGCAGGGACCGTGCTGTAACAGGGGTGCGCCACTTTCGCCCACGAGAAAGCTGAACGGGTGCGCGCATTCTTTTTTGTTTCGTTGCCCAAGTAACGGAATTCATTCGTATTCGCGCGAAAAACAGATGATCCCGCCGTGACGGGCACGGATGTTGCTCCCACTTGGTGCTTCGAGCGCAGGCAGGGCGTGAGAGCGGAAAACAGGGGCCCTAAGCGATCGCTTTTCAGGAGACTGTTATGCGCAAGACTCTTCTCGCCACCGCGATATGCCTCGGCATCGGTTTTACCCTGCCGGCCTTGGCAGACGACACCCTGACCGGCGGAGCAGGTGCCTCCGCCCAACGCCATTCGACGGCTGTGCAGGTAGCCGTAAACGCTAC
>DASYLE010000107.1:0-17481 GCA_036009745.1 Luteibacter sp. | reverse complement strand
CGACTACCAGCCCTATTGGGCCGCGCGCGCCGAACTGCTGGCCAGGGCGGGCCAGCATGCGGATGCGCACGCCGCCTATGAACTCGCCATCGGCCTGGAGCGGGATGCCGCCGTGCGCCGATTCCTGCAGGGGCGCCAGTCGTCCCTGGGCGACTGACTGCCGGACCGCTCGCACCGGCAGGCCGGCCGTTCGAGGCGTACCCCGCGCCGTTCGTCCCAAACCATGTGTCGATCCCGCCCGCTCTATGCAATCTGGGCGTTCCACCGGACAGCGGGACTCCCATGCATTTCTCATTTCATGTCGCCGTGACCCTGGCGACGATTGCCAGCCTTGGAACTTCGCCTGCCGAGGCAGGCGAGCCCACCGCCCGCGAGCTGGTCGAACACACCATCGCTACCGTCGGCGAAAAGCGCGACCTGCACACGCTGCGTTTCGTCCAGTCCTCCGCGCAAATCGTCAGTCATGACGTTGTCGAGAACGACCATCTCGGCCCGCCCTATATCCTCCTTGGAGCGACCCAGGCCTTCGTCACCGACGACCTCAAAGGCGATCGCCGCCTGATCGTCGAGGCCTCGCAGCCGGGCCCGGATTTCAGGCCACTGCGCATCACCCGCAGCCTCTACACGCATGACAGATTGCGCAGCGAGAGTACGGTGGACGGAAAGGTCAGCGCGACCCCGACCATGCCGGCGACGCCTTCATGGGAAACCCACGACCCGATTCGCGCGTTGTTGCTGGCCGAACAGGCGAAGGACCTCCAGCGCGAACCCGACGTGACCATGCACGAGGCGATCCAGCACGTCCTGTCGTTCCGCAACGGCGCCTACCGGGTTCGCATCTACATCGATGCGCTCACCGAGTTGCCGAGCGCCACGGAGGCCACCATTGCCCTGCGCCACGCGGTCAGCCAGGAGATCTCCTGGAACGGCTGGGGCGACGTCGTCGAACGCACCGAATACCTCAACTGGGACCTGCACGATGGCGTGCGCTTCCCCCAGCAATGGGACATGTTCCGCAACGGCGCGTTGTTCCGCACGATGACGTATGCCGATGTGCGCTTCGACACGTCGCCCGGCGAGGAGCACTTCGCGATGCAAACACCGCCGGATGGCGCGCTGCCCGGCTATGCCGACGAGCTTCATCTCGGCCAACGGGTCACCTATGCGCCGGACCCGAAGCGCCCCGTGGAGGAAATCGCGCCGGACATCGTGCAGATCCCGAATTCCTGGTACACCACCCTGGTCCGCCAGGACGACGGTATCGTGATCATCGATGCGCCTATTTCGGCGGGTTATTCGGCCCAGGTGCTCGCCGAAGCGGCGCGGCGCTTCCCGGGCGTCCCGATCAAGGCCGTCATCACCTCGACGGGCTTTTACTGGCATATCGCCGGCGTCCGCGAATACGCCGCCCGCGGCATTCCCATCTACGTCCGCGACCGCAATGCGCCGATCGTCCGCGACATACTGGCCAGCCCGCATACCATCGCCCCGGATGCCCTGGCCCGCGCACCACGACAGGCCGATATCCGTCCAGTATCGACGCGCACCGTCATCGGCACGGGACGCCACGCTATCGTCGTGATTCCCGTCCGCTACGGCGAACAGCCCATGGTGATGACCTGGATCGCCGACGCGAAGCTGCTGCACACGGCCGAGATGGTCCAGCCACTCGGCCCGAACGGCTCGCTGCTCTTTCCCGAGGCCCTCCACGAACTGACGCAATCGGTCAGGGACGCGGGCATCGACACCTACGGCCTGCGCATGATTGGCATGCATATGAGCCCCACACCGTGGACCACCCTGGAGGAAACGCTTCACGCGGCCGGAGGCTGAGGCCCGCGACCGGATCTGGCACGAAACTAGCTTCGCGATTCCGTAACATGGTCCCGAATCCCCACCTGGCCATGAGAAATCGGAGTTAACGGAGTACCCATGCACCTGGATGTCCCCACCGTTATCGTTCTCGGCTTCGTCATCAGTGTCGGTGCATCGATCGGTTTCTCCCTGCTGCTGGCGGTATTACATGAACAGCCCGTGCTACGGCTGTGGGTAGCGAGCCTGTGGGTGGCCACGGCAGGCGTGGTGCTGATCGGCCTGCGCAACCAGATCCCGGACAGCCTGTCGATCATCGCCGGCAACGGTGGCATCGCCCTGGGCAGCATCCTGCTGTTGCGCGGCGTGGCCATGCATGTCGGTGGACCGTGGCGATGGTGGCGGCCACTGGTCCTGCTCGCGGTGTATTGCGCGGCGATGGCCTGGTACGCCTTCGTCACGCCCGACCTCGGCATGCGCTTCACCTTCGCCAGCCTCCAGACCATCCTGTGGGATATCTGGGGCATCGTGCTCCTGCTGCGTTATGCGCCTCGCGAAATCCGTATCAGTTGCCGGATCGCCGCCGCGATCATGGTACTCGAGGGTTTCTATTACACAACGCGCCTGTTCACCCCGATCTCGCCACTCGCCGGCCAGGACGTGATGAAGGCCGACTCCCCGGTCGCGGCGACGTATATCGTCGGCATCCTGATCGGCCTGGCGATGTACTTCGCCATGCTCCTGCTGATCACCGAGCGGCTGATGGTCGACCTGCGCCGGGTCGCGCGGCTGGACGGCCTGACCGGCCTGCTCAATCGTGGCGCCATCATCAGCATGGGCACCCAGGCGTTGAAACGCTGCCGCCAACGCGACCAGCCCTTCGCCCTGCTGATCTTCGACCTGGACCGCTTCAAGCAGATCAATGACACCTGGGGCCATGAGGCGGGCGACGCGGTGTTGCAGCACGTGACGGGGGTACTCCATGAAAGCACCCACTGGCCCGGCAGCCTGTCCAGCCGCTATGGCGGCGAGGAGTTCGTCATGGCCCTGCCCAACGCCAAGCTTCGCGAAGCACTGGATCTGGCCGAAGACCTGCGCGCGGCTTTGGCGGCGACCCCGGCCTACTTCGGCGACCACGCCATTCCCGTCACCACCAGCATCGGCGTGGCGATGGCCGATCGCGAGACGCCCTTCGAATCCGTGGTCGCCCAGGCGGACGAAGCCCTGTACCGGGCGAAGGCTGAGGGGCGGAACCGGGTCAGCCCTGCTTAGCGCTGTAACCAGCGCGACCGCGACCGGTCAGATAGCCCTGACTTCGCCTAACAGGTCTGGGTGACGATCGAGCAACTTCAGCAGTTTCACCAGAGCTAGCGGCGGTTCGGTTTTTCCGTTTTCGTAGCGCGAAAAGGCATTGATGCCACCACCGAAGATCTCGGCAGCCTGCCGCTGATCAAGTCCGAGCTTCTTGCGAACACTGGCGATAAAGCCTGGTTCGACGATGGCCGCATTCACCTTCCTGTTGAACGCGAGCATGGCCCGGCTGACGCGGATCGATTCATCCACGGCCAGTATGGATTCCCCGCAGGCCGGGCAGAAATCGCCCGATACGGAGGGAATGACCGTCGACGAATGCTTGTAGGTATAGGGCAGGTCACGAACGCTCCGGACCAGTCCGGCCGCCGCGCACGATGGGCACTTCATTTCAGGACTCCTTGAACGACACGATGAGCACGTCATCGATGACCGTAAGCTTCAAGTAGACGTCGCCCACGGATGTGACTGGCCTATTGACGTCCTGCCATACCCTGTGATCGGCGTACGTCGTCATGCTTTTATGGAAATCCGAAGGGTTCAGGGCCATGACAATCCCGAGCATGTCTTCGAAATCGAGTCCCAGAGCGGCGCCACTAACCAGAGCGGAAGTTGTCGACCGCACGCTTCCGGCAGCGACCAGATGTTTTTACGCGCACCAGCGGGCAGTGCGGCGTGCCCTTCTCCATGGCCGTCTTCTCCTTGAGGGCAGATATTAACCAACTTGGTTAATATCTTCAACCCGCGAGGAGAGATCAGCGGCTCCTTAAAGGCCGCCGCCTGGCTGCCGATAACACTTGAGGGGAAAACGCCTCCAGTGGAAAGGGGAAACCAGCATGGCTCCGCCTGTTTGTGGTGAATGCAATACGGCCATATCCGCGCACGCAGAAATCTGCACGCGCTGCGCCGCGCGTGCGATCTACGGCGCGACCCGCGATGAACTGTCCGGCGTGGGTAAGAGCGCCGCCGCGTGGGTGCTGCTGGCCTGGTGCTGCCTGCTCGCCTATGTCGGGTCGGCGCTGATCGCCGGCGCGGTGGCCGTCGTTGTCGCCGCCCTGTTGTTGCGCATCGTGGCGGCAAGGACGCGCGCGTACCTGGCACCGAACGCCCGGGTATCGCACGGTGGCGGCTAGCCGGTCAAACGGCGCCTCAACCTTGCCGTGGCCAGCATGACCACGGCAAGGCCGGTCAGTCCGACCACGATGGCCAGCAGGCGGTAGCCCGCCGCCGAGACATCGGTCGACCAGCGCTGGTCCTGGACGAAGATGACGATGAAACCGATGCCGAACTGCGTGCCGACATAACTGGTGGCGCCCGATCCGGCCTGGATGTGCGCGGCCAGCCAGACACCGCCAGCGAGTACCAGCATGCACAGCAGCGGGATATTGCCGATGACCGGCAACAGGATGACCGCGAGCAGCGCCGCGAACAGGCAGCCGAGCAGACGGTTGGCCATGCGCATGCCGACGACGCTCTCGCCGTCGCCACGCAGCAAGGCCGGCAACGGCACCAGCAGGACGGCGACGATCGAGATCAGCACCTGCGGGAAATCCGGAAACTGGTCGTGCCATACGAACAGGCCGAAGCCCCCGATCGTGATCGCGCCCTGCAGCGATTGCAGTGCGCGCAGACGCCGCATGGTCCAGCCTCCCACTGGCGGATCCGCGCTCGCCGCAACCGCCTGCGCCACCGGATCGGCGGTGGGTTGCCCGCCCCGCCTGCGCAGGACGTATACCGCCCCGTGGACCACGGTCAGCACGATCAGCGACGAGACGACGCCCACCCCGACATCGGCGACCCGGCGCAGTGCCAGCGCGGCAATGTCCGTGGTCTCGCGCGATTCACCGACAACCAGTAGCGCGGTGACGGTGCCCAGGATCCAGCCGTAGCTGCGCGGTGAACCAATGGTCCGGTACAGGCCAAGGCCGGCGATCACCGCCAGGGCCAGGGCGAACATCCACGCCGACTCGGGAAGCGACCGCGCGATAAGCGCACCCACAAGCGCACCGATCGCCGTACCCACCATGCGATCGGCAACGCGCCAGGCCGATACCGCGAACTCGCCACGCACCACCGCGAACGCGCTGAGCGCCACCCACCAGCGGTCTTCCAGGTGGAACAGATCGGCCAGGTAAACCGACAACACCACCGAACCGACCGTCTTGGCGCTCAGTAAGGCGCGAGGGCCTTTCAGGGAAAGTTGCGAACACTCACCGCGGAGACTCTCCGCGGTGGTTTTCAAGAAGTGTGCGGCGGCCGCGGCTCTCATCGGCAGATCCTGTCGTTACCCGCCCAGTGTCCGCCATGACGCCGCCCCAGGCTATCGCGCAGGGATCAAAGCTTCCTGATCTTGATATTCCGGAACCACAGGCGGATCGGTTCCTCGCCCTTGTCCTCGTTTCCCTGCAGGGAGATATGGCCCTTCTGGTACTTCGAGAAGCCCGGCATTTTCGCGAACTTCGTGTGCGCGACGAGCTTCTTCCAGTCGTCGTTCCATAGCGTGGTTTCAACGACCTTGTGGCCGTTCTGGAAGAGCTGGAGATGGCCCTTGCTCGAGATGATCTCGAACTGGTTCCACTGGCCGGCCTCGTTGACCCGCTCCACATCCGAGGAGATCAGGTCGAAGATATCGCCCGAGCGCTGGTACAGGACACGGCTGTCGGGAACGGTGCAGGCCAGGTCGGCGATCTGCATCTCCGGGCCCGTCTCGTAAGTTTCCTTGAATTCCGGCGACTCATGCACGTAGAACATCACGCCGCTGTCGGCGCAGGGGCTCATCTTCCATTCGACCTTGAAATCGAAGTTCTCGAACTCCGCGTCGGTCACCAGGTCGATGAAATCCTTCTCGTCGCCACCCTTGTTCTTCTCCATCAGGATGGCGCCGTCCTGGACCTTCCAGTCCTTGCCGGGGGCTTTCTCAAGGTAGGAGTGCCAGCCGTCGAGGTTCTTGCCGTTGAACAGCAACTGCCAGCCAGCCGCTCTTTCCTGCGCGCTGAGCGTGTTGACGTCCTGCGCCAGCACCATGCCGGAAACCGCGCAGCCGGCGGCGACGATGGCGGTAGCCATCAGGAATTTCTTCAGACCCATGATCCACTACCCCATGCGATGCCCTGTCGATTGCCGAGGGTAACGCAGCCGCGAACGGGGCGCGAGCGCAATTTATCTCGATCTAATCACGCTTTTAGCGACAAGACGGGCGGCACGTGGTCAATCCTTGCCACGCGCCCGGAATGTCACCACCAGCACATCGCGATGCGCCGGCTCCGTGGTAACCAGCGGAAGGACGGGCGTCACCCCATGGAAAACCCGCGGATCGTCGATCAGTGCCGCATCCAGCGGCCGGGTCAGGGTGAAGTCGCCCAGCAGGCGGCCGTCCGGCGCATGGATGGTGGTCGTCCCGCTGGCGATATTGTGCCGGTCCACCAGCAGCACCAGGACAAAGTCCACGCCGTCACGATGGCTCCCTTCGGGCGTGGGCTCGCCCGCCTCGCCAGCGCTCGCCTCGATACGGAACTGGTGCACCTCGACATGCCAGCCGGTGACCGAGGGCGCCAGCGACCCGAAGAACCGCGCACAGAAACCGAGCACGGCACCGAGGCTCGCGCCCCCTGCCACGGTCGCTTCGATCGGCTCGAACCAGCGCTCGATGTCGCCCTGCAGGCTGTTGTAGCTCAAGCCCTGGTAATGCGCCTGATGGGGCGCGGACGCGATCCCGTCCAGGGCCGTCGCGGCGAAGGTCGCGTGGCGACGTCGACGCGAGCGACCGGTCGCCGCGAGATACGTATCGGGCGCCAGGCGATTCCAGCTGTCCGTGAATGCGGTCCAGTCGGATAACGCATGCACGGCCTCCAGCAGCGGTCGCATCGCCTCCGCCGTGACAAAGCGGAAGCCATCGCGTCTTACATCGTCAAGCAGGGTCGGAAGCACGGAACCGGGGCGATTATCCATCGGCCAATTATACGGCCCGCGCCTGCCGTATCCTCAGTCGCCGTAGAGATGCGTCGCATGCGTGATCGCGCCGCCGGCGCGAATCGCCGCCGCCACCAGGGCAGTTTCCGCCAGTTCCGCATCGGTGGCACCGGCGTCGCGGGCCGCCTTGTTGTGTATGGCAATGCAGTAGGGGCATTGCGTCGTCAAGGCCACGGCGACCGCCATCAGCTGCTTCTCCCGCACCGTCAGCGCACCGGCGGTAAAGGCCGCCTTGTCGAAGGCCCAGAAGGCCTTCATCCCTTCGGATGCGTTCTCGTCGAGCTTCTTCAGACGGCTGAGATTCTTCATGTCGAACATGATGCGTTCCTCGTGTCGGATGGGCACCGGCGATGATGCTCCCGCTCCCGGCGCAAGGCCACACCCGTCAGGGATGACGTAGCCTTCCGCGCGGGACTATGCTGGGCATCGGGTATCCGTGTGGAGGCGCCATGCCAGGCCATTTCGATCCGACACGCCGCGTTGTGCTCAAGTACGGTGCACTGTCCGCGGCCGCATTGGCCTTCAGCCGCAGTAGCGGCGTGCTCGCCGCTTCCGATGCGACGGCCGCACCGCTGGCCGAACTCGCCCACGGCCAGGTGCAACTCGCCGCCGGACCCCTCGAAACGCAGGCGCGCGAAAACCATGCCTTGTTGATGGGCATGGATGAAAACGCGCTGTTACGGCCATTCCGACTTCGCGAAGGCCTGCCCGCCCCCGGCCAGGAACTCGGCGGCTGGTATGGAAGCTACGCTTTCGCCCCCGGCGCCAACTTCGGGCAATGGATGAGCGGGCTCGCGCGCTACTACGCGATCACCGGCGACGCACGGACGCGAGCCAAGATCGACCGCCTCGTGCAAGGCTACGCGGCCACCGTGGAGCCGCAGGGCAAGTTCTATCGCGACAATCGCTTCCCCTCCTATACCTACGACAAGCTGGTCGGCGGACTGGTCGACGCACGACGTCTGGCTGGCGACGACAGCGCGCTTGCCGCATTAAAGCGAACGAACCAGGCCGCCCTGCCCTATCTGCCCGCCCACGCAGTCCCGCGCAACGAACACGCGCAACCCGGCGAGGATTTCAGCCAGCACGCCTGGGACGAAAGCTACACCTTGCCCGAGAACCAGTTCCTCGCTTATCGGCTGACCGGCGACACCTGGCATCGCGATCTGGGCAAACGATTCCTCTACGACGATTTCTTCGGACCGCTGGCTCGCGGCGAGAATGCCCTTCCCGGCAAACATGCCTATAGCCACGTCAACGCCATGAGTTCGGCCGCACAAGCCTGGTTGACCCTGGGCGACCCGATGTACCTCCAGGCTGCACAACAGGGTTTTGCCATGGTCGACGCACAAAGCTTCGCCACCGGCGGCTGGGGACCGGACGAGCACTTCGTCACGCCGGGCGGCGGCGCGCTCGGCGCCAGCCTGGCCGACCAGCACAAGAGCTTCGAAACGCCGTGCGGCTCCTATGCGCATGTCAAGCTGACCCGTTACCTGCTGCGCGTTACCAGGGACCCGCGCTACGGTGACAGCATGGAGCGCGTGCTTTACAACACCGTGCTGGGCGCACGACCGATCCAGCCCGATGGCCACGCGTTCTATTACTCCGATTACACCCATCAGGCGCGCAAGGCATTCCATCCCGACCGTTGGCCGTGCTGCTCGGCGACCTTGCCGATCGTGGCCGCCGACTATCGGATCAGCACCTGCTTCACCGACGCCGAAGGCATCTACGTCAATCTCTACGTGCCCGCCACGATCAACTGGCGACAGCGCGGCGCCACATGCAAGCTGACGGTCCAGACCGGCTACCCCTACACCAGCGCCGTATCGCTGCTTGTGCAGACTCCCTCGCCACAGAGCTTCGCCGTGCGCTTGCGCATTCCGGCCTGGGCTGAAGGCGCCAGCCTGCGCATCAATGGCACGTCGCAACCGGTCGAACCGGGGACCTTTGCCGCCGTTCACCGCGAATGGCGCACCGGCGATCGCATCGAACTGGAATTGCCGTTGCATATGCGCGTGCAGAGCGTCGATGCCGAACATCCGGACACAGTCGCGCTCCTGGCAGGACCACTGGTACTCATGCGCATGCTCGACACCTCAACGCACGCACCGGTATCGCGAAAGCACCTGCTGCAGGCCCGAGCGAGTGGTCGGCGCTGGAAACTGGAGGATGGCACGATACTGCGGCCGTTTCCGGACATCGACCGGGAAGGCTATAGCGTCTACCAGGACACCAGGCCAGCCTGAAAGGACAAGCCGGCGACCATCAAGATCCGGCCCCAAGGGACTCGCGAACAGGGTTCGCTCCCACAAGTCCGCGGCAAGCCTTGTTGGAGCGAACCCTGTTCGCGAGTCCCTTGGGGCCGGGCACATACGATCGCGGGCTCTTGTAGCTATTTCATATGCACCGAAGCCAGCAACTCCGACAACCCCAGCCACAAAATCTGCACGCCAATACAGAAGATCACAAAGGCGAACAGGCGCATCGCGACCTGGGTGCCGATCGTTCCCAACAACCGCTCGATATGGCCGGCAAAACGCACGCAGACGTAAATGCTCACACAGAGGACGATCAGGGCCGCGAGCACGCCGAGGATATGCGCCGGCAAGGGCCCGGACTTCGGTGAACCCGTGCCGAGGGCGATCGCCACGGCGATCGAACCCGGGCCAACGGTGAACGGCAGCGTCAGTGGATAGAACGCCTTCGCGCGAAGCGCGCCGGTATGCGCATGCACCTGCACGGTCTGCTCGTCCTCGTCGGTATCCTCCTGGTCCGGCGACTGCAGCAGGTTCCAGCCCGCCATGGCGATGATGATCCCGCCGGCGACGCGCAGCACCGGAATCGAGATGCCGAAGAACGACAGCACATACGCGCCGATCGAAAGCGACACCAGCAAGATAAAGAAACTGTTGAACGAGATCCGTCGCGCCAGGTCCTCGCGCTCGACTGGCGTGGCGTGCGGCACCAGGCTGAGCACGATCAGCGCGGAAGCCGGCGGATCGATGATCGGGAACAGGCCGGCGACGATCAAAAGGAAGGTCTCGGTGAATTCCTGCAGCAAGGTCATCGTCTTTACCCCTGGGCTGGTTGGTCCGCTGCCGCTAGTTGGTACTCACTCTGGACCAGGCCGCTCGGAAACTGCCGGGTCGCCAGGTGGCTGAGGCGAATATCGGCGGGCAAGGCGCCGAAGAGCGGAATGCCCTGTCCGATCAGCACCGGCACACGGGTGATCACCAGTCGCTGGACCAGTCCGTCGCGCAGGAACCGCTGGATGGTGATGCCACCGTCGACATACAAGTGATGCGAGCCCGTTGCCGCAAGTCGCGTGGCGATCTCGACCGGAGGTCCATCCATCCATTCGACGACACCACCCTTCACGGCAGACAGGTCGACCGGATGGCTGCTCAGGACAACGACGCGCTTGTCGCCATACGGCCAGGATCCGAACGTAAGGACCTTTTCGAAGGTATGCCGCCCGATAACGATCGCATCGACGCTGGCAATGAACTCGTCATAGCCATGCGGCTCCCCCCCACCTTCCGGCAACCAGTCGAGATTGCCGTCGGGCCGCGCCATGAAGCCGTCGACACTGACGCCGACAAAGACCGAAATCGTCATCGCGGAATCCTCGATGCGAACCCCCGCCTGACTGATACGCCAACCTGCCGTCGCTGTCCATAAGAAAATGACAATTCCTTCATGGAGTAAAAACGGCGGCCGCGCACCCCTCGAGACCGCCTTCGCGCGATCGACCGAACGAAAGGTGTCACATTCGTATGGCACGTTGGGAGGTGGGGTACCCAAGAGGGCACCTCTGCGCTATAAACGTTCGCCCGTTGGACGGGCGACGCGGCGCGAGAGGGGTAACTTGCGCATCGACCATGATTAGGCAGGGGAAATCAAAGCAATGAACTGGTATCTCGATGTACTGAAGAAGTACGCGGTATTCGAAGGGCGCGCGCGCCGGAAAGAATATTGGATGTTCTTACTTTTCAACATGATCATCGCCTTCGTGCTCGGCTTCATCGCCGGCCTGACCGGTGGCCAGCATTCCAGCCTGAACATCCTGGTGACGATCTACCAACTCGCCGTGCTGATCCCGAGCATTGCCGTCGGCGTGCGCCGCATGCACGACACCGACCACAGCGGCTGGTGGATCATCTGCCCGATCGTCAACCTGGTGTTCGCCTGCACCAACGGCACCCCGGGCCCGAACCGCTTCGGTCCCGACCCGAAAGCCGAGAGCGCACCGCCGCTCACCCAGGCCGCGTAAAACAGCAGGATCGCTGTGGGGCGCACCTTGTGCGCGAGTCCTTTGGAGCTTTGCCCTTCCAGAGCTGGCGACCGTGAGAGTCACGGCTCCAAAGGACTCGCGCACAGGGTGCGCTCCCACAACTGCGCTCAGGCGTTGTCTTCCTCGATTCCGTCGACACGGTCGGGATAGAACGCCATATGGTCCTTGATGATCGCGACGGCATCGTACGGTGACTCGTACGTCCACACCGCATTGACCGCGCGCTGGCCGCCTGACGGAATGCTGTAGTAGCTGCATTCGCCCTTGTACGGGCAATAGGTGGTGTGGTCCGTGCGCTCCAGCAGCGACATGTCGACATCCTTGCGCGGGATGTACTGCACGGCGGGATAATTCGCCTCGCGCAAGGTCAGGGCACCTCGCGTATCGGCAATGACCCGGCCGGCGACGGTGACGACGATGCGTGACGGGTTCGGTTCGACCGTGATCGGATGGTCGGGGCCGGGGATTCTGATCGGCTTGGCTGACATGGTCCGGTTCCAGCGGATGGGGAAGACCATGATGATCCCTCCCCGGCGCGTATGGAATGCATCCGCTCTTCATGGCAGCATCGTGCTGTTCCCCATCGGAAACGACCCATGACAGACCCGGCACCGGAACTGGACGAGGCTATCTACGCGGAGGTCGAGCGGTTGTCCGCCGAGGGCGACGCGCTGGCCGAAGACGGAAACCACGAGGAAGCGAAGGCCCGCTTCCTCGAAGCCCTCCAGCTCCTGCCCAAACCCCATGGGAACTGGGTGGCCGCAACATGGTTGTACGTCGCCATCGGCGATATGCAATTCCAACTGGGCGACGCCGAAGGCACGAAGCAGAGTTTCGAAACCGCGGTGCAGTGCCCCGACGGCCTGGGCAATCCTTTCATCCATCTACGCCTCGGCCAGGCAAACCTGGACCTCGGAAACGCCGACAGGGCCGCCGACGAGTTGACCCGTGCCTACATGGGCGCCGGCATGGATATCTTCATGGAAGACGATCCGAAGTACCTGGACTTCCTGCAGACACGCATCGAGCTCTAGCGAGTTTGTCTCTCTCTCTTGGAGGGACCCGATTCGCGCCCGAGTTCCAGCCACATCCCACCGTCATCCCGGCGCAGGCCGGGATCCAGTGGCGACAACGCTCCAGGCGGGCCTGACGCCACTGGATTCCGGCCTGCGCCGGAATGACGCGCAGAAGCGCCCTCATCCGCCTTCGGCACCTTCTCCCTCCAGGAAAAGGGAAGATCAGATGCCCGCGGCGATGCGGCCGACGTCGGCCAGCACCTTGTTGCGGGCGGTATCGTCGACCGACGGGTTGGCATAGTAGGCGGCTATCAGTATCGGCTTGCGTTGCGGTGGCCAGACGATGGCGACGTCGTTGCGTTCGCCGTGGCTGCCGCTGCCGGTCTTATCGCCGACCGTCCAGCCTTGCGGCATGCCGGCGCGCAGTGCGCTGTTGCCGGTGCTGGTTGCGCGAAGCCATGTTTCCAACTGCCCGCGCGAGGTTTCGGCGAGCACATCGCCGAGCAGCAGTTTCTGCAGATTGCCAAGCATGGCGTCCGGGGTCGTGGTATCCCGCAGGTCGCCTGGCGCGCCGTCGTTGAGTTCGGGTTCGGTCCGGTCGAGGCGGGTCACCGTGTCCGCCAGTGAGCGGGCGAACGTCGTTACCGCCGACGGTCCGCCCATGCTTGTCAGCAGCAGGTTGGCCGCCGTGTTGTCGCTCACGGTAATGGCCGCCTGGCAAAGCTCGGCCACCGTCATGCCCTGCCTGCCCACATGCAGGCTCGTGACCGGCGCGTACGACAACACCACGTCCTTGCCGAAGACGATGCGCCGGTCGAGCCGTTCCTGGCCGCGATCCACGCGCGTCAGTACTGCTGCCACGGCCAGCAACTTGAACGTGCTGCACATCAGGAACCGTTCGCCGCCACGATAGGCAAGCCGCTGGCCGTTACCCGTATCGAGGATGGAAACGCCCAATCGCCCGCCGCGCTGCCGTTCCAGTTCGGCCAGCCGTGGCTCGAGGCTGGCCGCGCTGACCGACAGACTCCTCGTGCCGAGGCTGAGCGCGACCGCACCGAGCGCAACACCTTTCAACAGATCGCGACGATTCATAAGATTCCTTGCATGGTCGGTATAGGGCTGCCCGACACTAATGTCCCACGCGGAATTTTATCGGCAAGCAATCTGGCGAAATCATGGCAATGCGCTCAGTAAGTGAGCTTAGGGTACCAATGGCTGTCGCGCCCCTCGGGCGTCATGTCGAAGATCGTCCAGATCGGCATCAGATCTGGCGCGCCACGCGGGTCCTGACCTGGATCGGCGGTTTCGAAACCCATCTCACCCGCCCAGAAATGCCGGACGACGCCATCGCGACGGGTGAACACATTGATCGCCGCATCGTCGCCACCGTCCTTGCCTATGCCGTGATAGTCCTGGCTATAACGTTCATCGGTATCCGAATACAGCTTCAGGTCGCGCCAGCCACGCTCGTTCCCGAAGGCGACAAGCCGCTCGATCGGCGAGCGCGCGACCACGGCAAGCGCCACCTTCTGATCGACATCGCGCGCCTCGCCATCCCACGCACTCAGCAGCGAGGTGCACATCGGGCATGGCCGTTCCCTTTGCGGCCCGAACATATAGCTGTAGACGACGAGGGTCTGCTTGTCGCCGAACAAGCCGGCAAGGTCGAACGATCCATCTTTACCCTGGAAACGATAGGTTCCGGTGACTTCACCGCCGGGTGGCAGCGCGCGGCGCTGTTCGGCAACCCGTTCGATATGCCGGCGCAGCTCGATTTCCTCGGCGAGCAACGCGTTGCGCGCACGTCGGTAATCGGCGCTTTCGTTCGGTATCGTCATGCCATTGCGCTTCGCCAGTTCAACGGCGGAAACGAGGGCGGATTCATGGCTCATGGTCGGTCTCCTGTGGGGATCAATCGCGATCGGGGGCACCAAGGGGAAATAGCGGACGATACGGCCGCGCCTCGTTGACGGCGCGTGCAAACGACGGGCGCGCCAGCAGCCGTTGCCGGTAGGCGATCACATGGGTGAACGACGCGTCGATGCGGTGCGTCCAGTCAGCGTAGAAAAGGAACGGTGCGGCACCGCAATCGGCCAGGCTGAAATCCTCACCAGCCGCCCAGGTCCGGTTCGCCATGACCTTGTCCAGCCAGCCATAAGCGGTGTCCAACATGTTTCTCGCATCCGCCACCGTGACGGCATCGCGCCCCACCTCGGGCCGCAGGCTGTCATAGACGATCTTCTGCTGCGGCGTCGAGATGTAATTGTCGAAGAAGCGATCCATGCCGCGGACTTCCATCGCCGTGGCCGGATCGACCGGCAGCAATGACACGGGCCCCGGATGATGCAGGCCGAGGTATTCGACAATGATGCTTGCCTCGACTACCGTGCGATCGCCGTCCACCAGCATGGGAAAACGCTGAAGCGGCCAGCGCGTCGCGAAGTCGGCCAGCACCTCGGGATTCTCGCCCGAAAGCATGCGCCATTCGAATTCGGTGTCGTTCTCGTAGAGCGCGACCAGGACTTTCTGGGAGTACGAGGAAAAAGGGTGTGCGTAGAGCTTCAGGGTCATCACGGGCACCGTCGAAGGAAAGGGTTGCTTACCTATTGACGAACGAGCCCATGGTAAATCGACATGCTCGCGCATGCTCCTTGCCGACGCATACCCCAGCCGGCCCACCGCGCGGGATAAATAATTGAAAATAAGAATGTTTTGCGCAAAAGTACGCACTGCGCCGGCGGAGGAACCTGAAACATGAAGCGACTATGGATCGCGTTCGCGATAGCCCAGGCCATCGGCCATTGGGCCGCGTGGATGCTGCTGGTGTCTCCGCTGGCCGGACCGTACGCCGTGCCCTTGCTGGCGACCACCTTCATCCTGCTGTTCCCGGGAAACATCCTCGGCTTCTTCATCGCCCAGCACACGCTCCCCGCCTTCAGCCCGGGTGCCTTCACCAGCCTGGCGATCACGGACGCGCTTGCGGTCCTCATCAATGCCGCGGTCTGGTACCTGCTGTTCCGGATATATCGCCGGATCCGCCAACGGAAGAAAGTATCCTGAAGACGAAGACCGCGACCCGGACTTATCGCCCGGATCGCGGACGTGGTGGATCAGGCGTCAAGCTTCGGCGCAGCCGGGAAGTCCACCGGCACACGCGTAACCCCGTGCAGGTAATTGGTGACGGTCTTGTCGCCGATGATCACGATGACGTCGACCAGGTTTTCCTTCGTCCATCCAGCGGTGAAGAATGCATCGACGAGTGCCGGATCGGCGTGGCCGCGTTGGACGGCGATGCTTTTGACCAGGCGGGCCAGCGCATCGAGCTTGCCATCGAAACTGGCCTTGCCGCTGCGAATCTCCAGCACCTGGGCATCGGTGAAGCCGCTCATCTTGCCGATCGCGGTATGCGCCGCGAGGCAGTACTCGCAAGCATTGACCTGGCTGACGACGAGGTTGACCACCTCGCGCGCCTTGCCCGTCACGCTGCTCTTCGCGCCCTGGAAGGCCATGTAGCTGCCCAGCGCATGCTCGGAGTAGGCAAGCGTCGCGTACAGGTTCGGCACCATGCCGACGCCCTTCTTCAGGTTGTCGAACAAAGCCTGGTTGGCGGGTGACACTTCATCACGGGTGGGAACGGTGAAAACGGTCATGGTGATACTCCTGGGGAAGACGATGGCGCCACTTTGATTGATGCCATGCCTGCCGGGAACTCGCTATTTCGTACTATCATTAATTCCTTATAGGAATATATCGAGACTGCCGTGGACAAATTACAGGCGATGAAGATCTTCGTCCGGGTTGTCGAAGCCGGCAGCTTTTCGGCGGTGGCCAAGGAAACCCACACAACCCAGAGCGCGGTGAGCAAGCAGATCGCCGCACTGGAAAGCGAACTCGGCTCGAAGCTGCTGGTCCGGACGACCCGCTCGCTCGCGCTTACCGAAGAGGGCGAACGCTACTTCGAGCAGACCAGGCGTCTGGTTGGTGAAATCGCCGAAGCCGAAGCGTCACTCACGCGCGGTGCGCAACAACTCAAGGGCTGGCTACGCGTCGCCGCGTCGGTAGGTTTCGGGCGGCTGAAACTGATGCCGCTGATTCAAACCTTCCTGGCCGAACATCCCGAGGTAAAGATCGACCTGAGGCTCAGCGACGGCTTCATCGATCTGGTGGAACGTGGCATCGATGTGGCCGCACGCATCGGCGAATTGCCCGACAGCAGCCTGATCGCCATACCCGTCGGCCTGTCCTCGCGCGAGCTGGTCGCCCACCGCGACTATCTTCGCACCCTGCCCAAAGGCATCAAGCCGCCGGCATCCCCGGAAGACCTGACGCAGCACAACTGCATCGTCTATACGGAAACGGTCATGCGCAACGCCTGGCGCTTTACCGCCGGGGCCGGCGCCGCCGATCCGCAAGGCACCTCCCGAACCATCAAGGTGGAAGGCAACCTGCAGACCGACAGCAGCGAAGTCATACGCACCTCCGTCCTGGCCGGCATGGGCATCGGCTACGCGCCGACCTGGCTGTTCGATGCCGAGATCGCCAGCGGCGAAGTCCAACGCATACTGCCGGCCTGGTCAGTGCCCTCCCCCATCCACCTCGTCAGCCCGCAGGAACGAAGGCATTCGGCCAAGGTCCGGGCTTTCGTCGAGCATGTGGCAAAAGGGTTCGGTGAAAGGTAAAAACGCATAACTTGAATGCCCGGCCCCAAAGGAGCAGCACGAAAAGGGTTCGCTCCCACACGTCCGCGGCACCCTGCACTTGTGGGAGCGAACCCTGTTCGCGGGTCCCTTGGAGCGAAACGTTCAAGCTTACGGCCGGACACGCACCAGGCTGGTCATGGCGTCCACGTAGGAAAGCTTCTCGTCGATCAGTAGCGGCAGCAGCGGCGTTACCGACACCTCATTGGTCTTCGTCCAGCGTTTCTTGCCGGTCGCATCGAGGAAGACCGTGCCGCCGACATCCTGGATCACGTACGGTTCGCCGTTGACCCGGCCCAGGAACATCATCACGTGGCCGGGGATATAGATCAGGTCGCCGATCTGGGCGTCCGCGATCGCCTTCATACGCGTTTCGTGG
>DASYLE010000106.1:0-15100 GCA_036009745.1 Luteibacter sp. | reverse complement strand
ACCTGCACGTCGCCGGCATGGCGGTGAACTTCGTGATCACCGCGCTGCTGCTCGGCTTCTTCATCAACAGCCTGGCGCGCACGGTGCGCGACCAGCAGATGGCGACGCAGCGTGCCCGCGAACGCGCCTTGCGCGACGAGGGCATCCTCGCCATTGCCACCCAGGCGGCCGGCGCGGCACATGAACTGAACACGCCCTTGTCGACCATGCTGACCTTGCTGCCGGAACTGCGCCGCGAACACGCCGGCGACGTGATGCTTGCCGAGGACCTCGGCTTGTTGCAGGGCCAGGTCGAGCGTTGCCGCACGATCCTTCGCGAGATGGTCGCCTTCGGCAAGGCGCAGCTGTCGCAGGAACCCGAGCGACTGACACTCAACGATTTCGTGCAGGGTTGCCTGGAACGCTTCCAGTTGCTGCGCCCGGAAGCCGAGGTCGAGCTCACCCTGTCCGGCACAGCCGGTGACACCGTGCTGCGCACACCGCCTGGCTTGCGTCATGCACTGCTGAATCTGTTGAACAATGCCGCCGATGCCTCGGCGCAGAATGGCGAGCACGCGGTTGCCCTGGAAGCCAGGGTCGACGCCGACTGGCTCGAGCTCGCCGTGCGCGATCGCGGCCCCGGATTCACCAGCACCGGCGAACTGGCTACGCTGGGACGTTCGCAGAAACTCACCGGCCTCGGCATCGGCCTGGCCCTCGCCGAAGCCACCGCCGAACGTCTCGACGGCGAACTGGCCGCCGGAAATACCGAACGGGGAGCGGAAATGCGTCTTCGCCTGCCGCTGTCCGTCATTGGAGACCATGCATGACCGATCAACCCGCACCGTCGCCCGGCCGCCCCCTGCTGATCGTCGACGACGACACTACCTTTGCCCGCGTGCTGAGCCGCGCGCTTACCTCGCGAGGCTTCGAGGTGATCGCCACCGATAACGCCGACGACGCACGCGCGCTGGTCCGCCGCCACCAGCCGCGCTATTGCGTGCTGGACCTGAAGCTTGGTGACGAGAACGGCCTGCGCCTGATTCCCGAGCTGCAGGCGCTGGTACCGGACATTCGTATTTTGTTGCTGACCGGCTACGCGTCGATCGCCACCGCCGTCGAGGCCATCAAGCGCGGCGCACACGATTACCTGGCCAAGCCGGTCGATGCCGATGCCGTGGTCCGTGCCCTGCTCGACGGCGACAACGCGCCGGAAGGCGACGACCTGCTCGACGCCCCCGACGCGCCGTTGCCGCTGCGCCGCCTGGAGTGGGAGCACATCCAGCGCGTGCTGACCGAATGTGAAGGCAATATTTCCGAGACCGCGCGCAGGCTGGGCATGCATCGGCGTACCTTGCAGCGCAAACTCAGCAAACACCCGGTTCGCGAAAGGCCGGACGAGGTCTAAAAGCTCGTCATACCGGCGCACGCCGCTATGAAGAGCCAAGACAAGACGAGCTAAGACAAAATGCCGCAGTGCGCGGGCGGCGGGCTTGGACCATCCTTTGCGCACTTCCCGGAGGCTCCCATGCTGCGATCCCTGTTCTGCGCCCTTGCCCTCCTTACCGGCGGTGCCGCGCTTGCCCACGATGGCATGGACATGTCGCATATGGAGATGCACGGCACGCCGCTCGGCTTTGGCGCGGCGATCGATGCGAAGGGTCGGCTCTGGGTGGTCGATGCGGTCGACCAGCACATTCGCGTACGCCATTCCGACGACATGGGCCGCACCCTGCTCGACCCGGTGATCGTCAACCCGGTCGCCGAAGCGATTTACGCGGAGGGCGAGAACCGGCCGAAGCTGGTCTTCGGCAACCAGGGCGAGATCTACGTCAGCTGGTCGCAGCCGCGCAAAGCACCCTATACCGGCTTCGTCCGCTTCTCGCGTTCACTGGATGGCGGCAGGCATTTCGATGCGCCGCAGACCGTGCACACGGATCGTGCCGAGATCACCCATCGTTTCGATTCGCTGGCGGTCGATGGCAAGGGACGCGTGGTCGTCGCCTGGATCGACAAGCGCGACCTCGAGAAGGCGACCGCCGCGGGCAAGCCTTACCTCGGCGCGGCCGCGTATTACACGTGGTCCGACGATCGTGGCGCGAGCTTCAAACCCGAGCGCAAGATCGTCGACCAGAGCTGTGAATGCTGCCGCATTGCGCTGGCCCGCGACCCGGCCGGCAACATCGATGCCTTCTTCCGCGCGATCTACGGCGACAATATCCGCGACCACGCGTATGCGATGTTGCCGACCGACGGTTCCGCGCCGATGCCGCAACGGGCGAGCTTCGAGCAGTGGCATATCGAAGGTTGCCCGCATCACGGCCCATCGTTGTCGATCGCCGCCGATGGCACGCGTCATGCGGTCTGGTTCAGCGCCGCCGGCGGCAAGGCAACGATCTGGTACGGCCAGCTCGATCCTGGCAACCCGCCAAAACACCTGATGACCGTGGCCAGTGCCGGAGCGGCACATGCGGATGTCATCGTTGCCGGCAAGCAGGTCTGGATCGCCTGGAACCAGATGGACGCGGCCGGCCTGAAACTCATGCTGCGTGTATCCACCGACGGCGGCGTCAGCTTTGACGACGCGCGCGAAATCGCCAACACGAAGGCTTCGGCAGGCTGGCCGCAGTTGCTGTTGTGGAAGGACCGCGCCTTCGTCGCCTGGAACACGGCGGACGGTTTCCGCCTGGTGCCAACCGAGGCCTTGCAATGAAACGCTTCGCACTGTTGCTGTTGCTCGCCTTCGCCTGTCCGGTCTTCGCCGGCAGCCTGCAGCCGCTCGATGCCGCCGGCGTACCCGCGCTGGTGAAGCCACCGGCCCATGGTGTGCGTGTTGTTGCGCTCTGGGCGCTCGATTGTGCGTATTGCGAGGAAAACCTGAGCGCACTGGCGAAGCTCGCCGGCTCCGGCCAGGACATCGCCTTCGTCGCCGTCGCCACCGACCCGGTCAGCCAGTCCGAGGCGATCCGTGCCCGACTGCACGCCGCCGGCCTGGACAAGGTCGATGCCCGCGCCTACACCGACGTCACCCCCGACCGGATCAATTACCTGATCGATCCGGAATGGGGCGGCGAGACGCCGCGGACGCTGGTGATTCACGCGGATGGCTCGCGCAAGGCCTATAGCGGCGCGCTGGATGCGAAACGCCTGGCGGAGATCGCGGCACGCTGAGGCGTACAGGCAGAACCCTGTGGGAGCGAACCTTGTTCGCGAGTCCTTTGGGGCGATGACTTTCCGATTGCAGGCTCTGAAGAGCTCGCGATCTTGAGCGCCCGGCCTCAAAGGACTCGCGAACAAGGTTCGCTCCCACAAGAGCGGCCCTCCCACAACAGCGGCCCTACAAACGTGCGAGGAATGCATCCAATAGGGCGCCGCGATAGCGCGAGCGATGGATCAGCAGGGAGAGCTTGCGGCGCAGGTCGAGGAATGGCGTGCGGAGGGCCACGAGCCTTCCGGCGGCCAGCGCATCGGTCAACGCGACGCCGGGCAGGCAGGCGATGCCGAGGCCGGCGATCACTGCCTGCTTGATCGATTCGGACTGGTCGAGTTCGAGTACGGTCTGCCCTGCCGGCAAGGCGGCCAGCACGCGCTCGCTCAGCGCCCGGGTCGCCGAGCCGCGTTCGCGCAGGATCCAGCGCGCGCCTTCGAAGTCCTCGGGCCGCAGGCGGCGCTTGCGCGCCAGCGGATGGTCCGGGCGTACGCACACCGCCAACTCATCGTCGCGCCAGGGACGCACGTCGAGCGCGGGGTGCGAGACCGGACCTTCGACGCAGCCCAGGTCATAGCGATGTTCGACGACGCCTTCGGCGATCGTGTCGGTGTTGCCGACGCCAAGTCGTACCGACACCTGCGGATACGCCGCGACGAAATCACCAAGCAGGTCGCCGACCAGGTAATTGCCGACCGTGTTGCTCGCGCCGATCCGCAATTCACCACCCTGGAGCTGCGCGCTGTCGCCCGCCTTGCGCTCCAGTTCGGCGAAGCGCTCGATCAACTCCTGGGCCAGGGGCAGCAGTTCGCGACCGCGCGCGTTCAGGCGCAGGCGGCCGCGTTCGCGATTGAACAAGGGCGATTCCAGCTGACGTTCCAGCTCCGCCAAGGCCATGCTGGCGGCCGGTTGGGTCATGTACAGCCGGCCGGCCGCGGCGCTGACGCTTCCGGTTGCCGCGACGCTGACGAAAACCTCGAGTTGACGGGGGCTGATGCCTATCATCAGTGGATCTTATACCAATGATAAGAAATACATAATTTCCTTATCGATATGCCCGGATGGAGAATGCCGGCATCGCTTCCCAGGCCATTCCCCGTGTCCAGCATCGCTCCCGTCGCCGAAACCATGCCCCAACGCCTTCCCGGCCTGCTCCTGGCCGTGTTCGTTGCGACCGTGGCGCTGGGCTTCGGCAAACTGCTGCCGCTGGTCGGCGGTCCCGTGTTCGGCATCGTGCTCGGCATCGTCATCCGCTTCTTCGTGGCGCCCGCGCCGACCTTCCAGCCGGGCATCCGCTTCGCCTCGAAGCAGGTGCTGCAATGGTCGATCATCGCGCTGGGGTTCGGCCTGAGTCTTACCCAGGTCGCGCATACGGGCCTGCAATCCTTATCGGTGACCCTGACGACCATGGCGGCCGCCGGTATCTCGGCTTTCTTCCTCGGCCGCTGGCTCGGCATCCACGACAAGCTGCGCCTGCTGATCGGCGTCGGTACCGCGATCTGCGGTGGTTCGGCAATCGCCGCGGTGGTCCCTATCGTCAAGCCGGACGAGCACGACACGGCATTCGCCATCTCGACGATCTTCCTGTTCAACCTGGTCGCCGTGCTGCTGTTCCCGGTGCTGGGCCATCTGATGCACCTGTCCGACCTCGGCTTCGGCTTGTGGGCTGGCACGGCGATCAACGACACCTCGTCGGTGGTCGCTGCCGGCTACAGCTACAGCCACGCGGCCGGCGACTACGCGACCATCGTCAAGCTGACCCGGGCGACGCTGATCATCCCGATCTGCCTGGTGCTGGCCCTGATCGTCGGCTGGCGTGAAAAGAAGAAGGGCGGCGGCGATTTCAGCCTGGCCAAGATCTTCCCCTGGTTCATCCTCTGGTTCCTGGTCGCCTCGGCGGTGCGCACAACGGGCCTGGTCCCGGCCATGCTGCTGCCCTGGATCCATATGGCCGCGGAATTCCTGATCATCGTCGCGTTGACCGCGATCGGCTTGTCCGCCGACCTGCGCCGCATGGCGGCGACGGGCATCCGTCCGATCCTGCTGGGGCTTGGCGTGTGGGCCGCCGTTGCCTGCACCAGCCTCGCTGTGCAGTTCGCGATCGGGCAAGTCTAGGCCTTGCCTTGTTCCACCAGGGTGAGCGCGACCTTGTCACGAAGATAGACCGGTAACGCCAGTTCGGGAGCCACCGCCCCGCCGTCGCGGAAACGCACGACAGCGAGTTCGGCGACATGGCGCGCCTGCGGATAGCGCGCTCCTTCCGCCCAGCGCGGCGGTGCCGGCAACCGCGTACGCAGGATTTCCTCGTACGTACTCCAGCCGGTGCCGACCACATTCCATGCGTCGGATTGCGGCAACATCAACGCGGCCGCCGTGTCGACGCGCTCTTCGTCGAGCGCGATCAGCCCACCGTTGTCGTCGCGACGGAAACTCGCCGTATAGATCTCACCCATCCGTGCATCGATCACGGCGAGGATCGCCGCTTCGTCTTCCGGCGCTTCGAGCGCCAGCGCCGCCAGCGAGGAAATCGTCACTACCGGCAGGTCGAGCGCCATCGCCATGCCCTGTGCCAGCGATACGCCGAGACGCACGCCGGTAAACGCACCGGGACCGCGACCGACGGCGATACCGTCGAGCGCGCGACGCGAGAGCCCCATTTCCGCGAGCAGGCTGTCAGCCATCGGCAACACCAGTTCGGCATGCCGGCGCGGCGCGATTTCGCTGCGCTCGAGCACTTGCTCGCCGTGCACGAGGGCGACGGAGCAGGCTTCGGTGGAGGTTTCGATGGCGAGCAGGTTCATGCGGGTTCCAGGGGCGAATACCAGTCGATGCGGCGGGTCAGGTACATCAGCAGGGCGACGACCATGAGCAGCACGCAGGCACCGATCAGCAAAGCATACTGCTCGGCGCCGATCAGCCCGTAAAGTATCGCGTAAACCAGGGCCAGCACGCCGCCCAGCAGCAAACCGGCACGCCATGCGCCGAGCACGGCCGATGCATAACCGGCGACGATGCCGACCACCGCCGCCGAGGCGACCAGGTAGGCATAGCCGAAGCCGAGCTGCTCGGACAGCGCGAGCAGCACGACGTAGAAGGTCGCCAGTGCGGCACCGATCAACAGGTATTGCACCGGATGCACACGCATCCGCTTCAACACATCGAACATGAAGAACGCGACGAAGGTCAGCGCGATGAAGAGCAGGCCGTACTTCCCCGCCCGTTCGTTCTGCTGGTAGACATTGGCCGGTTGATAGAGGTCCACGCCGAAGGCCGATGGTGCCAGCATCGCGTTGATGTCACGGTTTTCGACATCCCAGTTCTGTCCGTAACTACGATTGAGATCGAGCATGCGCCAGGTCGCCGTGAAGCCTTTCTCATCCACCTTGCGTTCGGCGGGCAACAAGGCACCGGAGAAACTCGGGTCGGCCCATGGCGCCTGCACGTCCAGTCGCGACTGCCGGGCCAGGGGCAGCACCTGAAAGGATTCGGTGCCCGCCAGCTTCAGGTCCAGCTCGACGTCAACCGACGCATCGTACTGGTCCAGGTCGAGCGGCACCGAGACGGTGGCAAGGCCGCCGATACGCTCGGATGACGAACCGAACCGCTGCGGTACGCCATTGATGCGCAGATTGCTGACGTCCCGCAGTCCCTGTGGATCGGCCAACAGCAGACGCAGTTCCGCTTTCGCGCCGGACCATTCGGCATCCGAGCCCTGCTCGGCCCGCTTCAGGTCGGCGAGCAGGAAACGCGCGGTCACATGCGTATCGGCGACATAGACCGGCACCTCGTACATGCCATAGCTGCGTTTCGTCACGTCGAGGCTCGCCCGGGTCTGCATGCTGTCGGCAAGCACGATCTGCTCCGAATCCCTGACGACCGCGGCCTTGCCTTCGCGTACCTCGGTGCGACGGGTGGGTACGGCGAGAACGAGGCCACCGAGGACCTGCCTGCCGCCCCAGCCCTGCGCGATCTTCGTCGCCGCCTCGTCGCGCAAGGCCGCCCGTTCGGCGACCAGCCCCTGCACCTGCGTCAGCGGAATCAGCATGAGCAGGGCTAGCAGCCCGATGCCAAGCACGCGCGCGGTGATCGATTGCATCCATTTTCCCATCGCTTCGGTTCCTTGTTGGCCCGCTACGATGGGAACAGCCTAGACGGCCTCGTCGCGGGCGAGATCGGGCAAATCGGGGGCGTCGCCGGGCCCGGCACCGGGCGTGACCCGGAAGAAGGCGCGGACGTCCTCCAGCGACCGCGTCCGCGGCATCGGCGGCAGGCTGGCGAGGAACAGCTTGCCGTAGCCTTTGCCGAGCAGGCGCGGATCGCAGAGCATCAGCACGCCGCGATCGTGCACATCGCGGATCAACCGCCCGGCGCCCTGCTTCAGCGCGATCGCCGCGGTCGGCACCTGCCAGCCCATGAAGGCGCTGACGCCAGAGGCCTCGAGCGCTTCCAGCCGTGCCTGCAGCACCGGGTCGTCGGGCGAAGCGAAGGGCAGCTTGTCGATGACGACGACGCTCAACGCCTCACCGGCGACGTCGACGCCTTCCCAGAAACTGGCCGCACCCAGCAGGACGCCATGCCCGCTGTTGCGGAATTCCTCGAGCAGCCGATGACGCGGCGCGGTGCCCTGTACGAACAAGGGCCAGGGCACGCGGCCTTCCAGCATTTCGGCGGCACGGCGCAGGGCGCGGTGCGAGGTGAACAGCAGGAAGGCGCGCCCGTTGGAAGCCTCCAGCACCGGCAGCACCGCTTCGACCACGCGGTCGGTGTAATCGCGGGCATTCGGATCGGGCAACTTGTCCGGCAGATAGGCCAGCGCCTGCTTCGCATAGTCGAACGGACTTTCGAGGCTCAGCGTATGCGGATCGTCGATACCGAGCTGTCGCGCGAAATGGCCGAAGTCGCCGGCCACCGATAGCGTCGCCGAGGTATGGATCCAGGCCGCGTTGGTGGCCGCGCGCATCGCGCGCAGTGGCGAGGCCAGGTCCAGCGGCGTCGCATGCAGGGAAAAGCCGCGCGGAAAAAGTTCGTACCAGCGCACGTCGGTGTCGCTCGCTTCCTCGATGATGCGGTCGAGCCGCAGACTTAGCACCTCGCCTCGTTCGAAGGCATTGGCGAAACCGCGAGAACGTTCCGCCTGCGCACCTAGCAGTTCGACCACGACGGCGAGTATCTCGCGCAAGGCGCGCATCGCCTCGCGCACATCGGCATGGCCCTCGAGCACGCCAAAGGCGCCGCGCGGCGGCAAGGGATCCAGGGCAAGGCGCAGGTCGCGCACCGCGTTCTGCAACGCTTCCACCGGCTCCAGCAGCAGGCTGGTGGCGCCGGTCACGCCGCTGCATTCGGCCAGTGCGTCGTGGGCGAGATCGGTGATCTGCCGTGCGCTGATGCTTTGCGAGAAGAACTGCCCGGCAAGCTCGGGAATCTGATGGGCCTCATCGAGGATGAAGGCGTGGGCTCCGGGCAGGATCTCGCCGAAACCTTCCTGCTTGAGCGCGAGGTCCGCGAGCAGCAGATGGTGGTTGACCACGACGACATCGGCTTCCATCGCCTCGCGCCGCGCTTTCACCACATGGCAGTCCTCGAAGAACGCGCACTCGCTACCGAGGCAATTCTCCGGCGTCGAGGTGACCCGCGGCCAGATCGGCGATTCCTCGGGAATCTCGGCCAGTTCCATGCGATCGCCGCGAAGGGTGCGTGCGGACCAGGCGCGGATCGTCGCCAGCTGCGAGGCCTGTTCGCGATTGGCGTGGCCTTCGCGAATGGTCTGGTCGAGCCGGTAAAGGCACAGGTAATTCGCGCGGCCCTTGAGCAGGCTGGCCTTCAACCGCGTGCCGAGTACCGAGCGCACGCGCGGCAGGTCGCGGAAGAACAGCTGGTCCTGTAAGGCCTTGGTGCCGGTGGAAACGATGACCTTCTGTCCCGAAACCAGGGCGGGCACGAGGTAAGCGAAGGTCTTGCCGGTGCCGGTACCGGCTTCGGCGATCAGGGTCTCGCGGTCCTCGATCGCCTGCAGGACCGCCACCGCCATGCGCTGCTGCGCCTCGCGTGGTGCGAATCCGGGCACATCCTGTGCGAACGGACCTTCGGCGCCGAGCAGCGCGGCGACATCGTGATCTTTCATCCGGCGATTATGCCGGAGTCACACACTGTTGTTGTGGGAGCAGGCTGTTGTAGGAGCGAACCCTGTTCGTGCTGCTCCTTTGGGGCCGTGCGCTTCAGGTCATGAGCTTTTAGAGCCGGCGACCGGGAAAGGCAGGGCCCCAAAGGAGCAGCACGAACAGGGTTCGCTCCCACAAAGGACGGCTAGAAGCGGTTCGGGCCGGCGACGTGGCACTTGGCCACTTCCTGCTTCGCCGCGGCGGCAGCGGCGGTGTCGTTGGCCTGGGTGCGCATCTCGACGATGGTCTGCCAGTTGCGTGCGCACAGGCTGCCGAGTTTCGGGCCGATGTCATACGAGCGGTGGGCGAGGCGCTCGGCGGTGGCGCCGTCATTCAGGCGCACGGCGATCTCGGCACGGTCCTGCAGGATATCCGGCGAATCCGGCGCGAGCTTCAATGCGTTGTCGAGTTTGGCGGCGGCATCGCTATAGCGACCGGCAAGGTCGTCGGCATGCGCGCCGTCCTGCAGGTGCTGCACGCCGGGATCGCGCAAGGCGGCGACATCGATGGCCGAGGTCTCGCGCTCGCCCGCGGCGCGGATCGAGGCGACGACGTCGTAGACCGGTTTGTTCGGACGGGTGGCCTGGGGCGGTGCGGGCTGGCTGCAGGCGGCAAGCATGACGATGGCGGCGAACGGGGCAAAACGAAGTTGGCGCATGGTCGATCCGGTAAGCAAACTTTTCAGGCAGGTCATGGACAAGGCGCCATCAATCCGTGGGCGCGGTCGACGCGGGGGCCGGCGCGCTGGCATCGCCGCCAAACATACCTTTGAATCGCTGCCAGAAACAGCCCTCCTCGGCCTCGGGCATGTAGCCGGCGATGAAGGGCAGCTGCCGCGCGCCCTCGCAGCTGGGCTCGGTGCGCTTGCCGTCCTGCGGATTGACCCAGGCCATTTCCAGCCCGTCGCCCAGCGTCGCCGGCAGCGGCCGCGTCGGCAGCTTGCGGAACAGTTCCTGCCAGACCCGCAGGCTGCCGGTGGCGCCATAGAGCCCGGTCTGCGAATTGTCGTCGCGGCCCATCCAGATAATGGCCAGATGCTCGCTGGTGAAGCCGGCGAACCAGCTGTCGCGCTGTTTGTCGCTGGTGCCGGTCTTGCCGGCCGCATGCAGCCAGGACAGGCTGGAACTGCCGATCGCGCTGGCCGTGCCCCGGGTGACCACCTGCTGCATCGCCCAGGTCACCAGACGCGCCGCGGTCTGGTATTCGCCCTTGCCGGGCTTGACCTCATAGCGCTTGATCGTCTGCCCCTTGGCGTCGACCACGCCACGCACCGCGATCAACGGCAGCGCATGGCCATCGGCGGCGATGTACTGGTACAGCTGGGCGACCTGGAATGGCGAGAGATCCACCGCGCCGAGCAGGAGGGACGGGCTCGGATTCACGTCCTCGAGCCCAAAGGATTCCAGGAAGGCCTTGATCCGCGACACGCCGACCTGCATGCCGAGGTTCACCGTCGCAAGATTCCACGAATTCACCAGAGCATCGACCATCGGCACCATGCCATGGCTTTCATGGTCGTCGTTCTGCGGCGTCCACGGCTTACCGTCCGGCTGGCGCATATTGATCGGGGAATCGTCCAGCGTACTGGCCAGCGACCAGCGCGCCGGATTCGCCAGCGCGACCAGGTACACCAGCGGCTTGACCAGCGAGCCGATCGGACGCCGCGCGTCGAGTGCGCGATTGAAACCCTGGTCGCCCGGGTCCTTGCTGCCGACCACGGCAAGCACGTTGCCGGTCTTGACGTCGGTGACCACGGCCGCGCCCTGCGCGGCGTCACCGCGTTTGCCCAGGGCATTCATCGTCGTCACCAGCGCCTGCTCGGTATAGAGCTGGGCCGCCGGATCGAGCGTGGTGAAGATACTGAGGCTACCCTCGCGCAGCGCGGCCTCGTCGAAATCGGCGGTGATCTGGGCGCGCACCAGTTGCATGAAGGCCGGGAAACGGTTGTGCGGCAGCTGCGCATTGGCGGCGATGCCGAGCGGCGAGGCCTGTGCGGCCTTCAGCCCCGCGGCGTCGAGCAGGCCGGTGTCGTAGAACTGCTGCAATACCAGGTTGCGTCGCGACAGCGCGCGATCGGGGTAGCGACGCGGATCGTAATAGCTCGGGCCCTTGACCATGCCGACCAGCAGGGCGACTTCCTGCGGGCGCAGGTCTTCCATGCGACGGCCGAAATAGAACTCGGCGCCGGCGGCGAAACCATGCACGGCCTGGTTGCCTTGCTGGCCAAGGAAGACTTCGTTGACATAGGCCTCGAGGATCCGGCCCTTGCTGTAGTGCGCCTCGATCAATACCGAAAGGATCGCCTCGTTGACCTTGCGCATCATGTTCTGGCTGCGATCCAGGAACAGGTTGCGGACCAGCTGCTGGGTCAGCGTCGAGCCGCCCTGGACGGTGTGGCCCGCGCGCATATTGGCAAAGCTGGCGCGCAGGATCGCGAACAGGTCGATGCCGAAATGGTTCTTGAAATCGCGGTCTTCGACGGCCTGCAGGCCGGCGACCAGCAAGGGCGGCACATCGGCGAGGCGAACGATCCGCCGTTCTTCCTGTTGTGCGCCATAGAGCGTGGCGATGCGTGCCGGATCCAGATGGGTCGCATCCAGAGGCTTGCCGTTGGCAACGTCCTGGACCCCGGTGACCTGGCCGCCAGCCAGGCTCACACGGATCCGGTGCGGCAGCTCGCCGCCATCCGGTCCGGCATAACCCTTCGAGGAAATGACGAAGCGCGAGCCATCCTTCGCGTAACTGCCCGGCACGTCGCCGCGACCGTCGCTGCTATACCCGGCGAAGGTGAGTTCCAGCTCCAGCGCAGCCGGCGTCATCGCCGTGCCCTGCGCCAGTGCCAGCGGGCGGGCATAGACGCGGGTCGGGACCGCGAACACCAGATCGTTGAAGCGATCCTGGACGCGGGTGTTCAACACCAGGGTGTAGGGGAGCAGGAAGCCGAATACCAGACCCATGACGAGCCAGAACGGGATCCGCACCCAGGGCCACACGGCACGGAACAGCAAGTGCAAACGGGTCAGGAAAGCCAACGCGAGGTCATCCTCTGCTTGATAACGGTAGGGATCATAGGGGTAGCCACCCGGCGGCCATCTGAACGCGAAGAGGCGGACCGCGGGCAAAATCCCGCCGCTGGCGGCCGTTCAGCCGGCATCGACGCGCCAGCAGGCGGCGTCCACGGCGAAAGGCCGCGGGTGGATGCCAAGTACCCGCTCAAGATCGCCATTGTCGGCGATCAGGTCGTCATCGAGTCGATTAATAGCTCCACGAACCGGTGCGACGGCCTTGCCGACCGTCTGCAGCAGCCATCGCGGAAGCGGCAGTGGCAAGGTGGCCACGGGCAGGCTGCGGCGTACCCGCGCGAACATGTCGGCGGCACTCAGCCGCTCGCCACCGCCCAGGGGGAAAATACGCCCGGCTGCCCCGGCATTGCCGAGCGCGGCCATCGCGGCCCAGGCGATATCGTCGGCATGTACGGGTTGACGCAGGCCGCGGCCAGCCGGCAGGGGAAATACGCGCTGGCGAATGGCGCGTCTCGCTATCGGGGTCAGGCTCTTGTCCATGCCGGCACCGTAGACAAGGGTCGGTCGGAACAGCGTCAAGGCCAGCCCCTGGCGGGTACAGGTATCGGCCAGCGAGGACTCCGCATCGCGCAAACGCTGCGAGATAGCGCGCTCCGCGGGGAGCATCGATTCGCGCTTGCTTTCAGCGCTCATCGAACTGGTAGCGATGATCTGCGGCGCGCCCTCGAGGATGGTGCCGGACAGCCACAGGGCGAGGTGGTCCACCGGACCGAAACTCACGATCGCATCGAGCGGTGGCAGTTGCGGCATGCCGTCCGGCACCTGCCCGCGATACCAGGCGATGCCGTCGCCGTCGGGCCGCTCGCCACGGCTGATCGCCATGACCTCGTAGCCGGCCGCGCGCAGGCGCGGCAGGATGAAACAACCGATCTGGCTGGACGCACCCAGCAATAGCAACTTGCCCATCCTGTTCAGCGGCCGGCGGACAGGCGCGCCGAAACGTCCTGCAGGCGTGGATCGTTCGGGTCGAGGCGGCGCGCATGGTTCAGTGCATCGCCCGCGGCGACGCGATCGCCGGCATTGGCGCGCTCGACCGCCTGGTCGACCCAGGCCGAGGCGAGCCGATGGCGCAGGCCGGCCTGGCCGGCATCGCCCGGGGCGAGATCCGACAGCGTCGCCAGCAGATCATCGGCGCGGGTCAGGTTGCCATTGGCGAGTGCCTGGCCGAACTGCCGCTCGACCAGGGTCGGCAGGTTCTGCAGGCCGGAGCGTGCGGCTTCGTTATTGCCGTCGATGGCGAGCGCGCCGCGATAAAGGTCGTAGGCGCTCTCGCCCGGCGGGGTCATGATGTCGCCCCGGTTGGCTGCCGCCTGTGCGTCATGCACCTTGCGCGCGACATCCGCGGCCTGGGCCGGGGTGATCGCCGACTGTGCCTCGGGGGCGGCGTCGCCGTCCTGCGTTCCGGTGTTCGCGCCAGTCCTGGACGTGCCAAGCAGATGGGCTTTCGCCGCCGCCAGTTCCGCGGATTTGGGTGCCAGCGAGGTGGCCTGCCCGAGCAGGCTCGCCGCCTGCTTCAGGTCGCCGCCGTCGATGGCGGCATTGGCCTGCACGATCAGCGCCTGGGCAACCTGGCCCATCCCAGCCCTGGCCTCGGCGTTGTCCGGATCAACGGCCAGCACGGCCATGAAACGTGCCAGCGCGTTGTCGTCGCCCGTGCCGGTGAAACGGCCGGCACGCATGTCGTCGCCGCCCTGGCGGATCAACTGGTTGATCGATTCGTCGTCCTGCTTCTTCGTTTCCGCGAGGCTCGCGCGCAAGGTCGGCAGGTCGCCGTAACCGGGAACCAGGGCCGCGATGTGGTCGATGATGGTCGAGGCAGCAGCCTTGTCGCCGCTGGCGATGGCCTGCTTCGCCTTTGCCGCGAGCGCATCGCCGACCTTGTCCAGGCCGCGCGCGGCCACTGCATTGGTCTTGTCCGCATCGAGCACGCGCTTGTAGAGCGCACCGGCGCCGTCGTCGCCATCGAGCTTGCCCGCGGCGAAGGCCTGCTGGGCCTGGTCGACCAGGCTTTCGGTCTGGGCCTGTGGATTGCGCGCCGCCGCCAGTTCCTGGCCAAGGCGCTCGACATCGCTGCCGCCGCCGAGCAATTCGCGCGCGGCATTGAGCGCTTCATCGGCCTGGTCGTACTGGCCGGCGTGCAAGGCGGCGTCCGCCCTGGCCACTTCGGCCTGGCCGACGCGGCGCAGGCCATCGCGGGCCTGGTCGCTGTCCGGCTGCAGGGCGCGCGCGGCTTCGAACAGTTCACGCGCGCTTTCGCCATCCGTGCCGTCGAGCTTGCCGGCGGCGAGCGCGGTATTCGCGCGGCCGAGCACATCGTTGAGTTCGGTACTGGGCACGAGGTTGCGCAGGCGATCCTGTTGCAACCACAAGGTCGTGCCGCCGCCAATGACGAGCAGGAGGATCAGCGGCAGCAGCCAGCCACGTCGACCGGACGGTTCACGGCGCGGCGGCGGCGCATAGGCGCGCCGCTCGGAGGCGTCGATGGTGATCCGTGGCAACCCGTCGTCCGGCTGCACCGGACGCTGCGGCGCGTCCAGGTCCAGCTTGCCCAGGGTCGGCTCGGTGCGGCCGCGCGGGCCACGGTCTTGGGAGTCTCGGCGTCCGCTCATATCACCGGTCTGTGAGTCATTCGACGAAGCTTAGCACCGGGGGGCGTGGCGACCCCGTGGACG
>DASYLE010000105.1:0-5635 GCA_036009745.1 Luteibacter sp. | reverse complement strand
GCCCGATCGGCCGCGTGGGCCATGGCCCCGCCGAGCGCGTCGATTTCCCGCACCAGGTGACCCTTGCCGATACCGCCGATGGCCGGGTTGCAGCTCATCTGGCCAATCGTCTCGATGTTATGGCTGAGCAGGAGCGTGCGTGCGCCGGTCCGTGCCGCGGCGAGCGCGGCCTCGGTGCCGGCATGGCCGCCGCCGACCACGATGACGTCGTAGGTTTCGTTGTGAATCATGGGCGGTTACCGGGGCGAAGCCAGCGGAACGGCTGGACTGGTTATTTTAGCGCCAGTTCGTGGCTTCCGTCTTTTGCCGCTGGCACGCTTCCTGCTTCACCTGTCGGGCACTTTCCCGGGCAGACGCTGCGCGATCAAACGCGCGCTGAGATCGAGCGACAGGGGTTCGATTGCGTGCCGGGGATGGAAGCGAGGGACTGGCAGGGATGCCGTCCTGTTCTTACGGTGTAAGGAGCGTTGCTCAAGGCAGGCGCTTGGCCCCAGGGGGACGGCATTGGCGCCAGATCTAAAGTAGATCTGGCGCCCGGCGGTCTCAGGAACAGGGGGAATCCAGGATGACCGTGTGTGCCGGGCGCCAGAAACTTTGAAAGCTGCACAAAAAGCACCGCGGCCTGCCGCGGTTTTTTGTTGCCCCAATTTTTACATCGTTTTGCATGAATCGTGTGTGACTTTTTCGTTCATTCGATGCCGGAAATCGGCATCTGCTGACGTATTGCGTCAGTTTGGGAGGAAAGTCCCCAATAACTGTGATCGGTATCACGTCTGGCACGAGGGTTGCATCACACTTCTTGCCCAAGGGCAAGAGGAGAAGCCTCCATGAATATGAATGCCGCGATGCAAGCGCTCGAACCGGTCTACCAGCACCACGATCTTCTGATCGAACTGGGCCAGGTGGAAATGGCTATCGAGCATCTCGATGAACGCGATACCCATGAACAGGTCGCCTTGCGACCCCGCCTCGAGCAGCGGATGACCCGGCTCCAGCAGGCGATCGCCAGCCTCGCTGCGTAAGATCCCGACGTTGCCCCACAGAGAGTCGGACTGTGGGGAGTACCGGGCCTCAGCCCAGCGCTACGCGCTGCAGGATATCGGTAAGGTCCCGTGACAGATCCTGGCGCGCAGCCAGGTCGGCGACCACCGCATGCGCGGCCTCGCGCCGTACCGGTTCCAGCTTCTTCCAGCCGTTGAAGGCCGTGGCCAGTCGTGCCGCGACCTGGGGATTCATCGCGTCCAGCTCGAGCAGTCGCTCGCCCAGCCAGCGGTAGCCGGCACCGTCCCGGCGATGGAAGCCGGTGGCGTTGCCACGGGCGAAACTGCCGAACAGGGACTGCACCCGGTTTGGGTTCTTGTTCGTGAACGCAGGGTCCTTTTCCAGTGAGCGCACGCGATCGAGCGTGTCCCCGCCCGGCAGCATCGCCTGCAGGGCGAACCACTTGTCCAGGGCCAGCGCGTTATCCGCGTAGCGTTCCCTGAATTGGGCAATGGATGGGGCGGCGGCGCCGGCATCCAGCTGCGCGGCGACAGTGAGGGCGGAAAGCCGGTCGGTCATCCCGGGTGCCCGGGCGTACTGGGCCAGGGCGAGCGGCAGCGCCGCCACCGGATCGAGCACGGCCAGCAATTCGAGCACGCGACGGGTCAGTCGGCGGCGGGCCTGGCTGCGCCCATCCATCTCGCGATTGGCCTGCCCGGCCAGCGCGCTGTGGCGGGTGCGCAGGGCTTCGGCGCCGATCACGCCGGCCAGGGTACGCAGCAGGCTCTGCCGCGCGCCGCGGATCGCCTCCGGATCGCGCTCGGCCTGGCGTTCGATCAGTTCGATCTCGCCCGGCGGGGTCAGCAGCTCGGCGAGCAGGGCATCGTCGATAGTCCCGTCCGCGGCCAGCGCGGCAAGCGCATCGCACCACGCGGCAGTCGCCGGTCCCGTGGTCTTGCCGGCGTAGTGCTCGTCGAAGGCCAGCGAGGCGAGCTGTTGCCCGGCCTCCCAGCGGTTGAAGCCATCGACATCGTGGCGCAGCAGCAGGCCGAGCTGGTGCGGTGCGTAATCGCACTCGAGCATCACCGGTGCCGAGAAGCCGCGCAACAGCGACGGCACGGGCGGCGCGTCGATATCGGCGAAGACCAGTTTGCGCGAAGCCTCGTCCAGCACGATCACGCGCTCGGTGCCATGCGCGTCGGCTTCGTCTTCCAGGCGCAGCGGCAGCATGCGACCGTCCGCGGCGAACAGCGCGAGCTTGACCGGCACCGGCAGCGGCCGCTTTTCCGTCGGGCCCGGGCCCGGCGGCGTGTGCTGGCCAAGCGTCAGCGTATAGCGGCGGGTTTCACCGTCGTAACTGCCATGGGCGCGTACACGCGGCGTGCCGGCCTGGCCATACCAGGCCAGGTAGGGTGAAAGATCGATGTCGTTGGCGTCGCCCAGCGCGGCGAGGAAATCCTCGATGGTCGCGGCGTCGCCGTCGTGGCGTTCGAAATAGACGTCCATGCCGCGGCGGAAGCCCTTCTCGCCCAGTGCACCGGCGAGCATCCGGACCAGTTCGGAGCCTTTCTCGTACACCGTCGCGGTGTAGAAATTATTGATCTCGCTGTACTGCGCCGGGCGCACCGGATGCGAGAGCGGGCCGGCGTCCTCGGGGAACTGCGCGCGACGCAGCAGCGAGATATCCTCGATGCGCTTGATCGGCGCGGAATTCATGTCGGCGGAAAAGCTCTGCTCGCGGAATACGGTCAGGCCTTCCTTGAGGCTCAGCTGGAACCAGTCGCGGCAGGTGACGCGGTTGCCGCTCCAGTTATGGAAATACTCGTGCGCGACCACCGCCTCCACATTGCGATATTCATCGTCGGTACTCGAGTCGGGATCGGCGAGCAGGTATTTCGCATTGAAGATGTTCAGTCCCTTGTTCTCCATCGCGCCCATGTTGAAATCGTGGGTGGCGACGATGTGGAACACCTCGAGGTCGTAGTTGCGGCCGTAGCGTTCCTCGTCCCAGCGCATGGAGCGCACCAGGGCGTCCATCGCGTAGTCGCAGCGGTCGATGACGTCGGCTTCGGCCCAGATGTGCAGCGCCACCGGCCGCCCGTCGGCGGTGGTGTAGTCGCGGCTGATCCGCTCGAGCCGGCCGGCGACCAGGGCGAACAGATAGCTCGGCTTCGGATGCGGGTCGACGAAGCGCGCCCAGTGACGGCCGTCATCGAGATCGCCGGCACCGTCGGGATTGCCGCCGGCGAGCAGGACGGGAAAGCGCTGGCGATCGGCGCGCAAGGTCACCGTATAGCTGGCAAGGACGTCGGGTCGGTCCGGGAAAAAGGTGATGTGGCGAAAGCCCTCGGCCTCGCACTGGGTCAGCAGGAAACCGGTATCGCGCTTGCCGGAGAGATAAAGCCCCTCCAGCGCGGTGTTCCCGGCTGGGCGCAGGCGTACCCGCGTTTCCAGCGTGACCTCGTCCTGGTCGATCGCCAGTTCGAGCTGGCCGTCGGCATGCCGGTACTCGCCGGCACCGAGTTCGCGGCCGTCGACGCGGACCGAAAGCAGTTCGAGACCTTCCCCGTTCAGGCGTACCGGTTCATCGCGCTCACGCCTCAGGCTCAGCCGGGATACGACCTCGCTGCTGTCGATATCCAGGTCGAAGACCAGGTCGATGCGATCCACGCGCCACGCCGGAGCACGATAGTCGCGCAGGTGGATCACGGGTGCCGCATCGGTACGTTTGTTCATGGGTAAAACTTCGAGATTGGCTGTCCGGCAGGCTAACATGCGGCCGGACAGCCTCGAAGGAAACCCCATGACGCGCTTCTCCACCGCCCACGAATCCCTGGGCCCCCACCCGCTGGTGACCCTGGTCGACGCCGAAAACGGCAATCGCGTGCGAATCGCACGGCGCGGTGCGACCGTGGTGGGCATCGAGATCATCGTGGACGGCACGGTACGCAACATCGCCGACGGCTATCGTGACGCGCAGGAGCTTGCGGAGCTGAAAAGCTCGCGTTTCGCCATCATGGCGCCGTTCGCCAATCGCATCGGTGACGCCCGCTACCGGTTCGATGGCGAGGATTTCGACATGCAGCCCGGGGTGGTCGCGGATCGCGCGATACGCCATGGCTTCCTGCGCAGCGAGACCTATGAGGTCACGGCCGAACGCAGCGACGCGGAGGCCTGCGCGGTCACCCTGAGCAACCGCTCGATCCGGCCGGGCGTGCATGCGGGCTATCCGTTCGCGATCGATGTCTCGGTGACCTATACGCTGGATGCCAGGGGCCTCACCCTCGACGTCTCCATGCGCAATGTCGGTGAGCGCGCCGCTCCCTGTTTCTTCGGGTGGCATCCGTATTTCCGCCTGGGCGATACGCCGGTCGACAGCTGGGTGCTGGAAATCCCGGCCGATACCCTTATTGCCACCGATGCCGCCCTGTTGCCGCTATCAGGCACCGCCGCATGGCAGTCGCTGGACACGGCGCCGGTCGAGTTCGACTTCCGCGCG
This sequence comes from Luteibacter sp., assembly GCA_036009745.1. Classification (GTDB taxonomy): domain Bacteria; phylum Pseudomonadota; class Gammaproteobacteria; order Xanthomonadales; family Rhodanobacteraceae; genus Luteibacter. The sequence continues at coordinate 1,155 of DASYLE010000105.1, read as the reverse complement.
CCGCGCGCGATCGGCGCACAGAAAATCGATAACGGCTATGCCGACCTTCGCCTCGACGTCGACGGCCGGTCACGCACGCGGCTGCGCGACCCGGCCAGTGGACTGTCGATCGCCGTATGGCAGGAGCACGGCGTGATGCTGGCTTTCTCGGGCGACACCGTACCGCGTGAGCCGCGTACCAGCGTGGCACTGGAGCCGATGGAGTGCATGTCCAATGCGTTCAATCGCGACGATTGCGCGCCACTGGTCAGGCTCGAGCCTGGCGAAGAGCGCCGCTTTACCTGCGGCGTCGAGGTGAACGCATGAAGCTGCCGACCATCGACGACATCCGCGACGCCGCCGCGCGCATCGCACCGTATGCGAGCGTGACACCGGTCATGCGCAGCCCGGCGCTCGATGCGCTGGCCGGCGCCGAACTGTTCTTCAAGTGCGAGAACCTGCAACGCGGCGGTGCGTTCAAGTTCCGCGGCGCCTGCAATGCGGTCTGGTCGCTGGACGATGCCGGGGCCGCGCATGGGGTGGTCACGCATTCCTCGGGCAACCACGGCAATGCGCTGGCGCTGGCGGCCGGCACCCGCGGGATCGCCGCACATGTCATCGTTCCCGAAGGTGCCGTGCGCGCCAAGCTCGATGCGATCGCCGCCGCGGGCGCGGTGATCCACCGTTGCGCGGCCACCCAGGCCGCGCGCGAGGCGAAGGCCGCCGAAGTGCAGGCCGCGACGGGCGCGATGATGGTGCATCCCTATGCCGACGCGCGCGTCATGGCCGGGCAGGGCACGATGGTGCTCGAGTTGCTACGCCAGGCCGAAGCCATCGATACCCTGATCACGCCCGTCGGCGGCGGTGGATTGTCGGCGGGCTGCTCGATCGCCGCCCACGGACTCGATCCCTCGCTGCGCATGCTGGGTGCCGAACCGAAGGGTTCGGACGATGCCTGGCAGTCCCTGCACAGCGATCACCGGGTCACCGACATCGTGCCCGACACGATCTGCGACGGCTTGCGCGCGATCATCGGTGAGCCGAACCTGCTGGCGCTACGTGAGCACCATGTGGATGTGCTGAGGGTGAGCGATGAGGAAACGATTGCGGCGATGCGCCTGCTCTGGACCCATTTGAAACTGGTCGTCGAGGTATCCAGCGCCACGGTATTGGCTG
>DASYLE010000104.1:0-53196 GCA_036009745.1 Luteibacter sp. | reverse complement strand
CGTATCCGCCTCACCGATGGGCCGATGCCGCGGGTGCGGGTGCGGGGTTCGGCTCAGCCGCGGCCACCGGTTCGGCGGCGGGCCGCGGAGAGCTCACGACCACCGGCGCCGCGACCGGTTTCGGAACGGCCATCGCTGCCGCGCTGTACGGCGGTGGCGGTGGCGGTGGATTGGGAGCCGGCGGTGCCGGCGGCGGAACGGGCGGAGCGGGTGGCGCCGGCAGCTCGGGACATTTCGGTGCCGCGCAGAGCCGCGAGTTCGCCATGGGCGAGGCGGTCTCGACCGCGACACCAACCTCGCGCCCGGCATCCCAGGCGGGATTCGCGCCATAGGTGACACCGGCTGCCACCAGGGCACCGAGCGCGATACTGGCCATGCCGAGCAGGCGTCTGCCGCGGCCAGGGAGAGAACGACTTAGCATGACGATGCGCTCCTTCAGGGGATGAACCGGCGACCAGGCACAGCCGGCAGGCAAAGGGGGACAAGCAAGCGCGGTCTTCAACATTGCACTGGCGTAAATATGTAGCTGACCGTGCCGGCGCATGACCATCTCGTCGCACGCCATCTCCTGGTCGCGACGGAAGACGCGCGCCCCCAAATGCGCCAGCGGATTGAACCAGGCCATGGCCAGCAACAAGGTGCACAGGACATTGGCCAGGCCATCCCCGCGCGCGGCGTGCATGTGTTCGTGGGCAAGGATCAGCGTGCGCTCGCGATCGTCATAACGCGTCTCGAAATCGACTGGTACCACGATGGTCGGGCGCCATACGCCAATCAGTGCCGGGCCCAGGCAGTCCTTCGCGCGGTAGATGACGATGCCTCGTTCGCTCGTACCCAGACGCTCCGCATGGTGCAGATGCTTGCGAAAGCGGCATTGCCGCAGGAACGCGAGCGCCATCGCCATGACGACGCCAATCGCCCACGCCCACAGCAGCTCCGCGGACCACGAACCGATCCAGGTCGCCGGTGGCAGGGTGAGGACGGTACCGCCTGTCGTCGCCAATGTCGGCGCCGCGATATCCATGACGATCCGTTGCACGGGCGTATACCGTGGCAGCACGCTGACCAGGGCCAACAGTGGCACCAGCGCCCATACCGCGTAGGCAAGGCCCGCACCGGCGAGCCTGCGCACGGGCTGCCGAAGGGCGAGTACGACACATGTCGCCAGCGACGATACCCAGGCGCAATACCAGAGCAGCGCGATCAGTTCATTCGCGTCCATCGTCCATCTCCGCGATCAGGCGTTTCAGTTCGGCGATGTCCTTCTTGCTCAGCTTGCGCTGCTCGGAGAAGTGCGCGACCAGCGGCGCGACACGGCCACCGAACAAGCGGTCGAGCAGGCCTTTGCTCTCCTGCGAGACATAACTGTCTCGGGCCAGCAATGGCGAATAGAGATAGCGGCGCCCATCGCGCTCGGCGGCGATCGCCCCCTTGGTCAGCAGGCGGTTGAGCAGGGATTTCACCGTGCCCTCCTGCCAACCCTGCGCGGGGCCGACCTCGGCGACGATCTCCTCGGCCGTGCGCGGCGCAGCGCGCCAGAGCACTTCCATGACGACGGCTTCCGCTTCGCTGATCGACATGTACTCACCGTTTACATCTGTAATTTAATTACTGTTTACGCCCGTAATTGACTGCCGTCAAGCGAAAAAAAGCCGCCACGCTGGGGAACGTGGCGGCACTGGGGAGTTCTACCGGGATCCTCGATGTGAGGCGCTTGGGTCCCGCTGTGATTTATATGAAGCCCGCCAGGTCAGAAGTCGTAGGTGATCCCGAAGCGGACATAGCGCGGGGTCTGTGTGCTGTAGATACGGTTGTAATCCGAGATCACGGCAGCGGAGGATCCGTACTGCGCGTAACTCTGCGTCGTACGTTGCTGGTCGAGCACGTTGTAGACCGTCGCGTTGAAGCCAAGCTTCTTGTCCGCCCACTCCGGACGATACTCGGCGCTCAGGCTGAGCAGGTAGGTCCACGGTTCACGCTTCGAGCCCGGTACGAAGGGCTGGCCGGCGCAGTAGTGATAGTACGAACCGTAGGCGAGGCTGGGGTTGGACTCGTCCGCGCCGTAGTAGCCAAGGCAGCTCTTCGGCGCACCGGAAAGAATCGCCACGTTGGCCGAGACCATCCACTCCGGCGCAATCTGGTACGAACCATACGCCTTGATCTGATGACGGTGGTCGTTGGCCAGGTCGCCGTTGGCGTATTCCATGACCTGGGCGTAGTCCCAGTCCGAGGTCGCGGAAATATCGGCCTGGCCGACGTCCGTCTTCACCTGGCCCTCGCTGTTGCCATAGCTGCGCGAATACAGGTAATCCAGCTTGCCGTACCACTTGCCGTCGAAGGCGTGCTCCAGGTACATCTCCAGGCCGTAGTAACGGCGCTTCATGTCCGTGGTGAAGCCCATGTCCTTCTTCCAGCTCATCGGCACCTCGTAGAAACCACCGCCGATCTTGGGAACGCGGAAGGTGGCGCTGCTACCCGGGTTGATCAGGTAACTGCCGAGGATGTCGTCGGTGCTGTACGTGCCCGGGTCGATGCCCATGGCATTCATCTTGGTCACGATCCGACCGGTATCGCCCCAGTCGTCGATACCCTGACGCAGGTTGCGATACGTGGCTTTCATGCCATAGGTCCACGAACTGCCCAGCGCATGGTCGAAGCCGAGGATGTACTCGTCCTGGTACTCCGACTTCAGGTTGGTGGAGGCGACCACTTTCGGATTGACCGACTGACCGTACTCGCCGTTGGTCGAGAACGGACCGTTCGTGCTGCTCTTGATCGGCGTCAGACCGGTCGGCATGCCGTCGGAACCCACGCCGGTGTAGGTGAAATACTCATTCGTGAAGATCGACGCACCCGCCTCGCGCAAGGCCACCGACGCCGGCAGCGCCAGGTAATAGCGACCGGCATTACCGTATACCTTGAAGGTCGAATCGCCGTTGACGTCCCAGCTGAAACCGACACGGGGTGCCCACTGCGGCTTGGTCAGGCGCACGTAGGGATCGCCGTCGCCGTTGTAATTGGTGAACTGGTCATCGCGCAGGCCGATCTTCAGCAACCAGCGATCGTCTACCTGCCAGGAATCCTCGACATATACGGCGTGCTGCTTCACACGTACCGAAGCATCGTTGTCGTAGATGTATTTCGATGTGTAGTAGCCGGCCTGGCCGGCCGCATTGGAGCCAGGATTGTAGACATAGGGCTTGGACTGCCAGTCCGCGCCATTCGCTTCCGGACCGCCGGCGATAAACTGGGCCGGATCGTCGTGGTAGTAATACCACCGGTAACCCGGCCCGCTGGTGACCTGCCCGTCATGGATATCGCGCACGTTCTGGTTGTCCAGGCCGGCGGTGATCGTGTGGCTGCCGATCCTGTCGCTGATGTCGATGCGCAGGTTGGTGTTCTTCGAGGTGTGCGCGGGGTCGTTCAACTGGTAGATCGGCTGGGTGCCGTTGATCGGTACGCCACCGTTGGTCGCCGGGTTCTGCCGCTCCGGATGCGAGACGAAGGGGGTATCCGGATCATAGCCCGGGGTGTCGTTGAAGTACGTGCCATTCATCTTGCCGTACAACACCGAGAGCGTGATGTCGTCGGTGATGTAGCTGGTGAACTTGACCGAATGCAGTTCCTGGCCAACCTTGGTCGCGGTGTCGTGCGAGTTGAAGCCGCCCTTGGTCAGGGTCGCGTAGTCGTAATCATAGAGATTGCCACCATACGACGACTTGTTCGACGCGCCGGTCAGTTCGAGCACATTGCTGTCATTGATGTTCCAGTCGAGCTTGCCGTACCACTTCGGGCTGCTGATGCTGTAACGGGTGACATAGGGCAACGTGGTCGGTCCGGTCTCCTTGCCCTGCTGGCGGTCGCCTTCCACCGAGGCGAAGAAGAACAGCTTGTCCTTGATCAGCGGTCCGCCGACATAGGCATCGACCGTGGTCTCGCTCGACTTGTTGTTCTTGCGCTGCTGGTACCGCGTGCCGGCCAGGTCGCCACTGACATAGTAGTAATTGCGCGGGTCGCTCTGCGTGCCGACCGGGGTCCATGTCACCTGTCCACCAAAGTGCCATTCATTCGTACCGCGCTTGCCGACCTGGCTGATGACGCCACCGTCGGAACGACCGTAGGCGGCACCGTAACCGCCGCTCAGGACCTCCTGCTGGTCGATCGAGCCGTACGGCAGGGTCATGCCGCCGAAACCGTTCACGCTGTTGGTCGTATTGAATCCGTTGATGTAATAGGCATTCTCGGTGACCGAGGAGCCCCCCAGCGAAACCACGTTGCCGCCGGTGCGCTGCAGGACCGAGCCGCTGGTTGCGCTCATGCCGGAGAACAGGCTGCTGCCTTCGATGACTCCCGGTGCGAGCAGGGCGATGTCCTCGGCGCTGCGTGCCACCGGCAAGTGCTTGAGTTGCTCGGCGGTAATGACGGTGCGCGAATCCACACCGGTGACATCGATCGCCGGCATGGTATTGGACACCACGGTCACCGCGGAAAGGCTTTGCGCATTGCTTGCATCGGCGGACGGCGTGAACGACACCTCGGTGCCCGCGCCCACACGCAAGGTGACGTCCGACCGTGAATCGACCGCATGACCGTCACGCTGGAAGGTGACGGTGTAGCTGCCCAGTGGCAACGAGCCCACCGTATAGCGACCGTCGGCATCCGGCGTTGCCTGTCGGCTCAGGCCCGAAGAGCTCTGGACGAGGATGGTTTCGCCATTGCCGGCGGGCACCTGGCCAAAAATACTGCCCGTCGTTGCCTGCGCATGGGACGGCGACGCGATCATCATGCCCGACAGGCCGAGCGTGGCGGCGATGGCCAGGCTAAGCGTCGACATGGCGGCGGTCCTGCCGCGACGAATATTCCGTGATTGCTTTTCGATTTCCACGTTTGTCCCCCTCTGGGATAAGTGAAGTGGTTTTCGTCTTGTGGACGTCCTGCCGGGAACCGGTGGACGATCTGTTTTCAGGACGCAGCGACCCCTGTCCGACGATGCAAGTCGTCGGATTCGTGTCGGTCGAGGTGTCCTGTCCTGCCGGCGGCGAGCGTGTCGCCGCGCATTTGTCGCGACCCTCTTCCCGGTCGCCGTGTGGACTTGCCTGTTACATCTGTGGGGCGATCAGCCGCATGCTCCGCTACCGCCGCGCAGCCGTGCACCGAGGGCGTTCTGGAACGCGACAAGGCGGTCGGCGAAACCGGGATCATCGGCGGAACTGAGGATGTTGTAGAGCTCGGCCATGAGGTCGGCGCGGCTGGATGAATCGAGCGAACCGCCCACCATGCTCACGTACGAACGTAGCAGTCGCAGCGCGTCGGCGAGCAGGCGGGGATCGACCGTGCCATGCTGGCCGGTCGACGAACGGCCCGGCACATGCGACGGGGTCGGCGGCGCCAGCTTCATCGGGCCCTCGCCAACGACGATCCACAGCAGCGATACCCCGAGGCATCGGGAGAGCGTTACGCAGCGCCCACGCGAGATGTCGCACATGCCGTCACGCCAGCTGCGTACGGTCGCCGCGGAAAACCCGCAGCGTCGGGCGATGGTGGCGGCGCCGCCCTCCGCGTCGATCAGCTGGCGTATGCGCGCAGGCAGATCGCTCGACCCCGCGGGGGCGCCGGTTTCACCCGACGGGTCATGCACGGTTGTACCCGTGGATACGGGGGACGCGTGACGCGCCGGGGCCTGGGAAGCCGGCGCGAACATGGCGGCCGCCCCTTGGCCGGGGTCATCGATGCTGGAATTCCCATGTATGGATGAATGCCGGTCCACGCCGAAAACGAGCGCCGTCACTGCCATCGAACCTTGCTCCGAATGTGGGAAAGCAGAACGGTTGGGCGCTGAGGCCGTCCCGGGGGGATCTGCTTCTTGCGATAACGTTCGCCAGTTCCGATAAGCAAAAACTAACGAATCCGCCTTGACCGCACGGTACGGAAACAGGCGAATGAGCGAAATAGCCAATTCGTCACGGTTCTAAAAACCATTTCTTTCGGCAAAAAAACGAGTGCACATAGTTACTTCGTGAAGATCACGAATTCATGCGAATCGAAATAACTTGCGACATGGCAGCGAGCGCCGCGGCATGGAAAAACGGCCCTCGCGGCGTGCGGGCGGATACACGCGCACACATATCCGTCACCGCGCCGCATCGCGCCCGCGGACGGGGACGGACGATGCGCAAGAATGCGCCAGGCACATCCGGATGAATATTTTTAAGGATCGACCGGCTGGGGATGGGGGAAACGCAGGTTCGCCACGCGGTTGCCGCCGCTGCCGCTGCGCATTTCCAGTGGCCAGTGGAAGCGGTCGCTCAGTCGACGGGCAATCGCCAGGTCGAAACCATGCGGATCGACCCATCCGCGTCCGGCGACGCCTTCGGCATGATCCTGCGGGGCGGGCGGATTGATCACGCTCACCGCGCCGGGCATCACGGTAATGGTGATCTTGCCCTGGTCGGTCTGCTGCAATGCATGGCGGATGAGTTGTCCGCAAAGCACCGCGAAGACGCGCGGCGAGGCATGCAGGGCGAAGGTAGCCGGCTCCTCCAGGACCAGTTCCACCGGCCTGCCCGAAATCAGCTCACGTGCGTACTCCACCTCCTGGCGGAGCACCTGGTTGACGACGAAATCCTCTTCCGCGAGGCCGTTATCCGCTTCGCGCGAGAGGATCAGGAAGGCTTCGACCAGGGCTTCGAGTTCGCGCGCGGAACGCCGGATACGATCGACCGAGCGATGGCCGAATTCACCCAGGTCCGGTTCGTCGGCAAGCATGTCCGCCGACATCTTGATCACCGTGAGCGGACTGCGCAGTTCGTGGCTGGCGTCGCGGGTAAAGTTGCGTTCGCGTTCGCCGAAGCTCTCGATACGGCTGGCGAAACCGTGCATGCCCTTCATCACCGAGGCGATATCCGCGTCGGTGCGGGCGGACAGGTTGGCGGGCTCGAAGTAGTCGGGGTCCGGCTTGTTCGGGTCCCATCCCTCGATCAGGCGTGCGAGGCTGGCTACCGGTGTCCATTCGCGGCTGATCGCCAGCCACGCGAGGATGCCCGAGCTGAGCACGATGACCAGCACGGCGGCGACCGGTGCGACGTTTTCGATCGCCATCGTGCCGGCGATCACCGTCACCAGCATCTGCAGGCCGCAGACGATGGTCAGACGTCTCCTGAATGCGCCGGGTCGAAAGCTGGGTGCCTGCCTGCCTTCCATGTTTGTCCGCCGTGGCCCCTTACGCCGACTGCGAGGCGGCAACCTCGGAGTCGAGGTCGGCGAGGCGGTAGCCGGCGGAATGGATCGTATGCAGCAATGCACGCTCGAACGGCTTGTCGATCACCCGGCGCAGGTTGTACAGGTGCGAGCGCAGCGTGTCCGAATCGGGCAGCGTATCGCCCCAGATCTCCCGCTCGATATCGCGGCGGCTGACGACCCGCGGCGACTCGCGCATCAGGATGGCGAGCAGCTTCAGGCCGATGGGCGACACGGTCAGTTCCTGGCCGGCGCGGGTCAGGCGCAAGGTGGCGGTATCCAGGGTCATGTCGCCGACATTCAGTACCTCGGAGGAGACCTGGCGACGGTCGCGGCGAATCAACGCACGCAGGCGTGCTTCCAGCTCGCGCACTTCGAAGGGCTTGACCAGATAGTCGTCGGCGCCGGCTTCCAGGCCCACCAGTTTGTCTTCCAGGGTATCGCGCGCGGTCAGCATCAGCACCGGCGTGGATTTCTTGCCGTCCTTGCGCAGTTTGCGGCAGAGATCCAGGCCGTCCATGCCCGGCAGCATAAGGTCGAGGACGACCACGTCATAGCTGTTCGAGACAGCCAGGTGCAGGCCGCTGACGCCGTCGGCGGCATAGTCCACGGAGTAGCCACGGCGCTCCAGGAACTCGCCGACCATCTCGGCGATGCCGCGGTTGTCTTCGACCAGCAGGATCAGGCCGCTCTGTTCGTCGTGTGCGCTCATAGTTCCTCTCTCCGGCCTTGGGTTCACAAATGTGAAGAGTTAACCGAGCCGGGGGTGAGAAGACCGTGAAACCGATGTAGCCGGCCCATGCACGATTCGGTAACTGTTCAAGACCGGGTCAAAGCAGGGGCCGCAGGGCTTTTTGCACGTTGTCTGCCACGCGCGGTTCGCCGGGGGCAGTGGGATGCAAGCCGTCGTCCTGCATCAGCGAAGGATCCTGGGCGACGCCGTCGAGCAGGAAGGGTAACAGGGCTACCCTGGCCGAACGTGCGGCATCGGCATAGACGGCACGCAGGCCATCGCGATATTGCGGTCCATAGTTCACCGGCATTTCGATCCCCAGCAGCAGGACCTTGGCCCCGGCCTTGCGGCTGGCCGCGATCATCGCGTCGAGATTCTCCCGCAAGGGCCCCAACGGAAGACCGCGCAGGCCGTCGTTGGCACCGAGCTCGATGATGACCACCGCCGGCTTGTACTGGCCAAGCAGGGCCGGCAGCCGGTTGCGGCCACTGAGCGAGGTCTCGCCGCTGATGCTGGCATTGACGAGCGTCCATGCCGGCTCCATCTTGGCAAGACGCGTGTCCAGCAGATGAACCCAGCCGGCTTCCACCGGAATGTTGTGCGCGGCCGAAAGCGAATCCCCCAGCACCAGGATCGTCCGTGGCGACGCCGTCGCCGCGACGGCACTCCCGGTGCCAGCCAGGCTGCAGCACACGAACAACCACAGGAACAGGTAACGACGCATGAGCGATTCATCCCGCGTTCTTCTCGAAGTGAACGATGTTACCAAGTCGGTCTCCGGCCCGGACGGGCGCCTGGATATCCTCAGTGGCGTGACCATGCGGGTCGCCCCCGGCGAGAGCTTCGCCATCATCGGGGCTTCCGGCTCGGGCAAGACCACCCTGCTCGGCCTGCTCGCCGGGCTGGACGTGCCGACCACCGGCAGCATCCGCCTCGATGGCGAGGCGCTGGAACACCTGGACGAAGAGGCGCGGGCCGGGATCCGTCGACGCTGGGTCGGCTTCGTCTTCCAGTCGTTCCACCTTCTGCCGGCCTTGACCGCCGAAGAGAACATCATGCTGCCGCTGGAACTGGAGGGTAGCGACGATGCCCGCGACCGGGCGCGCGCGGCGCTGGAATCGGTGGGCCTGAGCGCACGCCGGCGGCATTACCCGGCCCAGCTTTCCGGCGGCGAACAACAGCGCGTGGCCCTGGCCCGCGCCTTCGTCCACCGCCCGCGCCTGCTGTTCGCCGACGAACCGACCGGCAACCTCGACCAGCGCACCGGCGCCCATGTCGGCGACCTGCTGTTCGAACTGAACAGCCAGCACCAGACCACCCTGGTCCTGGTCACCCATGACCCGAAACTGGCCCAGCGCTGCACGCGCAGCGCGGAACTGCAGGAAGGCCGCCTGTCATGAGGGTGACCACCCTCGCCCTGCGTACGCTGCGCCGCGAATGGCACCTGGTCGAACTGCGCACGCTGGCTGCCTCGCTGGTGCTGGCCGTGGTTGCGCTCGGCGTCGTCGCCACCTTGTCCACCCGCATCGAGCGTGGCGTATTGGCCAGCGCGTCGGAACTGATTGGTGGCGACCTGGGCATCTCGTCACCGGCCGCCTTGCCCGAGCGCTTCGCCGACGAAGCGAATACCCGCGGGCTGACGACGACCAGCAGCGCCAGCTTTCCGTCGGTCGCCTTCGTCAATGGGCAAAGCCAGCTGCTCGATGTCTTCGCCAGCGATGCCGCGTATCCCTTGCGAGGCACACTCGAGCTGGTCGACGAACAGGGGCATGACCGCATCGGACATGGACCGCCCGCTGGCAGCGTCTATCTCGATCACCGCGCCCTCGTCGCGCTGGCTATCAAGCCCGGCCAGACCATCCAGCTGGGCGGGCGCGAGCTGAAGGTCGGCGCCGAGCTGGTACGCCAGCCCGACGGCGGCGAACTGTTCGCCCTCGCGCCACGCGCAATGATGAGCCTTGACGATGCCAATGCCGCCGGCCTGCTCGGCAGCGGCAGCCGCGCCCGTTATCGCCTGCTGCTTTCCGGCGATGTCGCCGCGATCGGCGACTGGCGACGCTGGGCGGAAGGCACCACCTTGCCGCAAGGCGCCGAACTGATCACGCCCGAACAGACCCAGGAACGGATGCGCACGGCCTTCGATCGCGCCAGTTCGTTCCTGCGCCTGACCGCCCTGCTTTCCGCCCTGCTCGCCGGCGTCGCCATCGCGATGGCTTCGCAGCGCTATGCACGACGCAAGACCATGGAGGTCGCCCTGCTGCGTGCCCTCGGCACGCCTCGGCGCAAGGTCGTGGCGCTACTAGTGACCACGCTGGCCGCGTTGGCGATTCCCTCGGCCCTGCTTGGCATCGGTCTCGCGCTGGCCATGGCGCAAGGCGCGTGGGCGTTCGCCAGCACGATGTTCGCCAACATACCGACCACCTTGCCGCTATGGCCCTCGCTGGCCGCGGCGGCGATGGGCCTGGCGGTGCTTGCCGGGTTCGCGTTGCCGCCATTGGTGCGCCTGGCCGAAGTGCCTCCGGTCGCTGTCTTCCGGCAAAGCATGGCGCGCCGGGTACGCCGCTTCGATGCGCTGTACCTGATCCCGCTCGTCGTGGCGCTGGTCCTGGTCTGGAGCCAGAGCGGCTCGGCCAAGCTGGCGGGCATCCTTGCCGCCAGCCTGTTCGGCATCGCCGTCGTCGCCGCCCTGCTCTCGGCCTTGCTGTTATGGCTGGCGCGGCGTTTCGCGCCCAATGTCCACCCGACCCTGCGCCTCGGCCTCGCCGCCCTGGCCCGCCGCCGGGGCCTGAGCCTGATCCAGGCCACTGCGCTGTCGCTCGGGCTGTCGGCCCTGCTCCTGCTCGCCGTGGTCGCCCCCGCCCTGCTCGATGGCTGGCGCAAGGAGTTGCCGACCGACACGCCGAACTGGTTCGCGTTGAATCTGCAGGACGACCAGCGCGAAGGCTTCGAGCAGGCGCTGGCGAAGATCGGCGGACAGAAGCTCAATATGCTGCCGCTCGCGGTCGGCAAGCTCACCGCGATCAATGGCAAGCCGGTCGATAGCCTGGCCTTCGCCGACGAACGCGCGAAGGAATCGGTGGACCGTCAGCTGCGTCTTTCCTGGAGCGGCGAACTGCCGCCGGCGAACCAGGTGGTCGCGGGCCAGTGGTCCGGCGACCATCCGGCTGAAGCGGAGGTCTCGGTGGATACCTCATGGCGCGACATGTTCGGCCTGAAGATCGGCGACCGGATGAGCTTCGTGATCGGCGAACAGACCATCGACGCGCGTGTTTCCAGTGTGCGCCGGGTGGACTGGAGCTCGTTCCGGGTCAACTTCTTCCTGTTGCTCGACCCGGCCCACGCCAGCACCCTGCCGCATACCTGGCTGGCCAGTTTCTATGTGCCACGCGGCCATGCCGACGATCTGGCGAAACTGTCGCGCGACTACGCCAACCTCAGCCTGATCGACGTCGACTCGCTGCTGGACCGCGTGCGCGAAATCGTCGACCGGGTCGGCAGCGCCGTGCGCTGGGTACTCGGCTTCAGCCTGCTCGCCGGTGCCTTGGTGCTGGCCGCGGCGCTGGCCGCCAGCGCGCAGGAACGACGACACGAAGCCGCCTTGCTGCGTACGCTCGGCGCCAGGCGCGTGCAGCTGCGCGCCGCGGCCGCCTGCGAATTCGCCCTGCTCGGCCTGGTCGCCGGCCTGACCGCGGCGATGGGTGCGGCCGGTACCGGACTCTGGCTCGGCCATGCGGTGTTCCATATCGAGGGCTTCGTGCCGCCGCTGGGACCGTTGATCGGTGCCGCGGCCGCGGCGGCCTTCGTGGTCATGCTGCTCGGCTTGCTCGGTACGCGGAAAGTCCTGCATACCTCGCCGATCGAACTATTACGACGCGAATAGAAACAGCAGCAGGTAGCCCACGGCGGCGGCGACCAGCACGAAGGGGATCGACCAGGCGTGGAAGACCTTCCACGCCCCACGCTCGCCGGACAGCCGCAGCGCGATCAGGTTGGCCAGCGAACCGATGCCGATACCGAAACCGCCGACATTCACGCCCCAGGCAATCGTCTTCCAGTCGTGCGAATACTCGGCCAGGGCAATCGCCGCCGGCACATTGCTGATGAACTGCGACAGGCCGACGCCGGCGAAGAACAGATGCGGCGCACGATCGAGGCCGAGACCGGCGATAAAGCCGCGTACCGCGTCCAGCGAGGCGAGCAGGCGCAGGTCGACGAACATCAGCACGAAGACCACCAGCAGGCCCCAGTCGATTTCCGCCAGCACGCGTCGTCGCAGCCACAGGAAAACCGCCATCACCGCGACCAGGGCGCCGAGCGTGTAGTGCATGTCGGCCAGTACGAGGAACGGCAGGTAGAGCGCCAGCGATACCGTGAGCAGGCGACGATCGAGTGCCGCCGACGGCACGGCATCGTCCACATGCATCGGCGTACGCGGGAAGGCCAGCGCGGTCAGCGCGAGCAGCATGAGCAGCAGCACGACGACCAGCGGCGCCATCTGCCAGACGAAGCCGCCGAAGGACAGCGCCGACTGTTGCCAGAGGAAAAGATTCTGCGGATTGCCGATCGGGGTCAGCGCCGACCCGGCATTCACCGCCAGCGCTTCGAACACGATCAGCCGTACCGGCGGCATCCGCGCAATGCGACACATGCCGAGGGTCAGCGGCACGACGACGAACAAGGCCACGTCATTGGTCAGCAGCATCGACAGCAAGGCGGTCAGCATGACCAGGCAGACCGCGGCCAGCCGCTGCGTCCCCACCTTGCCGATCAGCCAGCGTCCACCCAGGGCGAGCGCGCCACTGGTTTCCACGCCCTTGGTCAACATCAACAGGCCGGCCATCGCGAAGATGGTCGGCCAGTCGACGAGCGCGGGCCAGGTGACGAACTTCGCCGGTGCGGCGACGGTCAGCGCGACGAGCGCGCCCAGCAGCACGAGGAAAAAGTGGTCCTTGCGCAGAGCCCGCAACGAAGCGGGCCACCAGCCGAAGACCGGTGGCCCGGCGTCGGTACTCAAGCGTTAAGCCTTAATCGTCGTCACGGTGCGGCACGTTGACCTTGCCGCCCACGTCGCGATGATCGATGTCGCCGCTGCCCTTGCTGTGCACGGTCAGGTCGCCGGAGACGCCGTTGACGGTGAGGTCGCCCGAACCGATCGAGTCGACCTCGACATTGCCCTTGACCCTGCTCAGGCCGAGGTCGCCCGAGCCAACGCTGCCGGCCTTGACGTCGCCACGGATATCGGTCGCCTTGAAGTCACCCGAACCGACCGAACCGATCTCGATCGGGCCGACGCGCTCGGCCTTGATATCGCCCGAGCCGACGTCCACGCGAACCGGACCGGCGATGTCGTGCAGATCCAGGTCACCCGAACCCGCGGCGCCTTCGAACGACGCCACGCCGCGAACGTCGGCATCGCCGGAACCCACGTTGACCTGTACCGGCACGGTGGACGGCAAGGCCACGTCGACGTCCAGGAACTGGTAGCGCGAATGGCTGAAACTGAAGACCGAATGGTTGTCACCCCCGAGTTCGATGACCAGTCGATCGCCATCGCGATGCTGCTGGATGGTCAGGTTTTCCAGGTCCGCCTGGTCCGAAGCGCAGGCACGGCCGCGCAGGCTCAGCCGCTTCGCGTCCGCAAGACCTTTCACATGAAGGTTGTGGCTGCGCACGTCGACCTGCACCGTGCGCACGCCCGCAAGGTCGAGATCGAGGCTGCGCGGCGCCTGGAAGGCGCAGGGCTGCTCGGCCAGGGCGATCGCCGGGAACAGGATCAAGGCGGTGAAGGCGAGACGACGCATGTTCATTTCCTTACGTTCGAAGGGAGTGACTGCTTGGATGCACGGGAAGGCTAAAGGGTTGCGAAGCTGAGCGGAAGCCTAACGGTCCGGTCAACCGCGTTCCGGGCCCCGCGTTTGATGGACGGCAACCCCAACCTGAGGAATCCGTGCCCATGCATCGCAAGACCATACTCGCCTCCGTAGCCGCCCTGCTGATCGCGGGTTCGGCCTCCTTCGCCTTCGCCCAGAGCGCCACGCCGGCTGCCGCCCCCGCAGCGGGTGCCCAGGCCTCGTCGCCCAAGGGCGACCACGGCCCGGGCAAGGGTCACTTCGACGGTCGCGGCGGCCATGAAGGCCACGGCCGCATGCACCAGCGCAGCCCGGTCATCGCCAACCTGCGCGCCCTTGAGCGCCTCTACATCGTGGAAGGCCGCGCCAAGGAACTACCGGCGCTGTACAACGACGTGCTCGCCAAGTCGCAGAACCCGATGGTCCGCAATTACGTGTACGCCCACCTGGCCCGTGCGCAGATGCGTCCGGCCAACGCCGACCAGGCGATCGCCACCCTGCGCAAGAGCCTGGACGAGAACCTGACCCTCGAGCAGAAGCGCCACGCCGAGATGGAGCAGATGAAGGCCCGTTGGGCGCAGCGCGCCGGCGCGAAGCAGGCCGCTGGTAGCAGCGACGCGCAGTAAGAACTATCCCGTGGGAATCCGGGAAGGCCGGCGAGCGATCGTCGGCCTTTTTTTCGTTGGGGTAGAGCTGGCAAGCGTGCAAGGCCCGGCCTCAAGGGGCTCGCGAACAGGGTTCGCTCCCACAGGTGAAGGTTGCCGCGACCTTGTGGCGCACCCTGTGCGCGAGTCCTTGCGCGATGCGTGTCAGAGCTTCTTGGCCCTCTGCCAGAACGCTTCCTGTGCCTCGAGCGAATGATCGGAGAGTGTCGTCCCCTCCGCATCCGCCATCGCCTCCATATGCCGGAAGCGTCGCTCGAACTTTGCATTGGCCATGCGCAGCGCACGCGAGAAATCGACCTTGGCATGCCGCGCCAGGTTGGCGACGACGAAGAGCACGTCGCCGATCTCGTCGGTAAGCCGTTCGACATCGGCGCCGGCATCGAACTCCGCGCGGACTTCCTCGATTTCTTCGGCGAGCTTGTCCAGCACCGGGCGATGGTCAGGCCAGTCGAAACCGACATTCGCCGCGCGTTTCTGCAGTTTGGTCGCGCGTTGCCATTCGGGCAGGCCGCGGGCGATGCCGGCCAGGGCACTGCGGTCCTCCTCGCCCTTGGCCGCGCGCTCGTCGGCTTTCAGCACGTCCCAGGCGCGGGTCTGTTCGGCGAGATCCGCATACGCGGTGTCCGCGAAAACATGCGGGTGGCGACGACGCATTTTTTCCGAGATCGAAGTAGCCACATCGTCGAAACCGAACAGGCCGGCTTCCTCGGCCATGCGTGCATGGAACACGACTTGCAGCAGGAGATCGCCGAGCTCGTCGCGCAGGTCCGCCCAGTCGCGCCGGTCGATGGCGTCGGCGACTTCGTAGGCTTCTTCGATGGTGTACGGCGCGATGGTCTCGAAACTCTGGCGGACGTCCCAGGGGCAACCGGTTTCCGGATCGCGCAGGCGCGCCATGATCGCGACAAGGTCGTCGATGGGCCGCGTCATGCCGCCGGCCTCATGCGCGCGGCCCAGTCGATCGACCGATCGCCGCTGGCGATGAATTCCGGATTGAGCAGCGAGTCGCGCGTGTTGTAACGGAACGGCTGGCCATCCAGGTCGACCAGGCTGCCGCCGGCTTCCTCGAGCACGCATTGCGCGGCAGCGGTATCCCATTCGGACGTCGGGCCAAGACGCAGGTACAGGTCGGCGTCGCCGCGTGCGATCACGCAGAATTTCAGTGACGAACCCAGCGGCATGAGTTCGTGTGCGCCGATCTGCTCCAGCATCGCCAGTTGGCGCGCGCTACCGTGCGAGCGACTGCCGGCGACACGCAACGGCAGCGCCGCCTTGCGCGTGCCGATCGGCCGCGGGATGGCGCCGGGCGTGGACTCACGCATGGCACCGATGCCGCGCGCGGCGGCATACAGATCGCCGCTGACCGGCGCCAGCACCACGCCGAGCACGGGCTGGTGGTCCTCGATCAGGGCGATGTTCACGGTGAATTCGCCGTTGCGTTTGACGAACTCGCGCGTACCGTCGAGCGGATCGACCAGCCAGTAGCGCTGCCATGCGCGCCGCTGTTCCCAGGACGGTGCCGTCGTCTCTTCGGTCAGTACCGGTATGCCGGGGGTCAGTTCGGCAAGGCCGGCCAGGATGATGCCGTCGGCGGCGAGGTCGGCGGCGGTGACCGGCGAGGCGTCGGCCTTGCGGGTGACGTCGAAACCGCCAACGTAGATGTCCATGATCGCGCTACCCGCGCGACGCGCCAGCGCGGCGACGGCCGCCAGAAGTTCCTGATCGACGATCACGTCGGGTGGTACCGGCCGGCGAGGTATTCGCGCGCCATGAACAGGGCAGCGATCGAACGGCCTTCGCTGACGTCGTCGCGGGCAATGAGGGTGTGCAGGTCGGCCAGCTTCCAGGGCACGACCTCGAGTTCCTCCGGCTCGTCGCCCTCGAGGCGTTCCGGGTAGAGGTCCTCGGCGAGCACGACATGCGCCATATGCGTCATGTACGAAGGCGAGAGCGATAGCGAGCCGAGGATCTTCAGCTTGCGCGCGCCGAACCCGACTTCTTCCTTCAGTTCGCGATTGGCGCCCTGCTCGGCGGTTTCGTCCTGGTCGAGCCTGCCCTTGGGCAAGCCGAGCTCATAGCGATCCAGGCCGACGCCGTATTCGCGGACCAGCAAGACGGTCTCGGCGTCGCGCATCGGCACGATGATCACGGCACCGAGTCCGCCGCCCTTCAGGCGTTCGTAGGTACGGCGCTCGCCGTTGGAAAATTCGAGGTCGACCTTCTCGACATGCAGGAAATGGCTTTCCGGCGCGTCGCGGGTCGAGAGGATGGTCGGTCGCTTAGTCATCGGACGATTGTAGAACGGACGGCTGCAGGACGTCGGCCGCGGTGAAACGCGACAGGGCCTCGGCGTGGATCGCCGGCACGCCCGCCAGCAGGCTGCTCGTGTCCAGGTCCAGCGATTTGCCGCGGAGATCCGTCACGGTAGCCCCGGCTTCGCGGCAGATCACCGCCAGCGCGGCAATATCGAGGATATTCAGGTCCGATTCGACGACCAGGTCGAGGCCGCCGCGGGCAAGCAGGTGGTAGTGACAGAAATCGCCATAGCCGCGAATGCGGTTGCTGTCGCGGATCATCGCGCCGAGCGCCTGCCAGCGCGCATCGAGGGTGAGGCTGCGCAGGTTGCCGGTGGAGATCGAGGCCTGGTCCATCGCCGCGGTATCGGCGATGGTGACGCGCTTGCCATCGAGGAAGGCACCGCCGCCGCGACGGGCCCACATCGTTTCGCAGTACACCGGCGCCGAGGACACGCCAAGGACCAGTTCACCGCGATGCATCAGGGCGATCTGCGTGGAAAAGAACGGCGTGCCTCGCACGAAGCTCTTGGTGCCGTCGAGCGGATCGACCAGCCAGAGAAGTTCGTGCGATCCGGGGTCGAGGCCGAATTCCTCGCCATAGATCGACGCTTCCGGTAGCGCGCGCGACAACACCTCACGAATGGCCAGCTCGGCCTCGCGATCGGCGACGGTCACCGGCGTGGCATCGCTCTTGATCTCCACGGCCGCACCATGTTGCCAGTAATGCCGGATGACTTTGGCGGCCGCCTCGGCCGCTTCGCGTGCGGCGACGAGCGCCTCATCCAGTCCCTTTGCATCGATCGTCATGGCATCTCCGCGGGCGCCAGGCCCGCCTGTCGGTGGATGATGGTGCTGCCGTCGGCGGAGGGCGGGCCGAAACGCGCCAGCAGATGGGACAACGCGGTATCGACCGTACGCGGCTGCATGCGGATGTCCAGGCGCCAGCCCAGCGGCATGGCGTCGAGCGTACCCCGGATATCAAGCGGACCACTGCCGTCCTCGTCCAGCTTCGCGTGCAGCACGCCATCGTTGCTGGTCACGCCTACATGCAGGTTGCCGAGCGGTACCCGGCCTTCGGGCATCTGCAAGGACGCATCGCGCCAGGTCGCTTCGCCATGCATCGTCACCGGCCAGTTACCTTGCAGCGACGCTTCCGGGATGCGGCCTTCCAGCGTGCCGCGCGGATCGAATGCACGCAGCGCCGGATGGCTGGCGAACACCCGTGCATCCCAGCGGAAATCGATATCGCGCCAGTCGCTGCTATCGGACCGCGCATGGTCGAATTGCCAGGCGACATGGCCGAGCGGGCCCTGGAAGCGCCCCGTGACATGCCTGCGCCCCAGCGGCGCTCCGCGATTGAGTGTCCAGTCCAACATGCCCAGCAACTCGCCGTCGGCGGTTACCACGCGCTCGGCATGGCCGTTCCAGAGCGTGCCGCTGACGCCCTCGACGCGCATGCCATGCATGCGCGATTCCACGGCGCCGACAACCCAGGACGCGGGCAGGAACCAGAACAGCGCGGCGGCGGCGACCAGCAGGACCAGCAGGACGGCCAAGACCCATTTCAGAAGCTTCAAACGATGTTCCTCACCATGCGCCCTGCTTGAGTCGGCGTGCCGGGAGGCCGATCATGTCGGCATGACCGACCCACTGATCGTTTCCCCCGCATCCAACGCCAGCCTTGCCGAGCGCGACCTGAAGGTACTGTGGCACCCGTGCACGCAGATGCACGACCACGAAAGCATCCCCATGGTACCCGTGGTTCGCGGCGAAGGCGCATGGCTGGTCGACGCCGATGGCCGCCGCTACCTCGATTGCGTCAGTTCCTGGTGGACCAACCTGTTCGGCCACGCCAACCCACGCATCGCCGGGGCGGTGAAGGCCCAGCTCGATACGCTGGAGCATGTGATCTTCGCCGGCTTCACCCACGAGCCGGCGCTGGAGCTGGCCGAGGAGCTGGTCCGCATCACCCCGCCCGGGCTCGACCGCGTCTTCCTTGCCGACAATGGCTCGGCCGCGATCGAAGTCGCCCTGAAGATGAGCTTCCACTACTGGCTCAATCGCGGCCACGGCGAGAAGACCCGCTTCATCGCGCTCACTGGCAGCTATCACGGCGAAACCCTCGGTGCGCTCTCGGTCAGCGATGTCGCGCTGTATCGCAAGACCTATGCGCCATTGCTGCTGACTCCCGAACTGGCGCCCTCCCCCGATATCTACGAGGGCGAGCCGGGCGAATCACCGCGCGATATCGCGGTGCGACGCCTGGGCGAGATGCGTAGCCTGCTCGAGCGTCACGCGCATGAAACCTGCGCCGTCATCGTCGAGCCGCTGGTCCAGTGTGCCGGCGGCATGCGCATGTACGACGCCTCGTACCTGACCGGCCTTCGCGCGCTCTGCGATGAGTTCCATGTCCACCTGATCGCCGACGAGATCGCGGTCGGCTTCGGTCGCACGGGCAGCTTGTTCGCCTGCGAGCAGGCGGGTATCTCACCGGATTTCATGTGCTTGTCAAAGGGCTTGACCGGCGGCTTCCTGCCGCTATCTGCCGTGCTCACCACCGACGAGGTCTACCAGGCCTTTTACGCCGAATACCGCAGCGGCAAGGCCTTCCTGCACTCGCACAGCTACACCGGCAATCCACTGGCCTGCCGCGCGGCGACGGCAACGCTGAAGATCTTCCGTGACGATCCGGTACTGGAACGCAATCGCGAGCTTGCCGCACACCTGGCCGCACGGATCGCACCGCTGAAGGACCATCCGCAGGTCGCCGACGTCCGCCAGACCGGCCTGATCGCGGCTATCGAACTGGTCGCCGACAAGGCCAGCCGGCGCCCCTACCCCGCCGAAGAACGCCGCGGCATGCGGGTGTATCTGCATGGCCTCGCCAACGGCGCCTTGCTCAGGCCGCTCGGCAATATCGTGTACTTCATGCCGCCCTATGTGATCAGCGAAGCGGAGATCGATTTCATGGTCGATACGGCGATCGCGGGCATCGCGAGGGCAGTCCGCTAAATGCGCGAAAGCCCGATCGGCAGCGTGCCGAGGCGGGCCATTTCCGCCTCGCCCAGCAGGGAGGGATCGTCAAGGAAGGCCATGGCGAAGGCATGGGCGTCCTCGCCCCAGAACAACTCGCCATCGATCGACAGCATCGGCACGCCGAAGACGCCTTCGGCCAACGCCGCTTCATAGTTGGCACGCAGCGTGGCCTTGACCGTGGGATCGCTCATCGCCGTCTGCGCATCGTCGATACCGAGCTCCGCGGCCAGCGGCGCGACGGTGGCCAGGCTGTCGGCCAGTTGGCCTTCCTCCCAAATCCAGCGGAAGATCGTGTCGATCGCCGCGATCGTGGTACCGGCGGCGATGCATAGCCGCAGCGCTGGCAAAGGATTGAATGGATGTGCGGGAGGAAAGCGCAGCGTGCTGCCGGCGAGGCGGGCGCGCCACAGCACATAGCGATAGGTAAACTCGCGTTTGCGCGGGATTTCCGCCGGACCCTTCTGCTCCATATGCGACAGCAGGGCGCCGAACAGGATCGGGCGCAGGGTGACCTCGCGCGTCGCTGCGAGGGCCCTGATCCTGGGCCACTGCAGCCAGGCGAACGGCGAGATGAAATCGAAGTACCAGACGATTTTCATAGAAGCGAGCTTAGAACGTTTTCGCAGTTGGGCGACAGCCCTTGGGACCATAGAAGACAACACTCCATTCACCGTCACCCCCACGCGGGCCGGGGCCCAGTGGCGACCACCAACCACTGATGCCACTGGATACCAGCCTTCGCTGGTATGACGATCAAGAGCAGAGGCGAAGAGCAGAGCAAGGCGCGGCACCCATCCCCCTCACGTCACCCCCGGCGCAGGCCGGGGTCCAGTGGCGACCACCGACCATTGATGCCACTGGATACCAGCCTTCGCTGGTATGACGATCAAGAGCAGAGGCGAAGAGCAGGGCAAGGCGCGGCACCCACCCCCCTCACGTCACCCCCGGCGCAGGCCGGGGTCCAGTGGCGACCACCGACCACCGTGGCCACTGGATACCAGCCTGCGCCGGTATGACGATCAAGAGCGAAAGCGAAGAGCAAGGCGCGGGCGGCGCGTCTGGATGCTTTAGCTACAATGCCAGGGCTTTTCAGGAGCTTTGCCATGCGCAGCATCCGTATCCATGTCGATCAGCCACTCACGCCGGGCGCCAGCTTCGCCCTGCCGCAACAGGCGGGCGAGCATGTGGCGCGGGTACTGCGCCTGGCCGAAGGCGATCCGCTGGTGTTGTTCAATGGCGACGGTCGCGACTATGCGGCGACGATTGTCGCGCTGGGCAAACGTGAGGTCGTGGTTGCCATGGGTGACGCCCGCACGCCGGACAACGAGTCGCCGTTGGCGCTGACCCTGGCCCAGGGCGTCGCCCGTGGCGAGAAGATGGACCTGATCGTGCAGAAGGCCACCGAGCTCGGCGTGGTGCGCATCGTGCCGTTGCTGACCGAGCGCTCCGAAGTGAAGCTGGATGCCGCCCGTGCCGAGAAGCGCCTGCAGCATTGGCGCGCCGTGGCGGCCAGTGCCTGCGAGCAGTCCGGTCGTGCGCGGTTGCCGTATATCGAGGCCGCGCAGCCCTTGCAGGCCTGGCTGGCATCGCTTGCCGAAGACGGCCGCGAACGCCTGGCGCTGTTGCCGGAAGGCGATCGCCGCGCGCAATCCCTCAAGCTCGAACACGGTGCCCTGCTGGTCGTCGGTCCCGAAGGTGGCCTGGGTGAGCGCGATACCACGGCATTGTCCGCGGCCGGCTTCACCAGCCTGCGCCTCGGCCCGCGCATCCTGCGTACCGAGACCGCCGGCCTCGCGGCGCTCGCAGCGCTACAGGCGCTGCACGGCGATCTTTAACCTGCCAGGTCGAGGACTTCGATCAGGCTGTCCTCGATCGCTTCCAGATCTGGAATCATCGCGATATCGTCGCGCACCAGGACCTGGGCGCGCACGCCAAAGGGCATTTCACTGCCGTCGTGGGTGGGCAGGATCAGTTCGGCGTTGAGCGTGGTCAGGCGCGGGAAACCCTGGGTCACCACGGCGATGAAGGGCATCTTCGGGTTGTGGCCCAGCGCTTTCAGCACGGCGACGCGCGAGCTCAAGGCCTCGCTACCGTCGTCGCTGCCGGCAAGCGTGGCGAACGAGATCAACGGCAGACGCCAGCCACGCCATGCAATACGGCCGAGCAGCCAGTCCGGCGCATTCTCGACCGGCTCGGGCTTGGACAGGGTGATGACTTCGGCCACCGCCGCGTTGGGCAAGAGCAGGCGCGCACCGCCGCTGGGAATCAGGACGCAACGGATTTCGCGCGGTAACGGGTCGCTCATGGGAATTCCTGGATCAGATGCTCGGCAAGCGCGTCGACGCTGCCACTGAAGGACACGATGCGCTCTTCGCGGATGCCGGCGACCATCTCGGCCGGATGATCGTCCTCGGGCTCCTCGATCCACACGCGGCCACCGCGATCGTGGATCGCCTGGGCACCGGCGACGGCATCGTTGGCACGGCCGGCGAAGACGATCGCCAGCGCGTCGGCGCCGAAGGCCTGGGCGGCCGTGCTGAAGATCGCGTCGATCGACGGACTGCGTACGTTCGGCGCGGCGTCGTCGGCACGCAGGCTGATCAGCCCGTCGCGGCGCAGGGAAATCTGCTGACCGCGCGGCACCAGCAGGACATTGCCCTGGTTGGCACGCGCGCCTTCGATCGCCAGTGTCACCGGCAACTGGCTGGCCGCGGACAACGAGGCGAGCAACTCCTGGTCGGCGCCCTCCTCGATGTGGTGCACGAGCAGGACCAGACCGGCGAAGCCACGCGGGATGGCGGCCAGGAAACGGCGCACGGAAGCGGCGCTGTCACGGGTCGCTCCGAGCGCGACCAGACGGCGGATCGCCGCGCTATGGCCTTCGAGGAACATCTCGTGGGCGAAGTCGCCATCGGTACGCGGGGCGATCGCTTCCTCGATCGACACCAGCTCGAGGCTGAGGCCGGCCTGGAAGTCCAGGCTGCCGTCGTCGGGCGCGTCCTGGGCAAGGAATTCGGCCGCGCTCAGGGTCTCGATGCCGAACGGATTCGGCTCGGCGGGCTTGACTGGCACCTCGACGGTGACCGCGTCGCCATCGACCAGGTCCCATTCCGGCGGCGGCGCCAATACGATTTCGGTTTCGCGTTTTTCGATGACTACCGACGAGCTCACCTCGACATCGGTCCCGGTCTTCGTTTCGTCGTCCATGCTCGCCAGTTCGAACCGGCTGAGATCGAAGACGGGAGCCGCGACGGGGGCGGAAACAGCTGCCTCTTCGCCTACGGTCACATCCTCAGCTGCCGCTTCAAGGGCGGCCTCGAACGACGTATCGAAAGCCAGTGGCGCCGCCATGGCGACATCGTCGCCCGCGTCCGTGGTTTCGGCAAAATCATTCGATTCGAATGCCGCTACCGGTTCGGCGTCATGCTGGTCGTCGAAGGCGACGGCACCGATCGACAGGTCGAACGCGGCGTCGGCCGGTTGGTCGTCGCTGGCGGCAAGCAGCGCCTCGAGTTCGGCTTCGAGCGTCTCGGCGTCGGCATCGGTCTCGTTGCCCTTGGCCTCGGCCAGCGACATTTCCAGTTCGAGATCGTCAAGCAGGCCATGTTCGTCGACGTGGCTGGCGAAGACTTCCTCATGAACGGGCTCGGCCACCGGCTCGCCGACCGCGACAGTATGCAGCTCGATCTCGCGCGCCCCTTCCGGACGCGGCGGGTCGATGTCGAAACCGACCAGCACCTTGGATGCCAGGTGACGCGCCCAGCGCGCCTTGTCCCAGCCGGCCAGCCCGCGCGACACGTCCGCATCGTTGAAGACCAGCCGCGGCTCGTCGCCGTCGACGGCGTCGTAAAGCCTGTCCAGGTCAGCGTCGGACGGATTGTCCAGGTTGACCACGACGACGTCGGCCGACGCGGCCAGCAAGGCCTCGCTGGCGAACGAGGCCAGCGAGGTGTCGTAGACGATCCGCGCGCCGCATTCCTGCAGCGCAACGCGCAGATGGTTGCCGAGGTCCTTGTCCTCGAACAACAAGGCGACGGCGGGCGTCCGCTCACTCATCGTGCTTTACCTTCAGGATATCGTTGATCTGGACGATCAGATCGTTCTCCTGGTACGGCTTGCCGATATAACGGTCGACGCCGATGTCGAAGGCACGCTGGCGATGTTTGTCGCCGGTGCGCGAGGTGATCATGATGATCGGCACGTCGCGCAGGCGACTGTCGGCCTTCATGTGGATGGCCAGCTCGTAGCCGTCCATCCGCGGCATCTCGATATCGAGCAGCATCAGGTCGGGCACGCGTTCGTTGAGCTTCTCGATCGCGTCGATACCGTCCTTCGCCGTGGCGACCTCGAACTCGTTGCGCTCAAGTACGCGGCCGGTGACCTTGCGCATGGTGATCGAGTCATCGACCACCATGACAAGCGGACGGATACGCAGCACTTCCTCGTACGGCACCTGCTCGGCCAGACCCGAATCGCGCTCGAGGGCGCGACGGGCGAGGCCGTGGCGGACCAGCGGCGCAAGGTCGAGAATCATCAGCACCGAGCCATCGCCCATGATCGTCGCGCCGAGGATGCCCGGCACCGAGCTGACCTGCGGGCCGACCGGCTTGACCACGATTTCGCGTGAGCCGATCACCGCGTCGATACGGATCGCACCGCGCATGTCGCCGGCGCGAGTCAGCAGCAGCGGCAGCTGGGCCTCGTCGGTGGCATGGATCGCGGTGACGTTGAGCAGCTTGGCCAGGTCGTGGATCGCGTAGCTTTCGCCGCCGTACTCGAAGGTCGGGTCTTCAGAGGCCAGGCGTGCATTGAGTTCGTCCGGCGACACGCGGGCCACACCCTGCACCGAGGTCATCGGGATGGCGAACACCGCCTCGCCGATCTTGACCAGGATGGCCTGGGTGACCGCGAGGGTGAACGGCAGGCGCAGGGTGAAGGTGGTGCCCTTGCCGTGCTGCGAGTCGATGGTCAGGGTGCCGCCGAGCTGCTTGATCTCGTTGGCGACCACGTCCATGCCGACGCCGCGGCCGGCGACCTGGGTGATCTTGCTCGCGGTCGAGAAGCCCGGGGTCTGGGTCAGGGCGAACAGTTGGTCGTCGGGCAGTTTGGTGTCCGCGCGCAACAGGCCGCGTTCGATTGCCTTGGCACGGATCGCGTCGCGGTTCATGCCGGCGCCGTCGTCGCTGACCCGGATCACCACCTCGGTCGCCTCGCGGCTGACCTGGATGCGTACCGCGCCCTCGGCCGGTTTGCCGGCCCGCTCGCGCTCACGCGGCGATTCGATGCCGTGGGCCACGGCGTTGCGCAACATGTGCTCGAACGGCGCCTTGATGCGCTCGAGCAGGTTGCGGTCCATTTCGCCGTGTGCGCCTTCGACATGCAACTGGGCGCGCTTGCCGAGGTCCTGCGCCGCCTGGCGCAAGGTACGGCGCAGGTTCGGCACCATCGCGTCGAACGGCACCATGCGCGTGCGCAACAGGCCGTCCTGCAGTTCGGAATTCACCCGCTGCTGCTGGAGCAGCAGGGTTTCGGACTGGCGGGTGAGGTCGTCGAGCATGGTCTGGATGGAGACCAGATCGGAGACCGACTCGGCCAGCGCGCGCGAGTACTGCTGCAACTGCGAGAACCGGTCCAGTTCGAGCGGATCGAACGTCGCGATGCCGGTCTCTTTATGCTCATGCTGGTAGCGCGCGATGATCTGCGCCTCGGTTTCGATTTCCAGCATGCGCAGCTGGCTGCGCAGACGACTGACGGTCTGCTCGTGCTCGATCAGGTTGAAGCGGAAACCGGTGATCTGCTGTTCCAGGCGCGAACGGTAGATCGAGACCTCGCCGGCATGGTTGACCAGGGTGTCGAGCATATCGGCGCGGACGCGGATATGTTCCTGCGAAGCGCGGCCCTGGTCCTCGTCGTCGTCCTCGGGCAGCAGGTCCGGCATGTCGCGCAGGACCGGTGGGGCAACCGCTGGGGTCGGCACGACCGGCATCAGGCGTGCCGGCGCACCGGCGGCCTCGAAGGTATCGCCATCGTCCGGACCGATCGTGGTGCCGGAGAGGCGCTCGAACGGTTCGACCACTTCGGCGGTCAGCTCGATCGGCTGGTTCTGCGCAATACGCTGGACCATCGAATGCAGCTGGTCGAAGCCCTTCTCCATCGCCTCGATGGCAGGCCTGTCGCTTTCGCGACGGCCACCGGCAACGGCGTCGAGCAGGGTTTCCATGGCGTGGGAAAGATCGCCCACGGCACCGATACCGGCCATGCGCGCACTGCCCTTGAGCGTATGCAGGTCGCGTTGCAGGCCCGCCACGTGCTCGGGCTGCTGCGGCTCGGTACGCCACGCGGCGAGTACGCCGTCGGCGTGGTCGAGGATTTCACGGCCCTCGTCGACGAAGATCTCGAGCAGGTCCGGGTCGATGTCGGCGTACATGGAGGCCACGGCTTCCGCGGGCTCCGCGGGCGCTTCCGCTGCCACGACGGGCTCAGCCTCGACGTGGGCCGGCGGGACTTCTTCTTCCGGCTCCGTCGCAACGGGCTCGTGTATGGGCTCGACCACGGGTCCGGCAACCGGCTCCTCGAAGACAGGCTCTTCAAAGGATTGGGTATCGAACGGTGTTTCCACGGCCGGCTCTTCAGCCAGCGGCGCTTCGTCAAGGACGGATTCGACCAGGGCGGGCTCGGGCACGACCGGCTCGGCGACAGGCGCGACATCGAGCGACGCCCCGGCTTCGAGAGGCTCTTCGTCGGCGAACGCACCGAGCAGTTGCTTCCAGTTCTCGTCTTCCTCGGCCGCATGGCGATGGGCGTCGTCGTCGGACTTCGCGTCGAGGTCGAAGGTATCGAAAGCGGCGAGCAGTTCGGCGGTGAGATCCTGCTCGTCTTCGGCAATGCCTTGTTCGGCAACCGCCGGCGGGGCGGCCGCATCGGCGACATGTTCGAAGACGAAGGTCTCCTCTTCCGGTGCGATGGCAGCGGTCTCGTGCAGCGGCGCGTCCGCGTGGTCTTCCGGCAGCGGGTCCGGCTCGAACAGTACGTGGGCGATGGTCGCCTCGGGCTGCTCGTCGCGCATCGCGATGATCCGCGCGGCAAGTTCATCGACGTTCGGCACGCTCGGTTGCGTCGCATCGAACTGCCGCATGATGTGATCGACGAGGTCGGCGGTCTCCGTCAGCGCGGCGACACCGCGCCTGTCCAGCGGCGTGCTGCTCGCACGCAGGCGCTTGAGCAGGCCTTCCAGCGGCGCCAGGACCTGGATCAGCACCGGAATATCGACCATGCCGATCGCGCCATGCAAGGTGTGCACGGCACGCAGCAAGGCGTCGTCGACCCTCAGTTCACCGTTCTCCACGCCAGCCAGGGCGATACGGATGATTTGCTGGTATTGGCCCACTTCGGTACGCAGGATGTCGAGCAGGACCGCATCGACCGGCGGCAATGCCGGCGCGGCGATCCGTTCGCCGGCGAGGGTTTCCTCGAGCATCTGCTCTTCGGTAAGCCCATCGTCGTCGTGTTTCGCGAAATGCGCGAAACCACCCGTCGGCACGTCCTCGATCGCATTGCGTGGGACGCGGCGCTTGACCTTGGTGCGCACCATCTGGCGCGAGCCCTTGGCGACATCCTCGATATGTGTTTCTTCACCGGCGGCGATGCGATCGGCGGTTTCCATGATCGCCGACAGCGGTGCGTTCGGCGTGCCTTCGCCCTTGAGCGCGACCAGCAGTTCGGGCAAGGCGGCGATCGCATGGCGGCCCACGGCCTGCACGCCTTCGTGCGGCTGGATGGAACCATCCAGCACGCGGTTGAACATGTTCTCGACTTTCCAGCTGAACTCACCGAGCAGTCGGGCGCCGACCAGGCGACCGGAACCCTTGAGGGTATGGAAGGAACGGCGGATCGGGGTGAGCGACTGGATCTGTTCCGGATCGGCCAGCCACACCTTCTGCGCGGCCTGGAGGCTGGCGATTTCCTCTTCCACTTCCTCCAGGAATATCTCGCGGATCTCGTCGTCGATCCCGTCGACGGTGACCTGGAAGCCGGCCAGTTCCGCCAGTTCGACCATGTCGTCGCCACCGACTTCCTGTTCGATTTCCTCTTCGATCTCGACCCAGTCGTCTTCTGCCTCCGCTGGCTGTACGAAGGCCGGCTGGGCGGTGGGCTGGGCGACATGCGCGACGGCGCGTTCGGCCGGATCGCCAACCGCCTCGTCGTCGACGACATCGAACGAGTCGGCGAAGCTGGCAACTTCCTCGCCCGCATCGACGCTGGTTTCGGGCACCTGGATATGTTCGTACGCGGCTTCCTCGATATCGACGATCCCCGCGCCGAGCGTGTGCTCGCCACGCGGCGCCGGCACCGGCCAGTAACCCAGTGCGGCCAGGCTCTGCTCGGTGACGTCGAGGATATGTTCCAGGCCGCCACGGTGCTCACGCGCGGCCTCGAGGTAGTACTCGAGCGCGGCCAGCGCGTCGGCCAGACGATCCATCTGCGCACCGCTGGGCACGCGACGATCGGTATTCAATTCCTGCTCGATGAAGCGGCCGATGCCTTCGGACAACGTCGCCGGACGCATCGCGCCGAGGATCTGCAGCGCGCCGGAAATCTCGGCCATCAGCTGCGGCGCGGCATCCAGATGTGAGTGGTCCCACGAGGATTCGACGAAAGCGACGATCGATTCCTTGACCTTGGCCGTATTGGCGATCGCCTCACGCATCAGCGTGGCGAGGATATGCCTCGCTTCGCTGCGCGGCAGCGGCGCATGGTCGGGATCGAGGTTCTCATTCGGCTCCTCGTCGGCGCCCAGGCGCTCGATATGGTCGTCCAGCGAAGCTTCGACGTAGAGCAGCGCGCCGGCAACGTCGAGCAAGGCTTCTTCGTCGGGCGCACGCATGCGCGTGGCGATCTCGTCGACGATACGACGCTGTTCGTTGACCACGCGACGCGGCACGGCCAGCGCCAGCATGCCCAGCGTGTCGCCGACACGCTCGAGTACTTCGGCCTGCGAACCGAGCTGACCCGGATCGCCGTTGGGACGACGCAGGAACAGGTCGAGGGCTTCCTTGACACGCAGCAGGTCGTCCTTGATCGCCGCGGCCACGGTATCGAGCAGGGCCCGGTTGTGGCCGGACATCGAGCCACGTGCGTGTTCCAGTTCGGCCGCGTCCGGCAAGAGGCCTTCCAGCCGATAGGTCTGGCGCAGCTCGTCCAGGCGTTCGCTACCCGGCTTGGCCTGGGCGACGTAATAGAGGAGTTTGCGCGACAGTTCATCCGAATCGCTGGCCAGCAACGCCTCCTCGCCACCATCGACGAGTTCGCGGATGCAACGGTCGACCCGGCCGATCAGCTGGCGCACGTCACCGGCATGGGCCTTGAGCACACCGCGCTCGAGGCCTTCGAGCACGCCGGCGGCGATCCACCACAGGCGACGACCGGAAATCGAGTAGCAGCGCGCGGCCAGCGCATCGAGCGTGGCGCGCATGCCAAGCAGCTGGCGGTCGCTGCCCTGGCCGCGGAACCAGGCAAGCAACTGCTGCTGGAAACGCACGCGCAAGGCGGCGATCTCACCACGATGGGATTCGGCGGCGCCCGGCTCGGTCGCGCCGGGCGCGGTCAACGGGAGGGCGGTGTCGAGATTCGGGGTGAACAGCGCCGACTCGTGCAGCAGCTTTTCGCCACGGCAGGTACGCAGGTCGTTCAGCAGCGGCAGCAGCACGATGGGTACGTCGCGGTGGCCACTCTGCAGGCGCTCGAGGTAATCGGGCATCTGCACCATGCCGCGCATCAGCGCCGCATAGGCTTCATCGCGTTGTTCGACCTTGTCGTCGATCAACGCGGCGACGAGGAGTTCCATTTCGCCAACGACCATGGCCGCGCCATACAGCTCGACCATGCGCAAGGTGCCGAACACCTGGTGCAGGTCGGCCGCGCAGGCTTGCATGATGCGCTTGTCGTCTGGATCGTCGACGTAGGTCTCGAGCGCCTGGCGCGCTTTGGACAGCGCCTCGTCGAGTTCCGCCTTGACCCAGTGCAGGGTGGTGAAATCGGTGTGGTCTTGAAGTCTCATTGAACACATCCAAGTGGTGCGGTTCGCCCGCGCCGCGAGAGCCAGGAACGCTGGCCAATCAGTCGTTCGCCGCGCTGGCAGCAGGGCATCCATGCATAACGCCGGCCCGCGAAGCCGCGGTCCGTGCCGGTCGAAGCGTGGCGTATCACGCGGGCCATCGCTTTAACCGGGCAGCTTGAAGTTGGCGACCGACAGTCGCAGCTCCTTGGCGAGCTCGGCCAGGTTGCCGATCGATTCGGCGGTCTGGCTGGCACCCAACGAGGTCTGCGACGTGATCTCCTGGATAACGTTCATCGTTGCCGAGGTATCCGTCGCCGCGGCGGACTGCAGGCGTGCGGCGGCGGAGATGTTCTGGATCAGTTCGGCAAGGTCGTTCGAGACGCGCTCGATATCGCCCAGCGCCGTACCCGCGTCCTCGGCCAGTCGCGCACCGGCGACCACCTCGGCGGTGGTCTGCTCCATCGAGCTGACCGCCTCGTTGGTATCGGACTGAATGGTCTGGACCAGGGTTTCGATTCGCTTGGTCGCGCTCGCCGAACGCTCGGCGAGGCGCTGCACTTCGTCCGCGACGACCGCGAAACCGCGGCCGGCCTCACCGGCCGAGGCCGCCTGGATGGCGGCGTTCAGGGCGAGGATATTGGTCTGCTCGGCGATGTCGTTGATCAGTTCGACGATCGAGCCGATCTCCTGCGAAGACTCACCCAGCCGTTTGATTCGCTTGGAGGTTTCCTGGATCTGGTCACGAATCGAGTCCATGCCCTGGATCGTCTCGCGCACCACGGCGGCGCCGCGCGAGGCGATTTTCACCGAGCGCTGCGCCACGTCGGCCGACTCGGCCGAATCCTTCGACACGGTATCCATCGAGGTCGCGATCTGGTTGATCGCGGAGGTCGCCGAGGTGATCTGCTGCGCCTGCTGTTCGGCGGCGTCGGCCAGGTGTTTCGCGGTGGCCTGCGTCTCCTGGGCGGCGGCCGAGACACGCACGGCGGTCTCGTTGATCGTCGTCACCAGGTTGCGCATCTCGTCCACGGCGGAGTTCACCGAGTCGGCGATGGCGCCGGTGATGTCCTCGGTGACCGTGGCCTTGATGGTCAGGTCGCCTTCGGCGAGCGAGCCCATCTCGTCCAGCAACCGCATAATGGCGGTCTGGTTACGCTGGTTCAGTTCGGAGGTGGTCTCCAGGCGGCGACGCTGGTCGCTGACCACGAAGAAACCGAGCATCAGGGCGAAGGCGACCGCGCCGATCGCGCCGAGCAGGCCCCACCAGACGTTCGGGAACAGGCGGTTGATCGGCAGGCGGGCGACCTGTTCGGCTGCCTCGTTCGCGCGCAGCAACACGGTCTGCGAGTCGAGGGAGGCCTGGTTGCCGGCGCGCTTGACGTCCTGCAGGTTGGGCGCGGCGGATACCAGCTTGGCGACCGGGTCGGCCAGGTCCTGCCAGCTGGTTTGCATGCCTTGCAGGATCTTCTTCGCATTCGCATCGGGAATTGAGTGCACGCCGCTTTCGGCGTTGCCATCGATCAGGCCGCCAAGCACGCTGCCATACAGCTGCGCGTCGCGGAGCAGGCCGTCGGCGGCGGGCTGGGCGCCCTCGCCACCCTGGAGGATCTCCTGCACGCGGCGGATCATGCGGTCGGCCATGAGCATCTGGCGCGCGGTGGTATAGGTCTGTTCGGTGGAGCCGTTGCGCTGCTGGAGAATGGTCAGTACTTCGTCGGTGCGCGCATTCAGCAGCGGCATCTGCTTGGCGAACAGGTCCGAACGGTCGCCGGAGCCGAGCACCAGCTCCTTGTTCGACAGGATCTTGCCGATGTCCGCGTCCAGCTGGCTCCAGGAGTTGACCAGGGCGGTGATCGAACGGCCGGTGCCGGTCGTGTTGTTGTCCGCGTAGGCCGGCATGCCGGTCTTCACGTCACCCTTGTTCAGGCGCTGCACGGCCGAATCGATGGTGTTGCGGGTGGCGCCCAGCTCGCGGAACGAATCGACGTTGCCGCCCGCCGCTTCCAGCGCGTATTTCGCGGTCTGCTGCGAAAGCACCTGGATCTGCGTGGTCAGTGCGATGGCGGCACGATCCTCGCCGTTCTTCTGGTTGAGCCAGAAGAAGTCCAGTGCGGCCAGGCCGATGGAGAGAACCAGCGCAACGATCACGATCGTATAGCCGCGCTCCTTGCCTACGCCCCCAGTTGTCGTGCTCATACTTACCTCACCTGCTGACCCGAGCCTGTCCACCGGCTGCCTCTCGGCATGCCGACATGATGGGACGGCACACGCCGATCCCCCTGTTCCTGTCCAGCGGCCTCGGCCGCCAGTCCCCCTGCCACGCCGCCCGTCAGGGCGACGCCTCTGCGTATCGCTATACCGCTGCCTGGCGGAAATCCGGGGCGCGCACCAGCCGGCTCATGCTGAACACGGCGAAGGCGCGCTCATCGATGCCGACGTTTTCCTGGACGAAGCGCGTCAGCCGCGGATCGTCCTCGGCCACCGCCTCGCGGCGCTGCTGGTCGTCCACCGTGCGCTGGCCGAACACCTCGTCGACCAGCAGGCCCACCGCGCCACCGTGCTGGCGGACCAGCAGCAGGCGGCTGCGCTCGGTCTGCAAGGTGCGCTCGTCGAAGATGAAACGACCGAAATCGATCACCGGGACCAGGTTGCCACGCACATTGGCGACGCCGAGCAGCCAGGCCTGGGTGCCGGGCACCGAGGTCAGCGGCGGCACCGCCAGCAATTCGTTGATCTCGTCGATGCCGCTGACGAAGGCGCGCTTGCCGACCCGGAAGCCGATGCCGCGCCACAGCCCCGGCGCCTCATGCTGCTCCGGCGTGGCCGCCGTATGGGCAAGGCAACGGCGCTCGTAGTAGGCGAGCAGTTCGAAAGGCGAAAGGGCAGCTACAGCGCTCATCGTGTCTGTCTCTTCAGTGCGGCAGCAGGTTTTCGATGCAGGCGAGGAGTTCCTTTTCATTCACCGGCTTGGTGATGAAGGCCTTCGCGCCCTGCCGCATGCCCCATACCCGGTCGGTTTCCATCGACTTGGTGGTGATCATCACCACCGGCACGTTCGAGGTGGCCGGGTCCCGGCTGAGCGTACGGGTCGCCTGGAAGCCATTCATGCCCGGCATGATGACGTCCATGATGACCAGGTCCGGCTGGTTGGCGCGGATGCGCTCGATGCCCGCCTCGGCGTTGTCGACGCTCGAAACGCTGAAACCCGCCTTCTCGAGCAGCGTGGTGAACACGCGCACGTCGGTCGGCGAGTCGTCGATGATCAGAATATTTGCCACACGTCCCCCTGAAAGACGTCGACAGCTTCGCCCTTCAATGGGCGGCCGTGTAACGGTGGATGGCGCCAAGCAGTTCGTCACGCGTGAACGGCTTGGTCAGATACTGTTCGGCACCGACGATGCGCCCGCGGGCCTTGTCGAACAGGCCGTCCTTCGAGCTGAGCATGATCACCGGCGTCGGCCGGAACTGCGGATTGTTCTTGATCAGCGCGCAGGTCTGATAGCCGTCGAGTCGAGGCATCATGATGTCGACGAAGATGACATGCGGTTTCTGATCGGAAATCTTCGCCAAAGCCTCGAAGCCATCGACGGCAGTCAGCACCTCGCAGCCTTCCTTCCGCAGAAGCGTCTCTGCTGTCCGGCGAATTGTCTTGGAATCGTCGATGACCATGACCCGCAAGCCGGCCAGGCCGTTACCGCGTCCGTTTTCGTTCACTACGCCCCCGTACCCACGCCAGCAAAACTTTAAAGCCCACGATAAACCGGATGGTCCGGCCTTACCGTGCGCAAGTCGACGAACTCTTTGGACGGAACCCCGTCCAGCGACCGCTCTACGGCGATGCGCCTAACGTGGCTGTTTAACGCTTGCCTGCCGACACTGTCAAGCTGAATTACTCGTATATGGCTCCGGCCAACACTTTCAGGGGAAGGCGATTCGGCCACGAAGGACCACGCGGCTATCCCCAATCCGACCGCCCTTCACTAAACTCACCTCCCCACCGCCCGTCCTGGAACCCCCATGTCGCTCTCCGTCGCGGTCCTGATGGACCCCATCCGCGCCATCAAGATCAGCAAGGACAGCACCTTCGCGATGCTGCTGGAGGCGACCCGGCGCGGCCACGAGCTGTTTTATATCGAGCAGGGCGACCTCGCGCTGCGTGGCGACATCGCCTGGGCCAGGGTCCGGCCGCTGACCGTCCGCAAGGACCCGGCCGACTGGTTCAGCCTGGGCGAGCCGGTCTGGCGGGAGCTCGGCGGGATCGACATCCTGCTCGCCCGCAAGGACCCCCCGGTCGATGCCCAGTTCATCTACGACACCATGGTCATGGAGCGCGCCCAGCGCGCCGGCTGCAAGGTGGTCAACGATCCGCGCTCGCTGCGCGACTGCAACGAGAAGCTGTTCGCCCTGGATTTCCCCCAATGCATCGCGCCGACCCTGGTCGCCCGCGACGCCGGGGAATTGCGCCGCTTTGTCAGCGAGCATGGCGAGGCGGTGCTCAAACCGCTGGACGGCATGGGTGGGCGCGGCATCTTCCGGGTCAAGGCCGGCGACAGCAATCTCAATTCCATGCTGGAAACCCTGCTGGACGGCGGCCGGCACTTCGCCATCGCGCAGAAATACATCCCGGAGATCACCAGCGGCGACAAGCGGATCCTGCTGATCGACGGCGAGCCGGTGCCTTATGCCCTGGCCCGGATCCCCCAGGGCGACGAGTTCCGCGGCAACCTGGCGGCCGGCGGCCGTGGCGAGGGCGTGCCGCTGTCCGACCGTGACCGCTGGATTGCCGCCCAGGTGGCCCCGGAGCTGCGCCGTCGCGGCCTGCGCTTCGTCGGCCTGGACGTGATCGGCGACTACCTGACGGAGATCAACGTCACATCGCCGACCTGCGTGTGCGAACTGGACGCCCAGTTCGGGCTTAATATCGCCGGTCAACTGTTCGATGCCATAGAAAACTCGTGACCCAACCCTCGCGCACCACCGGCGTCGACCTGATCGGCGCGACGCTGCTGTTTTCGCTATTGCTGCATGGCGTGATCATCCTTGGCGTCACCTTCGACATCGGCAAGCCGAAACCGAGCCTGCCGACGCTGGATGTGACCCTGGTCGACGTGGCCAACAGCGAAGCGCCGGACAAGGCCGATTTCCTGGCCCAGGCGAACAATTCCGGTGGCGGCGACCAGGACAAGGCAGCGCGGCCGTCCGAGCCGGTTTCCGGGCCGTTGCCGACACCGGATCGCGGCGCGGTGCCGACCCCGGTCGACCCGTCCGCGCCGGCGGCGCGAGAAGCGGCCGCCGCGCAGTTGCTGACCACGGCCGGCGAGAGCCGTTTCACGGTCAATTCCGAGAAGGAACGCAGCGAGCAGACGCCGCAGGACCGGCCCGAGGCCGAACAGGACGTCGACCGCAAGCTGGAAATGGCCAGGCTGACCGCCGAAGTCCGCGAACAGTCGCAGGCCTATGCCAAGCGCCCGAAGAAGAAATTCATTTCCTCCAACACCCGTGAATATGCCTACGCGGCGTACATGAAGGGCTGGGTCGGCCGCGTCGAACGGGTCGGCAACCTCAATTACCCGGACCAGGCGCGCCGCCAGGGCCTCTACGGCGAGCTGGTGCTCACCGTGGGCCTGAACCGCGACGGCAGCATCAAGAGCATCGATGTGATCAAGAGCTCGGGCCAGAAGCTGCTGGACGCCGCCGCCGAGCGCATCGTGCGCCTGTCCGCGCCCTTCCCTTCGCTACCAGCGGACAAGAACCGCGTGGACGAGTTGTACATCACGCGGACCTGGCAGTTCCTGCCGGGGAATGTGCTGCGCAATTATTGAGCCCGCCCGCCCGGAGGGTGAGCCTGCGGGGCCCCGCGCCTACCTGAACGACATAGCGCCGATGGCTTGGTCGAGCGTGCGCGGCACGGGCTACAATGCGATCCATGACCTCCCCGAACACGTTCGCCGGACAATTCCTGATCGCCATGCCGGCGCTCACCGATCCGCCGTTCCATCGGGGCGTCGCCTTCCTGTGCCAGCACGGCGAGGATGGCGCGGTCGGCCTGCTGATCAACCAGATGTCCGAGTTTCGCCTCGGCGACGTACTGGCCCAGATGAAACTGGAATGCGAGGACCCGGAAGTCGCTGACTACCCGGTCCTGATCGGCGGTCCCGTGCAGCAGGAGCGAGGCTTCGTGCTGCATCGCGAGGAAGGCCACTGGGAATCGACTTACCGGATCAACGACGAATGGTCGGTGACCACCTCGCGCGACATCCTGATCGCGATGGCTTCGGGCGAAGGCCCGCGCCGCGCCATGGTCGCGCTGGGCTATGCCGGCTGGAGCGCCGGCCAGCTCGAGCAGGAACTGATGGATAACGCCTGGCTGACCATTGACGCCAATGAGCGGGTCGTCTTCGACACGCCGCTGGAAGAACGCTGGAGCGCCGCCACCGGCCTGATGGGCGTC
The DNA here is from genome assembly GCA_036009745.1 of Luteibacter sp. GTDB lineage: Bacteria > Pseudomonadota > Gammaproteobacteria > Xanthomonadales > Rhodanobacteraceae > Luteibacter. The sequence goes on along the minus strand of DASYLE010000104.1, from coordinate 16,872 downwards.
GACCCCTCGCAGATCGCCGGCTACGCCGGCCACGCATGAGTTGCCTGTTCGGCTTCGATGTCGGCACCAAGCTCATTGGCGTGGCCGTCGGCAACCGGTTGACCGCCAGCGCGCGCGGGCTCGCCGCCGTCGCCGTTCGCGATGGCGAGCCGGACTGGCTGAAACTCGATGCGTTGCGCAGCGAATGGCTGCCCGAAACCCTGGTCGTCGGCCTGCCCGTGAACGACGATGGCAGCGAACAGCCGATGACCCGCACCGCGCGGCGCTTCGCCACCCGCCTGGGTGAGCGTTACGGCCTGCCGATCGTTTTCGCCGACGAGCGAAACACCTCGCAGGAGGCCGCGCGCCGCTTTGCCGGTGCCCGCGCCGCCGGCCTGAAAAAACGCAGCGACGCGGCGACGATCGATGCCGAGGCCGCCGCGGTGATCCTGGAAGCCTGGCTGGCCGACGCGTGAACGCGTCCGCCCTCCCCTTTTTCTCCCTGCCCCATTGAGGCCTGCATGTCGAACCGTCTGCGTCACCTGACCACGCTGGAAAACATGCCGCGGGCGACGTTGGAACGCCTGCTGGACCGGGCCGGCACGATGCGCGACGCCTGCGCGCACGGCACCCGCAAGCTCGACCTGCTCGCCGGACGCACGGTGCTGAACCTGTTCTTCGAGCCATCCACGCGCACGCGCACCTCGTTCGAACTGGCCGCGCGCCGGCTCGGCGCCGACGTGATCAATTTCGACATCGGCTTCTCCTCGACGGCCAAGGGCGAGGAACTGTTCGATACCCTGCACACCCTCGAGGCGATGCACCTGGACGCGATCGTGGTCCGCCACAAGGTTTCCGGCACGCCGGACGAACTGGTCCGCCACGCCATGAGCGGCGTCGCCGTGATCAATGCCGGCGATGGCAACCGCGCCCACCCCACCCAGGGCCTGCTCGACGCGCTGACCATTCGCGAACACCACCCGGATTTCTCGAAGCTCACCGTCACCATCTGCGGCGACGTGAAGCACTCGCGGGTCGCCCGCTCCGACGTCCATGCCCTGACCGCCCTTGGCGTGAAGGACCTGCGCCTGTGTGGCCCGAGATCGCTGATGCCGGACATCGCTGAATTCCCCGGCTGCCGGATCGTGGAGGACTTCGACGAGGCCATCGCCGGTGCGCATGCCGTGATCACGCTACGCCTGCAGAAGGAGCGCATGGTCGCGGCCGAGCTTCCCGACGAAAAAGCCTATTTCGAGCGGTTCGGCCTGGATGCGCGTCGACTCGCGCTCGCCGAACCCGGCTGCCTGGTCATGCATCCGGGCCCGATCAACCGCGGCATCGAGATCGCCCCGGACGTCGCCGACGGCAAGCAGTCGCGCATCCTGGAGCAGGTCGGCAACGGGGTCTTCGTGAGGATGGCCGTACTGGCTGAAGTCCTGGGACGATAGGAAAGCCGCCAAGGCCTACAACCGTCGTCACGGCGAACGGGCATAATGGGGATTGCCACACAAGCCAATTACTTGGGGAAACCACGCAATGCGACCGACGAAGCGACTGCTCGCGCTCGGCCTTGCCAGCGTCATGCTGGCGGCCTGCAGCCATAAGGACAAGGATGCACCGCTGGCCTTCGTGCCGGCTGATACGCCGTACGTTTTCGCCAATCTGGACATCCTGGACGACGACACCCGCAATGCGCTTATCGCGCAGGCCGACGCCCAGTTGCCCGGCCAGGTCGTGCAGATGAAGTCGACCGCCGACGACCTGACCGCCAAGGGCAGCGTCGAGGCGGGCCGCCTGCTGCACGCCTTCGCCGCCGAGTTCGACGGCAAGAGCGCCGAGACCTTCGCCAAGAACGCCGGCCTGGACATGAAGGGCCATTCGGCGATCTACGGTATCGGCCTCAGCCCCGTGGTCCGCTTCGAGCTGGCCGATACGGCCGCCTTCGAGGGCTTCGTCGGCCGTCTCGAGACCGCCTACGGCCAGAAGCTGGAAACCGCCACCATCGGCAGCCAGTCCTATCGCCATGTCACGCCGAAGGATTCGGGCGTGCAGGTCATCCTCGCCGTGGTCGGCAAGCAAGCGGTCGCCGCCCTGCTGCCCGCCGACGCCCCGCAGCCGTTGCTGCGTCAGGCACTCGGCCTGGATCGCCCGGACAAGAACATCCAGGACGACGGTCGCCTGGAAACCCTGGCCAAGGCCAAGGGTTACAAGCCGTACGCGGTCGGCCAGGTCGACCTGGTCCGCATGCTGCCGCTGATCGCCACCGGCAAGGATCCGCTGTTCGCCGCCGTGCTCAAGCACAAGCTCGAGGCTGACGCCGCCGAGACCGGCGCACCGGTGCCCGCCGCCTCCGAGCTGCCGGCCAGCTGCCAGACCGATGCCGCGCGCATCGCCTCGCGCGTGCCGTCGATGAGCTTCGGTTACACCCGGCTCGACGCCAAGCACCAGGAACAGCGTTTCGACATCGCCCTGGCGCAGGACATCGGCAAGGCCTTCTCCGGCCTGAAGGTCGAGGCCCCGGGCCTGGGACAGGACGGCGATGCGCCGTTCGACCTCAGCCTCGCACTGCCGGTCGAACAGATCCGTACATTCTGGACCGCCCAGGCCGAAGCGGTTGCCGCCAAGCCATTCGAATGCCCGATGCTCGCCGACCTCAACGAAACCTTCGGCAAGATCGGCCCGGCCATGCAGCAGGCGGCGATCCCGCCGTTCGGCGATATCCGGGGCATCCGCATTGCCCTGGACAGCCTGAAGGTGCCGGCCGCGGGCGCAGCCAGCCCGATCCCGGCCTTCACCGGCCGCGTCCTGCTGGCGACGCGTAACCCGACGGGGCTGGTGGCCATGGGCCAGGCCTTCATGGGCGGCGCCAACCTGAAACTGACCGCCGACGGCAAGCCGGTCCAGTTGCCCGAGAACCTCACCGCCATGGTCGGCCAGCCCGGCTGGGCGGCGATGAACGACAAGGCTGTCGTGATCGGTATCGGCGCGGGTGAGGACGCCAAGCTCGGCGACATGCTCAAGGCGCCCACCGGTGACACCGGCCGCATGGCCCGCGGCTTCATCAACGGCGACATGTATCGCAGCTGGGTCGCGCTGATGGCCGACAAGGCCGAGAGCATGGCCGATGCCACCGCCGCCGCGGCCGCCGTCGATGGCGACACCGATCCGGCCGCCGCGGAGAAGGCACGCGCCAACGCCGCCGCCCATGCGAAGGCACAGTTCGACGCGATGCGCGCGCAGGCCGAGCGCATCGTCTCGGCATCGGGTGAGGCGCATGTCGAGGACGACGGGCTGGTGATTACCGGCAAGAACGAAGTGAAGTAATCCGGACACGTTCTGGATTGGAAAAGGGAGCGCTCAGGCGCTCCTTTTTTTTGAGCCGGCGATCGTGTGCGCATGGCTCCGCACAGGCTTTGTGAACGACATGTTCGCAACCGTGATCGCAGTCTGAACGGAAAGTCGCGGCCCCACGGTACGTTCACGGACGTCCTGTTTCGATAGCGCCACGGTTCGGGCCGCTGCAGAGCGCAGTCTCCAGCCGTCATCCACTTTGAAGGAGTAGCCCATGCGCAATTCGTCCAAGATCCAGAAGGCTCTGTTTACTGCCGCCCTGATTGCCGGCTTCGGTGCTGTCCCCTTCGCCCAGGTTAGTGCGCAGGACTCGATGGCCAAGAGCGCGGACAACCAGACGGTGCCCGACAAGGCCGCCGACGGTTGGATCACCACCAAGGTGAAGTCCGAGTTCGCCACCAGCAAGGCCGTGAAAGCCACCGACGTGACCGTGAATACCGCTGACGGTGTGGTCACCCTCGGCGGCACGGTCGCCTCGGAGAAGGAAAAGACCCACGCCGTCGCGATCGCGAAGAAGGTCAAGGGCGTGAAGAGCGTCGACGCCAGCGGCCTGACCGTATCGGCCGACACTGCCGCCAAGTAACAGCCGCCCCCTCGGCAGAAATGAAAAGGAGCCCGCAAGGGCTCCTTTTTTCATGCGGTTTCCAAGCGACTCAGCGTTTGAGCATGCCGCCGAAGTGATTCGATTCCCTGGTCTCTTCGATCTGCACGCCGTCCAGTCCCTGTGACAGCGTATGCGCGTCACCGCCCTGGGCCAGCTTGATGCGCAGGCGTACTTCGTTCGAGCTGTCCGCATGGCGCAGCGCGTCTTCGTAGGAAATCTCGCCGGCGTGGTAAAGCTCGACCAGGCTCTGGTCGAAGGTGCGCATGCCGAGGTTGTTCGAGTCGCGCATCACTTCCTTGATCTTGTGGATCTCGCCCTGGCGGATGTAATCCTGCACCAGGGGCGTACCCAACAGGACCTCGACGGCGACGCGACGCGCCTTGCCATCGGGCGTCGGGATCAGCTGCTGGGCGACGATGCCCTTGAGGTTCAGCGACAGGTCCATGAACAACTGCTGGCGACGATCCTCGGAGAAGAAATGCAGGATGCGATCCAACGCCTGGTTCGCGTTGTTCGCGTGCAGGGTACACAGGCACAGATGGCCCGTTTCCGAGAAATTGATCGCGTGTTCCATCGTTTCACGGGTGCGCACTTCGCCGATCATGATCACGTCCGGCGCCTGGCGCAGGGTGTTCTTAAGCGCATTTTCCCAGCTGTCGGTATCGATGCCGAGTTCGCGTTGGGTAACGATGCAGCCCTCGTGCTTGTGCACGTACTCGATCGGATCCTCGATCGTGATGATGTGCCCGGTCGAGTTCTGGTTGCGGTAACCGATCATCGAGGCCAGCGAGGTCGATTTACCGGTACCGGTACCGCCGACGAAGATGATGATGCCGCGCTTGGTCATCGCCAGCTGCTTGATGATCTGCGGCAGGTTCAGCTCTTCGATCGAGGGGATCTTCGACTCGATCCGGCGCAGCACCATGCCGACGCAGTTGCGCTGGTAGAAGCAGGACACGCGGAAGCGGCCGACGCCCGAGGCGCTGATCGCGAACTGGCACTCGTGGGTCTTTTCGAACTCCTCGCGCTGCGAGGGCGTCATCACGTTCAGCACCATGTCGCGCGACTGCTGCGCGGACAAGGGGCTCTGGGTGATCGGCACGATGCGGCCCTGGACCTTCATCGAAGGCGCGACGCCGGCGGTGATGAACAGGTCGGAGGCCTGCTTGTGCACCATCAGCTTGAGAAACGAAGTGAAATCGAAGTCGCTCACGGCGATAACCCCCTGCTGCCGGACCGGGCCGGCGCCCCTTGGGCGATGTTATACCTGAAAGGGGCGGGATTGCTGGTAACCGGTCGCGAAAACGGAACCTTGCGGGGGGCCCACCCTTGTGGGAGCGAACCCTGTTCGCGAGTCCTTTGAGGCTTTGACTATCCAGAGCTGGCGACCGGGGAAATCACGGCCCCAAAGGACTCGCGAACAGGGTTCGCGCCCACAGGGCTGCGCTTTACTTAAAACCTTCTTTGTTCTTGGCATACATCGAGGCCTGCTGTCGGGTAATCAGCCCGCGCTTCACCAGGTCCTGGAGGGTCTGGTCCAGGGTCTGCATGCCGTACTGCTGGCCGGTCTGGATCGAGGAGTACATCTGGGCGACCTTGTCCTCGCGGATCAGGTTACGGATGGCCGGGATGCCGACCATGATCTCGTGGGCGGCGACGCGGCCGCCGCCGACCTTCTTCAGCAGGGTCTGGGAAATGACCGCGCGCAGCGACTCGGACAGCATCGAACGGACCATCGGCTTCTCGCCCGAGGGGAACACATCGATGATGCGGTCGATGGTCTTGGCCGCCGATGAGGTATGCAGGGTGCCGAACACCAGATGGCCGGTTTCCGCGGCGGTCAGGGCCAGGCGGATGGTTTCCAGGTCGCGCAACTCGCCGACCAGGATGTAATCGGGATCCTCGCGCAGCGCCGAGCGTAGCGCCTCGTTGAAGCCGTGCGTGTCGCGATGCACTTCGCGCTGGTTGACCAGGCACTTCTGCGAGGTATGCACGAATTCGATCGGGTCCTCGATGGTGAGCAGATGACCGTATTCGTTCTTGTTGATGTGGTCGACCATCGCCGCCAGCGTGGTCGACTTGCCCGAACCGGTCGGGCCGGTGACCAGGATCAGGCCCTGCGGCTGCTCGATCAGCTCGCGGAAGATCCGCGGCGTGCCGAGGTCCTCGAGGGTCAATACCTCGGAGGGAATGGTACGGAACACCGCACCGGCGCCGCGGTTCTGGTTGAAGGCGTTGACACGGAAGCGCGCCAGGCCGGGAATCTCGAAGGAGAAGTCGACCTCGAGGAATTCCTCATAGTCGCGCCGCTGCTTGTCCGACATGATGTCGTAGATCAGCGAATGGACCTGCTTGTGCTCCAGCGCCGGGATATTGATGCGGCGGACGTCGCCGTCGACGCGGATCATCGGCGGCAGGCCGGCCGAGAGGTGCAGGTCGGATGCCTTGTTCTTCACCGAGAAGGCAAGCAGTTCGGCAATATCCATCGGTGTTTCCCCTGGAACACATGATTGTCCGGGACGGCGGCGGCCGCGATTGGCGCCGGCTTTGCCCTCCCCCTGTCAACGAACGCCAGCTTAAGGAAAGCCGAAGGCGCGGCATAGGTAAGCACGCGGAACCGTCCGCGGCAAGGCGCAGCCGGTATATTCTTGACGGGATTACCGAAACAGGAAAAGACCAGGCATGAATCGCATCGCGTTCATCGGTGGCGGCAACATGGCGCGCAGCCTGATCGGCGGCCTGCTCAAGACCGGCGCCCACACCGGGACCATCGTGGTGTCCGAACCGCGTGCCGAGTCCCGCGTGGACCTGGCCCGGGACCTTGGCGTCGAAACCTACGCCGACAATGCCGTGGCCGCCGAGGAGGCTTCACTGCTGGTGCTCGCCGTCAAGCCGCAGATGATGGCCGCGGTCTGCAAGGAACTGCAGCCGGTCGTCCAGCGCCGCCGCCCGCTGATCGTCTCGATCGCCGCCGGCATCCGTATCGAACAGCTCGAGCGCTGGCTGGGCGGTACCCTGCCGGTCGTGCGCTGCATGCCGAATACGCCGGCCATGATCGGTGCCGGGGCGACGGCGTTGTATGCCAACGGCCGGGTCAGCCCGCCGCAGCGTGCACAGGCCCAGCATCTGCTGGATGCCGCCGGGCTTACCGTCTGGGTCGGCGAGGAAGCCTTGCTGGACACCGTCACCGCGCTGTCCGGCTCCGGCCCGGCCTATTTCTTCCTGCTCGCCGAGGCGCTGGAAAACGCCGCCTTCGCCCAGGGCCTGCCACGCGACACCGCCCGCGCGCTGGCCGCGCAGACCGCGCTCGGCGCCGGACGCATGCTGACCGAAAGTGGCCAGCCCGCGGCCACCCTGCGCCAGCAGGTCACTTCACCGGCCGGCACCACCCAGGCCGCCTTGGACAGCTTCGCCGCCGACGGCTTCACCACGATGGTCGCCCATGCCGTCGCCGCCGCCACACGGCGTGCCGGCGAACTCTCGGCCGCCATGGAAAAGGAATGATATGAACTATGTTGCCAACGCCGGGATGCTGGTCATCCAGTTCGTCTTCGGCGCCATCGTCGCGCTGTTCGTGGTCAGGATGCTCGCCGAAGCCTGTCGCGCGGATTTCAACAACCCGATCTGCCAGTTCGTCTACCGCTACACCAATCCGATCCTGCAACCGATCAAGAAAGTCGTGCCGAACTGGCGGCGGATCAGCAGCGCCGCCCTGCTCGTCGCCTGGCTGGCCGAATGCGTCAAGGTCGTGCTGATGGTCGCCGTGGCGGGGATCATGCCCAATGCGATCGGCATACCGGTGGCCGGGCTGGCCGAACTGCTCGATTTCATCGCGCTGTTCTACATCGTGCTGATCTTCGCCTGGTCGCTGATGAGCATGCTCTCGACCGACCGCTACCATCCGCTGCTGCGCCTGGTTGGCAGCCTGACCGAACCGTTGCTGCGGCCGCTGCGTGGCAAGGTCGTGCTCGGCGGCCTGGATTTCTCACCGGCCGTGGTCATGCTGGCCCTGCTGCTTGTCCGCGTGCTGCTGGTGCAGCCGCTGGCCGACTGGGGCCAGCGCCTCCTTCTGCTGGGCGGCTGAACGATGAAGCGCATACCTCTTGCGATAGCCGCCGTACTTGCCTTCGGTGTGGCGCATGCCGCGGAGCAACGTGCCGGCGATCTGACGATCCGCTACAACGCGCTTTCCGCCGTCGCGTTGCCGGCCGAATCGGCCCGGGCCTATGGCCTGGAACACGAGGCGCGCCAGGGCGTGCTCAACGTGAGCGTCGCGCGCGACGATAACGATGCGAGCGTGCCGGCGACGGTCTCCGGCAAGGCCCAGACCCTGACCGGCACCGCGGTACCGATCACGTTCCGCGAGGTCAGCGAAGGTGGCAGTGTTTCCTACCTGGGCAGCTTCCGCATCCCGTCCAACGGCACCCTGCGTTTCACGCTGAAGGTGCACCCGCGCGACGGATCGACCGAAACCGTCGACTTCGTGCAGGACTTTGAAGGCCTTTAGGTAATGACACTTTGACGAAGAACAAACGCATGCCCGGTGTGGGCAGGATCATCGGATGTCTTGCGACCGTCGCCCTTCTGCTGGCCGGTTGCTCTGTTGAACCGGTCAAACCCGGTCCCGCGGCCGGACCGCGCTATGCGCCGGTCGACTGGAGCACGTTGCCGCCGGCCCCCGACCAGGATGTCATTGCCGGCTTCACCGCCTGGCGCACCGGCTGCGTTCGGCTGGCAAAAGACCCGGTTTGGGCCCCTACCTGCGCGATGGCGGCCGGCACGGCGATGACCCCTGAGGCGATACGCGCCTTCCTCCGCGCCCATACGGATGTCTACGCACTGGGTACTTCCGAAAGCCGCGACGGGCTGATCACCGGCTACTACGAACCGATCTATGCCGGCAGCCTCATCCGGACCGCGCAGGCGGCGGTGCCCGTCTACGCGGTACCCGACGACCTGATCGTGGTGAAGCTCGATGATGTCTACCCGGAACTCAAGGGCAAGCGGCTGCGCGGCAGGCTCAAGGGTCGCACCCTGGTCGCTTACGACGATGCGGCCGCGATCGCCGGCGGAAGCAGCGCCCCTGTGCTCGCCTGGCTGACCGACCCGATGGACCTGCAGTTCCTGCAGATCCAGGGCTCCGGACGGGTGCGCCTGGCCAATGGGCAACTGCTGCGCCTGGGCTATGCCGACCAGAACGGCCGCCCCTACCGTGCGATCGGGCGCTGGCTGGTCGACCAGGGCGAACTGAAACCCGCCGATGTGTCCATGCAGAGCATCCGTGCCTGGGCAAGGAGTCATCCGACACGGGTGAAGGAGATGCTCGCGAGCAATCCCAGCTACGTCTTCTTCGAACGCCAGCCTGACAGTGACGCCGGTCCGAAGGGCTCGCTCGCCGTGCCGCTGACCGCCGGCTACAGCATCGCGGTCGACCGGCGCGCGATACCGCTGGGCAGCCTCGTCTGGTTGTCGACGACGACACCGGACGGCGCAGCCATGGTCCGGCCGGTGGCCGCGCAGGACACCGGCGGCGCCATCGCCGGCACGGTGCGCGCGGATCTGTTCACCGGCACCGGCGATTCGGCCGGCAACCTCGCCGGACACATGAAGCAGGCCGGACGCCTGTGGATGCTGTGGCCCAAAGGTATCGCGCTCCCTTCGACCGAAAGTCCCCCGGCTTCAGCGGTGCCGTGACGCCCAGTTCCCGATAACCGCGCTCATCGCATCCAGTCCGTCGAACAGGGCCGCGGGGCCGGGCTGCAGGATGATCGGCGACTTGATCTCATGCAGTTCGCCATCCCGCACCGCCGGCACGTCGCTCCAGCCCGGCCGTGCCGCGACGCGTTCCGGGCGGAATCGCTTGCCGCACCATGAGCCCAGGATGATGTCCGGCGCGCGACGTACCACCTCCAGCGGATCGGCGAGGATGCGGTGTTTGGCCAGCGGTTCTTCCAGCAGTTCGGGAAACACATCGTCGCCGCCGGCGATCCGGACCAGTTCGCCGACCCAGCGGATGCCGGTGATCAGCGGCTCGTCCCATTCCTCGAAGTACACGCGCGGCCGACGCGGAAAATTCGCCGCCGTGGCACGGACCCGCTCGATATGCGCCTCGGCCTGTCGCGCATAGGCGTCGGCTTTTTCGTGTGCACCGACCATCGCGCCCAGCCGACGGATATAGGCGAGGATGCCCTCGACGCTACGGTGGTTGCTGATCCATACCTCGACGCCAGCCTTGATCAGGTCGCGCGCGATCTCGGCCTGGATGTCGGAAAAGCCGATCACCATATCCGGCTTCAAGGCAAGGATGGCGTCGATCTTCGCGCTGGTGAACGCGGATACCTTCGGCTTTTCCTTGCGCGCCCGCGATGGGCGCACGGTAAAGCCGGAAATGCCGACGATGCGATCCTGTTCACCCAGTGCATAAAGGACTTCGGTCGGTTCTTCGGTCAGGCAGACGATGCGTTGGGGATAAGGGTCGCTCACGCGTTCTAGTGTCCGATGGTGGTGATGGTGAGCTTGCGCTGGTGCGCCTCGGTGCGATGCTCCCACAGGAACACCCCTTGCCAGGTGCCGAGCATGGGTTTGCCGCCGTGCACCGGGATCGCCAGGCTGACCCCGGTCAGGATCGAGCGCACATGCGCCGGCATATCGTCCGTGCCCTCGTCGCGATGCCGGAAGATCGGGTCGCCATCGGGCACCAGCCGCGCGAAGAAACGTTCGAGATCGTCCTTGACCACCGGATCGGCGTTCTCGCCGATCAGCAGCGAGCAGCTGGTGTGATGGACGAACAATTGCGCGACACCGACCTGCACGCCGCTGGTAGCGACCGCGTCGCGCACCCGGTCGGTGACCTCGACCAGGCTGCGCCCACGGGTGTGGATCGTGCTGCTGGTCTGGGCGATGTGCTGGACGGATTCGCGATGCATGGCGTACTCCTCAGGGATAAAGCAGACGAGTGGCCCAGGCCCCATTGTTGTATTCGTAACTCACCCGGTCGTGCAGGCGGAACTCGGCGCCATACCAGAACTCGATGCGATCCGGTTTCACCAGGTAGCCGCCCCAGTGCGGTGGACGTGGGACGTCGCGGCCTTCGAACTCACGCTCGTAGTGGGCGACACGTTCGTCGAACGTCTCGCGATCCGGTAGCGTCCTCGATTGGATCGAGGCCCAGGCGCCGATCTGGCTGCCGCGCGCACGGGTGGCGAAATAGGCATCCGAAGCCGCCGCGTCGAGTTTCTCCGACCACCCCTCCACGCGCACCTGCACGCCTTCGCGGACCCACTTCCAGTGGAAGCACAGGGCCACCTGCGGATGCGCGGCAAGCTGGTCGCCCTTCGCGCTTTCGTAATTGGTAAAGAAACGAAGGCCCTTCTCGTCGATACCCTTGAGCAGGACGATGCGTGCGGAAAGCCGCCCCGCGCCATCGGCCGTGGCCAGGGTCATCGCGTTTGGCTCCGGATCGCGGCTGGCACGGGCCTCGTCGAGCAGGGCGTTGAAGGTCTGGAGGATCTCGGCGGTGAGCATATCGGGGGTTATGCTTCGGCAATGGGGATCCCCGATGCTAGTGGTACGCCATGACCGAGTCGACTGTTACTCCTGCCGACGGGCTGGCCGAACGCCTGCTCGATCGATACGCGAGCCGGATCGCCGTGGCCCCTGGCCCATTCCTGCTCGGCATTTCCGGCTTGCAGGGATCGGGCAAGAGCACGCTCGCCCGTGCCATGACCGGGCTGGCGGCACGGCGCGGATGGCCGGCCGTGACCCTGTCACTGGACGATGTTTACCTGACTCATGCCGGGCGCCAGGCCCTGGCCCGAACCGTCCACCCCTTGCTTGCCACCCGCGGCGTGCCGGGCACGCACGATGTCGGCCTGCTCCGGGAGACTTTGGATGGGCTTGGCGCAGCGGCGCCCTGGAGGCCTGCCCTGGTCCCGCGTTTCGACAAGGGGCTCGACGACCGGATGCCCCGGGCGAAATGGCCCGTGATCGCCAACGCGCCGCGCTTGATCGTGCTCGAAGGATGGTGCCTGGGCGTACCGGCCGAGGACGAAGACGCACTGGTGCGTCCGCTCAACGCGCTTGAACGTAATGAAGACGTCGACCGGCGCTGGCGACGCTGGGTCAACGGCCAACTGGCCGGCTACGCGCCGCTATGGCAACGACTCGACAGCCTGGTTGCCCTGCAGGCGCCCGACTGGCAGATCGTGCGGCGCTGGCGCAGCGAGGCTGAACGCCCATTGCGGGCAAGTCGTGCACCACAGGCAATGGATGCGGCCGCACTCGACCGGTTCCTCCAGCACTACGAACGTATCAGCCGCCATGCATTGGCCAGCCTCTCGTCAGTCGCCGACCTATGCCTCATGCTCGATGCAAATCGCCACGTACGGTTTTCAGCGCCGTAGAAGATCCGCATAACCGGCACGGGCATCCGGCCAGCGGAAGTCGAAGCCCGTCGCGCGCAGGCGGGCATTGTCCAGGCGCTTGTTGCCGACGCCGGCGGGCGCTACTCCCGGGCCGGGCAACGGCGCATCGAGCAAGGCCGCCAGATAGTCATAGAGCACATCGATCGGCAACGGCGTGTCGTCGACACCGAGGTAGCAAGCGTCCGGTTCGGGCACGGCAAGCAGGTGCGCGATGGCCGCTGCGGCATCGTCGACATGAATGCGGTTGGCATAGACCGGTTCGCCGCGCGGCACGCTTGCCGCGCCTGCCCGCAAGCTGTCGAACAATCGCGTACGCCCCGGGCCGTACAGACCGGCAAGGCGTAGCGAAATCGTGCACGGTGCCTGCGCGGCGAGCCAGCGCTCGGCTTCGACCAGGACCTCGCCATTGACGCGCAGCGGCGCCGTCGGCGTGGTTTCGTCGACCCGATCGCCGCCGTGCTCGCCGTACACCGCCGACGAGGACACGAACACCACGCGCCGCAAGGCGTCGACGTCCAGGGCGGCAAAGACATGTCGCAGCCCGTCGAGGAAGATCGCGCGATACGCCGCTTCGTCGCCGGTCGCGGGCGTCGCCGCGAAGACCAGCTGGCTCACCGGAGGAAGCGTGTCCAGGCCGGTATTCGTCACCAGGTCGCCCCGTAGCCAGCCGATCCCATCGACCACGCCGGGTGTGGCGCTACGCCGCAGGGCGAACACCGTATCGCCGCGTGCGGCCAGCCTTTGTGCCACCCGGGTTCCCACATCGCCACAACCGGCAATCAACACGCGTTCGTTCATCGTTCCACTCTTTGCTAGCATTTGCGCATGAATCCCTCGCGCAATCTTTTCCTCGTCGGCCCGACCGGCGCCGGCAAGACCTCGGTCGGACGTCGACTGGCCGACCATTACGGCCTGCCTTTCATCGACCTCGACCAGGAAATCGAGGCGCATACCGGGGTGTCGGTGGCGACCATCTTCGATATCGAAGGCGAGTCCGGCTTCCGTCAGCGCGAATGCACGCACCTGGACGAGTGTAGCGGCCGCGACGGCGTGGTGCTCGCGATGGGCGCCGGCGCCGTGCTTGACGAAGGCAATCGACATCATCTGCGTGAGCGCGGCTTCGTGGTCTGGCTGCAGGTCGACGTCGAGCAACAACTCGAACGGCTCGAGAACGACCATCAGCGACCGATCCTCGCCAACGGCAATCGCCGCGATATCCTGCAGGGCATGGCGCGCACCCGCGAGCCGCATTATCGCGAGGTAGCCGATATCGCCGTGCCCGGCCGCCATGAAGGCGTGACCGCGGCAAGCCTGCGCACCATCGAACTGATCGACCGGCATTGGAAACAGCAGTGAGCACGCAAACCCTCGACGTCATCCTCGACACCCGCAGTTACCCGGTCTGGATCGGCACGGGCCTGCTCGACGACGCGGCTCGCTGGCGCGCGCGCATTCGCGGCCGGCATGTGCTGGTGGTCAGCAACACCACCGTGGCGCCGCTATACCTGGACCGCGTAACCGTGGGACTGGAAGGCTTTCGCTGGGCCTCGCTGCTGCTGGAAGACGGCGAATCGCACAAGACCTTCGCCAACGTCGCCCGTATCCTCGATGCGCTGGCCGAACTCGGCGCGACCCGCGACGCTTGCGTGATAGCTCTCGGCGGCGGCGTCGTCGGCGATATGGCCGGCTTCGCCGCGGCCTGCTGGATGCGCGGTATCGACTTCATCCAGATGCCGACCACCCTGCTGGCGATGGTGGATTCCTCGGTCGGTGGCAAGACCGGCGTGAACCTGCCCGCTGGCAAGAACCTGGTCGGTGCCTTCCACCAGCCGCGCGCCGTGGTCGCCGATATCGATGTCCTGGCCACCTTGCCGGAACGGCAGTTCCGGGCAGGCCTGGCCGAGGTGGTCAAGGGCGCGGCGATCGGCGACCCGGACTTTTTCGCCTGGCTCGAGGCGCATGCCGATGCCCTGGTCGGGCGCGAACAGGTGCCGCTGGTGGAAGCGATCGCACGCAAATGCCGATACAAGGCCGGCGTCGTCGCCCGCGATGAAACCGAACGGGGCGAGCGCGCCCTGCTCAATCTCGGCCACACCTTTGGCCATGCACTGGAAACCGCCGGCGGCTACACCGAATGGCTGCATGGCGAAGCGGTCGCCATCGGCATGGTGCTGGCCGCGCGGCTGTCCGAACGGCTCGGCATGGCCGGCGTGGAAGACACCGCCCGGCTGGCTGCCCTGCTCCATCGGCTCGGCCTGCCTACGGCGCCGGCCGCTGGCGGCGATGCGGAGCGCTTGCTTGCCCTGATGCGGCTGGACAAGAAGAACGTGGCCGGCACCTTGCGCTTGATCCTGTGGCGTGGGATCGGGCGCGCGGAGATCGTGCCCGGAGTCGACGAGGCGGATGTGCTGGCGGTGCTGCGCTAACGCTCCCGCAGGGGCAAGGCCTACAATGGTCGGTCCAGCGCCAGACCATGCCGCCCCATGCGCATCTACATGCAAACCATGCCGGAAGCCGCCGAGGCGCCGCGCTACGTCCAGATAACCCTCGAGCAGGATCTGCTTGGCGGCTGGACGCTGTATCGCGAGACCGGCACCCAGGGTGGCAAGGCGACGCTCAAGCGCGAGGTCTACCTCGAACGCGACGACGCCCTTGCCGCGTTCGCCAAGGCGCGCGACCTGCAAATCAAACGTGGATTCAAAGTGATGTTCAGTCAGGGAATGGAGTCGCCGCATGGCCGTTGAGGCATTGAAAAACGATCGCTTCCTGCGCGCCCTGCGCCGCGAACCGGTCGACACGACGCCCATCTGGGTCATGCGCCAGGCCGGACGCTACCTGCCGGAATACCGCGCCACGCGCGAACGCGCCGGCAGCTTCATGGCCCTGGCGCAGAACCCGGAACTGGCCTGCGAGGTCACCTTGCAGCCGCTGGAGCGCTTCGAGCTCGATGCGGCCATCCTGTTCTCCGACATCCTGACCATTCCCGATGCGATGGGCCTCGGCCTGTCCTTCGCCCAGGGCGAGGGCCCACGCTTCGCGAACCCGGTGCGCGATGCCGCAGCCATCGACCGTCTCGCCGTGCCGGACATGGCCGGCGAACTGCGCTACGTGATGGACGCGGTGCGCCTGATCCGCCAGGAATTGCATGGCCGGGTGCCGCTGATCGGCTTTTCCGGCAGCCCCTGGACCCTGGCCTGCTACATGGTCGAAGGCGAAGGCTCGCGCGATTTCGCCCGGGTCAAGGCCCTGGCCTGGAACGATCCGGCCCTCGCCCACCGTCTGCTCGACGTCGTCGCCCGCTCGGTCAGCGCTTACCTGATCGCCCAGGCCGAGGCCGGCGCGCAGGCGTTGATGATCTTCGACACCTGGGGCGGCATGCTCGGCCCCGCCGCCTTCCGCGAGTTTTCCCTGCGCTACATGGCGCGCATCGTCGCCGACCTGAAAGCCGACCCACGCAGCCGCGACCTGCCGACGATCCTGTTTTCCAAGGGATCCAATGGCCATCTGGAAGCGATCGCGGACACCGGTACCGACGCCATGGCGGTCGACTGGACGATCGATATCGGCGATGCGCGCACCCGCGTTGGCGATCGCGTTGCCCTGCAGGGCAACCTCGACCCGGCGGTATTAAGGGCTTCGCCGGATATCGTCCGGCGTGAGGCCCGGGCGGTGCTGGACAGCTTTGGCAACCATCCGGGGCATATTTTCAATCTTGGGCATGGGATTACGCCGGAAGTGGATCCGGCCAACGTCAAGGTGCTGGTGGATGAGGTACACACCTATGGCCGGACCCTGCGAGGGGGCTGAAACCCTCCAACGAAACGGTCTTGTGGCGTTACAATCGAGGAATTTCCCCGAGTATCCCTCCCCATGGACAAGAGTTTCGAGCCCAGCCTGATCGAGTCGAAGTGGTATGCCCAGTGGGAAGGCAACGGCTATTTCAAGCCGTCCGGCAAGGGCACGCCGTATACGATCATGCTGCCGCCGCCGAATGTCACCGGCACCTTGCACATGGGTCACGCGTTCCAGCACACGCTGATGGACACGCTGATCCGCTACCACCGCATGCGCGGCTTCGATACCTTGTGGCAGCTCGGCATGGACCATGCCGGCATCGCCACGGAAATGGTAGTTACCCGCCAGATCAATGCCGAGGGCAAGCAGCGCTCGGACTTCGACCGTGAAGCCTTCATCGATCGCGTATGGGCCTGGAAGGCCGAGTCCGGCGGCACCATCGGCCGGCAGATGCGCCGGCTCGGTACCTCGGGCGACTGGAGCCGCGAGCGCTTCACCATGGATGAGGGCCTGTCCGCGGCAGTGCTCGAGACCTTCGTCCGCCTCTCCGAGGAGAAGCTGATCTACCGCGGCCAGCGCCTGGTCAACTGGGACCCGGTGCTGAAGACGGCGATCTCGGACCTCGAAGTCGTCAGCGAGGAGGAAGACGGTTTCCTCTGGTCGATCCGCTATCCGCTGACCGATGGCTCCGGTGAGCTGACCATCGCCACCACGCGCCCG
>DASYLE010000103.1:0-15020 GCA_036009745.1 Luteibacter sp. | reverse complement strand
GCCCTGACTGCCGCCGGTGCGATATTCCAGCCGGTTCCGGACCAGGACGCCGGTAACGGCTGCGGCTGGCACGATGCGGTACGCCTGCGCGGTACCGGCATGGCCGTGCTCGCCACGCCGACCCTGGTGACTTGCCCGCTGGCCGCCTCGCTGGTGCTGTTCGATCGCCAGGTATTGCAGCCTGAAGCAAGGGCGTCCTTCGGTATCGGCGTCAAGACCATCGATCATGTCGGCAGCTACGCCTGTCGCAACCTCTACTCGCAGGCGGGCGCGGCTCGCAGCCGTCATGCGACGGCCGAGGCGATCGACGTCACCGGCTTCCGTCTTGCCGACGGGCGGCGGATCGCGATTGCCAGGGACTGGAAGAGTCCAGACGGGACAGGGAAATGGCTGCGGGGGCTACAGCAGGATGGTTGCCCCTACTTCGGCATGATTCTGGGCCCGGGCTACAACCCGGAGCACAGCACGCACTTCCATATGCAGTCGGATGGCCTCGGCTTTTGCCGCTAGGGAGCCTCTGATCTATTTCACGCCTGCGCGGAATAGATCAGAGGCTCCCTAGATACGATAAGCGACGGCCTTCATCACCTTCGACATCGCCTTCATCACGAGTGGAATCGGCATCGGCAGGTCGATCCCGCCGCGTGCCTGCGCCTGTTCGGCGTGGCGAATCTCATCGGCCTGCATCTGGGCGAGGATGGCGCGCGAGCGCTGGTCTTCGGCGGGAAGGCTCTCGATATGCTCGGCCAGATGGGCCTCGACCTGGCGCTCGGTCTCGACGACGAAGCCCAGGCTGACCGGGTCTCCCACGGCGGCGGCGGCGACGCCGATCGCATAGCTGCCCGCATACCACAGCGGATTGAGCAGGCTGGGGCGGCTGTCCAATTGCTTCAGGCGCCCGGCGCACCAGGCCAGGTGATCGGTTTCCTCGTCAGCCGCATGCAGCAGATGGGCCCGAATCTCGCCGGTGCGTGCCAGTGCCGCCTGGCCGACATACAGCGCCTGCGCACAGACCTCGCCGGTATGGTTGATCCGCATCAGGCCCGCCGCGTGGCGGCGTTCGTCATCGTCCAGCATGGCGTCGGCCACGGCGTCGCCCGGCGAGACCCGGCCCGGTTCCGGCGAGCCGGCGACTGCTTCCATCGCGCGCTCTATGCCCGAAAGCAATCGATCCAGGGGCGAAAGCGTGCGAGCAGTCATGAGGTTTCCAGTTGGCGGGCGAGCAGGGTAAGCGGATGCAGGTGACGGACGCGGCTGGCGCCCGACATGCCGGCGGCCAGATGCAGGCGGCAGCCGATATTGGACGACAGCAGCAGGTCGGGCGCCAGTCCGGCGACCTGGTCAAGTTTCTCATCCCTCAGGATGGCCGCGCGTTCCGGAAACTCGAGCATGTGGGTGCCGGCTGCTCCGCAACAATAAGGCGCCGCCGGCAAGGGCTTCAGATCGACCCCGGAAATGCCCTGCAGCAACCGGCGTAGGGCGTCATCGCTGCGCGCGACATTGGCCTGGGTGCATGGAATATGCAGGGCTACACGTTCATTCAACGGCTTGAAGCGCAGCGAGGCGGCGTTTGCCGCTATCAATGCGGTCGCATCGTCCACTGGCGTATCGGGCAAGGCCCGGCGTAGGGTGGACAGGCAACCGGGGGTTACCGTCACCAGCCGTTCCGCGCCCAGGGAGGTCCATGCCTCGCGAACCTGCGCCGCCGAGCGTGCGGCGCCAGCGGCCAGGCCGCCATGCGCATCCATCGCCCCACAGCAGAGCGCCGGCAGCACGCTGACCCGGAAGCCGGCCGCGCCAAGCAGCAGTTCGGCCGCGCGCTGGGCGTCGGCATCCTCGACGCTGGCCACGCAGCCGGGAAAGATAGCGACATGTGTCTTGCCCGTATTCGCGGACGCTAGGCGTGGCAAGGCTGTCCGGTAGCTTGTGCGTGGCATCAGGCCGAGCGCCGCGCCCCATGCCGAGCGCGCCGGCCGGCGGCGTCCGAGCCGGCCGAGCAGGGCACCCATCCGGCTCTTTTTCATGAGGCGCAGCAAAAAAGGGCGTTTCAGCGCCGCCGTCAGCGCATGCGGATAGTCCGGCCCGGGGCCCAGCAGGGCCCGCGTCTCGACCAGCAGGTCCCCATATTTCACATTCGCCGGGCAGACCCGCTCGCAGCCCATGCAACCCAGGCAATGGTCCAGGTGCAGGCGCAGCGCGGGTTCCGGGGCGACCGTGCCGCGCGCCAGGGCCGCGGCCATGGCGATCCGCCCACGCGGGGATTCGGCTTCCTGCCCGTCCAGCCCATAAGTAGGGCAGAATGGCAGGCACAGCCCACACATCACGCATTGATCGGCTAGGGCAAGGATTGTGCTGCGGGTGTCGACGGCCATGCGGATCATGCTATCATCGCCGGCCCGAAGCCCACTGGCTTGTGGGCTTGCGTGATGGAAGGGAATTCAGCTATTCTCTCGCGCCTTTGATCCACCGATTTCGTGTACCGCCCTCGCGGCGGCAGACTAGGTATTCCGAAATGAAAACGTTCAGCGCCAAGCCGGAAAGCGTCAAGCGCGACTGGTTCGTGGTAGATGCCACGAACAAGACGCTCGGCCGTCTGTGCACCGAAATCGCGCATCGTCTGCGCGGCAAGCACAAGCCGGAGTTCACCCCGCACGTCGATACCGGCGATTACATCGTCGTGATCAACGCCGAGAAGATCACGGTCACCGGCGCCAAGCTGGATGACAAGAAGTACCACCGCTTTACCGGCTACGTCGGCAACCTGAAGACGATGAGTCTCAAGGACCTGCTGGCGACGCACCCGGAGCGCGTGATCGAGATCGGCGTGAAGGGCATGCTTCCGAAGAATCCGCTGGGTCGTGCGATGTATCGCAAGCTCAAGGTATACGGCGGCACCGAGCATCCGCATACCGCACAGCAGCCGCAGGCGCTGGAACTCTAAGGAACCGATATGGCGATTCAGCAGAATTACGGCACCGGCCGCCGCAAGACCTCCGCAGCTCGCGTGTTCCTGCGCAAGGGCAGTGGCGGCATCGTGGTCAATGGCAAGCCCATCGAGCAGTTCTTCGGTCGTGAGACCTCGCGCATGATCGTGCGCCAGCCGCTCGAGCTGACCGAGAACATCGGCAAGTTCGACATCATGGTGACGGTCGCCGGTGGCGGCATCACGGGCCAGGCCGGCGCTATCCGCCTCGGCATCGCCCGCGCCCTGGTCGAATACGACGAAAGCCTGAAGTCGCCGCTGCGCAAGGCCGGTTTCATGACCCGCGACGCCCGCGAAGTCGAGCGTAAGAAGGTCGGTCTGCACAAGGCACGTCGCGCTACCCAGTTCTCCAAGCGCTAAGTTTCTTCCGGGGCTTGTCCCCCGGAAAGCGCGACACCGTACGGCGCACCAGGTCAGAGCGCTTCGCACGGCAGTTTTTTGGGAGATCGTCTAACGGTAGGACAACAGTCTCTGACACTGTTTATCTAGGTTCGAATCCTAGTCTCCCAGCCAAAACAAAAAACCGCCCTTGTGGCGGTTTTTTTTGTGCAAGGGCGCACCAAGGGAAGATGTCGATGGACTGGCGATGTATCGACAAGTCTTCTTTCCATGTCGACGCTAGCGACATGTGGAAGTTTCATGTCGCTTCTCGTGTAAAAAATCGACATGAATCGCTCAGACGGGCAATTCCACCCAATAGCCCTTCCAGCGTTCAGGCTGGCCGTCCGTGAACTTGCCCATGGGCTGGAAGCGACGCTCGTAGCGCACGCCATCGTGCTCCACCACGTCCTTTGCCTGGGCGCCAGGATGGAGCGTATCGAGTGCGAGGCTCAATCGCTCTTCCGGCGTGCGTTCCAGCGTGCCCGCGGCCTTCAGGCTCTCTTCGATACGGAGTACCGCTTCCTGTGCGGCCCTTCGCTCCGAACGGTACTTGTTCGGGTTGTTGCCGTTGTAGCGCTCCCACTTCGCCTCGACCGCCTTACGCGTCTCGTAAGCCTGTTCGAGATCCATCAAAGTGTATTCGGCCATGTGAGCGTTTTCCCGGTGACAAGTCGCTATTGTCGCGTGTTTTCGCCCCTTGCATGCAGAACGTGGCGAGGTGGACGGTTAGCGGGTTTTCGTATGTAATTCATACGAATTCCGACAGGACGTCGCTCCATGGCCAAGCTGACCACTTATACCGTCGACTCCACGATGGAGCGCTCCATCGACGAGATACGACAGTTCCTTGGGGCGCCCAGCAACGGGGAAGTCCTTCGACGATCCATCGCCCTGATGAAACTGGCGGTTGAATCCGCGGACGAGCAGAAGCGGATCGAGATGATGGATAAGAAAGACGGCGTCATGCAGAGAATTCCGCTCGCTCCTTGAAGGCTTACATCCGGCGGGGCCTGCGCCTACGGCAGACCGGGCTTTCACCCTGGGGCCATCACGTCGGCAGGCGGAGATGATCGGGGCGACTGCAAGGACAAGCCCATGGTCAGGATGGTCGACAAGCCGCTGCCGGATACCGTGGGCGACGCGCTCAGCCAGGCTGCGCTCCGGCGTCAGCGCTGGGTGATGGTGCTGGTGGCGTGCGGCATTTTCGTTGCACTGAACCTGGTCGTGACCCTGCTCATCTTCATGCAGCTGGATTTCGAGAACGACGCGATACTCGCGAGCGCGCTGACACCGGCGGATCGCACGGTCACGCATAACGTGTTCATGGTGCTGATCGGGGCCACCGTGGTGCAGACAGGCCTGGCGATTCGTACGATCACGAACAGCCTTTTCGGCGCAGTCTCCCATCATGACGCCTGATGCCATGTTTGCCATGCGCCGCCCCTGGAGAGCGGCGCATGGCAAATGCTCAGGACGCCGTCGAGAACGTTGAGCGCATAAAGGTGATGTATTCCTCTTCCGAGGCTTCCCTGCGCGCCTTCACCAGTGGCTTGATGTCGTCGGTGGCAACGTAGCGCAGCCGATCGGAGCCGTCGGTCGCCGCGTCGAAAATGACCTTGGCCACGTCCTCTTCGGTCGCCAGTCGTTGTCCGCGCAAGCCTGCGAATAGGGCATTGGTGGCGGTAACGAATGCGTCGTAGTCGGGCAGGGTTTCGACCTGGCCGGCCTCGTCGCCACTGCGCTTGCCGAAGTTGGTGCTGATCACGCCGCCCGGCTCGACGACCTTGACGGTGATGCCTAGCGGCGAAAGCTCATAGGACAGGGCTTCGGAAAAGCCTTCGAGGGCGAACTTGCTGGCGCAGTAGATCGAAATCATCGGCAGGGTGAATACGCCGGCGCCCGAACTGACGTTGAGGATGACGCCCGCCTTGTTCTGACGGAAGTGCGGCAGGATGGCGCGGGTGACGTCCATGACGCCGAAGACGTTGACGTCGAACTGCTCCCTGATCTTTTCGCGCGCGATCCCTTCGAAGACACCGAAAAGGCCGAAGCCGGCGTTGTTGATCAACACGTCGATCCTGCCGAAACGCTCGATGCCGCCGGCGATCGCCTGGTCGATGCTGGACAGGTCCTGCACGTCCAGGCGTGTGACGAGTAGGTTGTCGAGTTTCGCCAGGTCGGCGCCGTCAGCCGGGCTGCGCATCGTCGCGATGACGTTCCAGCCCTGGCCAGCGAAATACTGCGCGGTGGTTTTGCCGAAGCCGGTCGAGGCGCCGGTGATGAGGACGGTCTTGGTCATGGGATGGCTCGTCTTGTAGGTACGGACCAGCATGGCCTTGGCGCATTAGCTAAACAATTGCGCCAATCCGGGATGAAGTAGTGCAGGATTTCGCACAATGGCGTGTCGGAGCGGCCTTCTTACGATTGATGTGCGAATGATTCGCATCTACAATACCCGTTCTTTCGACATCGCTCTCCCTATGCGCCCCCTTAGTCTTGCTATTGCCGCGGTGCTGACCGCCGGCACGATGCCTTGTGTTTCCTTCGCCCAGCAGGCGATGGCCGTCGATCCGGCGCCTTCGGCCGCGGCTGCACCGCAGGCGACCGAGCTCCAGGGCGTACAGGTCGTCGGCGACTGGCTGGGCGACGCCAGCGCGCGCGACGTCAAGGACCATCCCGGTGCGCGCACGGTGATCCGTAGCGAGCAGGTGCGTGAAAGCGGAGCGGTCAACCTGCGCGATGCCTTGCGTCAGGTACCGGGTGTGCAGGTGCAGGAAAGCAACGGCACTGGCGGCACCGATGTGTCGTTGAACGTGGGCGTGCGTGGCCTGACGTCGCGACTGTCGCCGCGCTCGACGATCCTGCTCGACGGCGTGCCGATCGCGGTGGCGCCATACGGCCAGCCGCAGGTATCGATGGCGCCGGTGGCGCTGGGCAACCTGCAGGCCGTCGATGTGGTGCGTGGCGGCGGTTCGGTGCGTTACGGGCCGCAGAACGTCGGCGGCATCATCAATTTCGTGACACGCGAGATTCCGAAGGATTTTGGTGGCAGCGCTGGCGTGCAGATGCAGGGCGCGGAGCAGGGCGGGATTCGTACGCAAAGCAATGTGTTCCTCGGCGGTACCACGCCGGGGGGACTGGGTGTGGCCCTGCTTTACAACGGGGTCAAAGGTCCCGGTTATCGCGAGCACGAAGACAACGAGCGCATCGACGATGTGATGCTCAAGGCGAAATACGCGCTCAGCCCGACCGACGAGATCAGCGGCAGCCTGCATTACTACGACGGGCAGGCGGGCATGCCGGGTGGTCTTTCGCAGGCCGACTACGATGCCGACCCATTCCAGTCGCGCCGACCCTTCGACGATTTCCACGGCACGCGCAAGGACGCCGTATTGCGCTACAGCCACCGCGACGATCGCCGCAGCTTCGAAGTGCTGACTTACTACACGGACAGCTTCCGTGGCAGCCATATCGAAACAATCACGCAAGATCCGAAGACGGGGCTGTACTCGCATCAGCTGATGGCCTATCCGCGTTACTACCATACGTTTGCGATCGAGCCGCGCTACTCGCAGCTGTTCGATTGGGGCCAGGTGACGCATGAAATCAGCGTCGGCTATCGCTACCTCAACGAGGCGATGCACGAGAGCACCTTCCGTAATGCGAAATACACCTCTCCGCTGAACTACACCCCGTACGATACGAATCCATACAGCGGCCCCTACACGCTGACCGGCAACAATACCGGCGGCACCGAAGCCAATGCGGTCTATATCGACGACACGATCAACGCGGGGAGCTGGACGATCACGCCGGGCCTGCGTTACGAGCGGATCGACACATGGTGGCAGGCCCATCCCAGCAAGACGGTGATCGTCGCCGGACCGAGCTATCGGCGCGAAAAGTATTCCAAGCCGCTGCCGTCGCTCAATGTGATCTATCGGCTGACGGATTTCTGGAACATCTACGGCAATGCCGAGACCTCGTTCGGCAGCCTGCAGTACTTCCAGATCGGCCAGAAGGATTCGACCAACCAGTTCGCCCAGGGGCTGGAGCCAGAGAAGGCGCGCACCTATGAACTGGGGACGCGGTACGGCAACGGAGGCTGGGGTGGCGAGGTGTCGCTGTTCCGGATCAATTTCGACCATGAACTCCAGTTCGTCGGCAAGCTGCCCGATGTGCCCGATTCCTATGATGGTTGGACCAGCCTTGGCGCGACCACGCACAAGGGCATCGAGTCGGCCGCGCATGTCGATCTGGGTCATTACGATGACCGCCTCGTCGGCTTGAGCCTGTGGGGCACGGCGACATATACGCACGCTTTCTACAAGTTCGGTTCCTTCGCCGGCGATGACCTGCCGTTCTATTCGCGGCGTACGGCGAACCTTGGCCTGCGTTACCAACGCGCGGCATGGACCTTCAATCTCGATACGTTCACGCAATCACGCCAGCATTCGCCGGGCACGCCGAGCTTCGACCCGGGGGCACCCACCGAGTATGTGCGCGAAGGCACGCCCGAAGGCGATCTGGGCGACATCCCCGGCTGGACCACCTGGAACACACGTGCCGAGTACGCCTTCGGTCCGTCGATGTCGAACCTGCGACTTGGCGTAGGTGTGAAGAATATTTTCGACCGCCGTTATTTCACCCGCTCGACGGACAATAACGACGGCATCTACGTTGGCCAGCCGCGCACGTATTACGTGCAGGCGTCGGTGGATTTCTGAGGATCGATCGATGACCGCCACTCCCCGTACGCCACGCCGTGGCCGCCTTGTACTGAAGACCCTGCACCTGTGGCTGGGCATGAGCCTGGGCGTGGTGCTGTCGCTGGTCACCTTGTCCGGGGCGATCCTGACCTTCGAAGGGCCGCTGCTGCGGGCCATGCATCCCGAATTGCTGGGCCATCCGTTGCCATCGCTGGCTGTGCAGGGCGAGTCGCTGGCAAAAATCCTCGATACGAAGGAAGGCATGCAGTTGCGCGGCATGTCCTTGCCGGACGAAGAACTGCCGGTATGGGAGGGCAGTGTCGCCGGTGGCGATCGGGTCTACTTCGATGCGGGCGATGGTCGCCTGCTGTTGCGCCGTAGCGGGCGCAGCGATCCGTTACTGGTGTTGCTCGACTGGCATACCCATCTGCTTGGCGGCAAGACCGGCGAGACCATCCTCGGTATCGTCGCTTTCGCCGGCCTGTACATGATCCTTTCGGGTATCTATCTGTACTGGCCCGGCCGACGCCGGATGTGGTCGCATCTGCGCCCGCACACGCAGCCGGCGACCTTGCGCTGGGCGAGCTGGCATCGCATGGCCGGTGTCATCGCGTTCCCGCTGTTGTTGGTGATGATCGGCACGGGAACGACGATGGCCTACCGCGGCGCGGTGCGCACCGGGCTGGCCCAGGCCTTTGGCGAGCCAACCCCGGCCAAACCGCCGAAGCTCGAATCAAGCGCGGACACGGTCGACTGGCCGAAGCTGCTGATGGCCGCGCAGGCCGCCGTACCGGATGCCCAGTTGACGCGGCTGAACCTTCCGCTGCGCGACCATGCGCCGCTGGTCATGCGGGTACGCCGTCCAGGCGAATGGAATCCGAGCGGGCGCAGCACGCTGTGGCTCGACCCGGCCAGCTCCCAGGTCGTCGGCGGGGAGGATGCGACTCGCCTCGGCCAGGGCAGTCGCCTCAACAACGGGCTATTCCCGATCCATTCGGCGGCGGTCGGCGGCTGGCTCTGGCATGGTCTGGCGGCCTTTACCGGTTTGCTGCCCAGCTTCCTGCTGGTGACCGGCATCCTGTTCTGGTGGCGTCGGCGACATCGCACGGCTTGACGTGTAAATAAGAATCGTTATCATTATGTAATGTCGCAGGTTCTCGCGGCACGCGCCTCGCTGCGCTCCCTCCCATCTGGATTACCGATATGTCGCTGCCCCTGCGCCGAAGCACGCTCCTGCTTGCGCTGTCCCTGGCGTTCGCCGCCTCGGCCGTCGCCGCCGACAACCCTCAGGATGCGGACGCGAAAAAGAAGTCGGATACGGTCGCGCTCGATGCGGTGAACGTGGTTTTTTCGACGACGAAGACGGCCACGGCGACCGTGGATATCCCGCAGTCCGTAAGCACGATCACGCCGGATCGCATGCATACCTATGGTGTGCAGGGGCTCGACGAAGCGGTGCGTTACACCGCTGGCGTCGTGGGCGGCAGCTACGGCATGGACCAGCGCAGCGACTGGATCCTCGTCCGCGGCTACGACCCGGCGCGTTTCCTCGATGGCCTGGCCCTGCCGAACGGCGACTGGACCGCGGACTCTCGCATCGAGCCCTACGGCCTCGAGCGCATCGAAGTGAACAAGGGCCCGTCGTCGGCGATGTACGGGCAGTTGCCACCGGGCGGCATGATCGACATGACCAGCAAGCGGCCCAGCGAGGAAGCGCCGCGCGAGGTCGAGGCCACTATCGGCAGCTTCGGCGAGCGCCAGCTTGCGGCGGATACCGGTGGCAAACTCGATGCCGATGGCAAGCTGTTGTTCCGTCTGGTCGCACTGGCGCGTCAGGGCGATGCACCGATCAAGCATTCGCAGGACGATCGCTACTACTTCGCGCCGAGCCTGACCTGGAAGCCGGACGACGATACCTCGCTGACCATCCTCGCCCGTTACCAGCGCGCGTTGTCGAACGGCGTGTCCGGGTTCCTGCCGTCCCAGGGAACGCTCTATCCGAATCCGAACGGGCAGATTCCGCGCGATGTGAATACCGGCGAGCCGGACTACGACCACTACCGCAAGACCGATGAGTCCATCGGTTACGAATTCACCCACCGCATCGACGATACCTGGTCGCTGCGCCAGGACCTGCGCGTGCAGAACGCCAAGGTCGATCATCGCTCGATCGGCAGCCTGGGCTTTGCCGACGACGACCTGCGCGTCATCAATCGCTATAACTTCCCGGTCTTCAACGAGTCGCATGTCTTCGCGGTGGACAACCAGGCGGAGGCGAAATTCGCCAGCGGCGAACTCTCGCAGACCGTGCTGATGGGCATCGATTACCTGCGCAGCAGCAACGATTCGAAGTCCGGCTTCGGCCCCGCGCCGACGCTGGATATCTTCAACCCGGTCTATGGCGCGCCGATCCCCTTCGCCCCGTTCACCACCAACGTCGACAGCACGCTGAAACAACTCGGCGCGTACGTGCAGGACCAGATCGACTACGGCAAATGGGGCGTCGTGGTAAGTGGCCGCAACGATTGGGTCAGCAACGACGTCGACGACCGTATCGCCGGTACTCATCGGAAGCAGGACGACAATGCCTTCTCCGGCCGCCTCGGCATCAACTACCGGACCGACGCCGGCATCGTGCCGTACCTGGCCTACTCGCATTCGTTCAAGACCACGGTCGGCACCACCTTCGCCGGCAAGGCCTTCGAACCGACCACGGGCAACCAGTACGAAGCCGGCGCGAAATACCAGACGTCGGATGGCCGTACGCTGATCACCGCCGCCGTGTACCAGTTGACCCAGACGAACGCACTGACGGTCGATCCGGAGCACATCTTCTTCTCCTTGCAGCAGGGCAAGACGCGCACCCGCGGCGCCGAGCTGGAGGGCACAATCGCGGTCACCGACAATTTCTCGATGACCGCGGCCTATGCCTATACCGACGCCAAGGTCACCGAGGCGAACGACAACACGCTAGGCAAGCAGGTCGCGCTGGTCCCGAAGCGGCAGGCCTCGCTGTCGGCCGACTACATGCTGCACGAAGGCGCGCTGGCCGGCTTCGGCTTCGGCGGCGGCGTGCGTTATATCGGTGAACATTATGGCGACGCGCTCAATGAATTCCGCACCGGCGGCTATGTGCTGTACGACGCGAATGCACACTACGACATGGACCAGTGGCGCTTCCAGCTGACCGCGGCCAATGCGTTCGACCGCAAGTATGTCACCGCCTGCAATAGCGGCATCTGGTGCTACTACGGCTACCCGCGGACGATGACCGCCTCGGTGCGCTATCGCTGGTAGGCCACTCGCGGGAACTCAAGTTCGTGTCGGCCCGGCCCCAAGGGACTCGCGAACAGGGTTCGCTCCCACAAGTCTGCGCAAGCTTTGTTGTGGAGCGAACCCTGTTCGCGAGTCCTTTGGAGCCGAGCGCTCGGAATTGCCCTCGGCCGGACAGCGCGGCCAGTAAGAAATTGACCGTATCGCTTTCTTATTTTTCAAAGACACGGCTCGGAGGCCGGTTGCCTCGGCATAATCCGGAGGAGTCGCGGGAGCGGTAGCCGGTTTCGGCGACATCCCGCAGTAGCGGTGCAGCCGCGCGGATCGAGGGGTGGTGGATGACCGGCAATAGCGAACGTATCGTCACGGGCAGGCGGTTGGCCAGGCACGGCCGGGTCGTCGGTCTCGCGCTCTGTTTGCTGACAGGGAGCGCCCTGGCGGCACCACTGGCCTTGCTGGATCGAAACGGCAGCCATGTCCTGGTCGAAGCCTACGCGCCGAATATCGTCCGCGTCAGCATCAGTCCGGACGAGGCGCTGGCCAAGGCGGCTCCTGGATACGGTTTCACCGGGAGCCCCGACGAACACGGCTGGACCCATAAGCTCGATGCCGCTGGCGATAGCTTCACGTCGGCCGGTCTGACGCTCGAGATCGCCGCCCAGCCGAAACCAGGCCCGATGGACACCATGGCGCGCTATTTCGCGCCAACGCTGGCGCCGGTCACGCTGAAGGTGCGCAAGCCCGACGGCGAGGTGATTGTCGACATGACCGGCTGGGAAATGTCGCCGCATACGGTTGCCGGCGAGCAGACCTGGCGTGTGGGCGCGAGCTTCACCGCGCCGCTGGACGAGCACTACTACGGGCTTGGCCAGAACCAGGAAGGCATCCTGGATTACCGGGGCCGCACCATCGAGTGCAAGCACGACTATGACGCGCCGGCTGGCGAAACCGTCTGCGTGCCCTTCCTGGTCACCAACAAGGGCTACGGCATCGTCTGGGATAACCCCTCGGCCACGCGCATCTCGGCGGCGATCCACGGGCGCACGGTATGGCAGTCGAATGTCGGCGAGCGGATCTCGTTCTTCGTCATCACCGGCAACAGCACCGATGAGATCTACGCCGGCTACCGCAAGCTCACCGGCGCCACGCCGCTGCCACCGAAGGCCGCGTTCGGCCTGATCCAGAGCAAGGCGCGCTACGAATCGCAGCAGCAGATCCTCGATGCCGCCGCCGGTTACCGCCAGCGCGGCTATCCGCTCGACATCATGGTGCTGGACTGGTTCTACTGGACGAAGATGGGCCAGATGGACATCAACCCGGCGGACTTTCCCGACCCGTCCGCGATGAACAAGACCCTGCACGCCGAAGGCATGCAGAGCATCATCAGCGTGTGGCCGCGCTTCGAGCGTTCGTCGCGGTACTTTGCCTTCCTGGCCGACAAGGGCTGGTTGTTGAAGGATGCCAAGGGCGAGCCGGTGGACGGCCTGCCGTTCCGCAGCGATCGCGCTGGCGCCCTGATCGACAGCACCAACCCGCAGGCCCGCGCCTGGTTCTGGGGGCAGATCCGCGACAATATCGCGTCGAAGGGCTTCGACTATTTCTGGCTCGACGAGACCGAGCCGGACCTGGTGCCGGATGGCTTTTTCTACGGCATCGGGTCGGGCGACCGCTATCACAATCTGTTTCCGCTGCTGCACACGCAGGGCGTCGCCGAGGGCTCGCGCCGTGACCGGCCGAACAAGCGCAACCTGATCCTGGCCCGCGCTGCCTACATCGGGGCGCAGCGCAACGGCGCGCTGTTCTGGTCCTCGGACATCCAGCCAACCTGGGAAGCACTGAAGCGGCAGGTGCCGACCGGCCTGGACTTCACCGCATCGGGCATGGCGTACTGGGGCAACGACATCGGCGGCTGGCAGGCCTTGCCGGCGCAGCACACACCGCTGCGCAAGCCGCTGGTCGATCCGTCCGATGCACGTGCTGTCGTGGGCAACTATGACGACTATCCGGAACTGTTCGCGCGCTGGTTCCAGTACGCCACGTTCACCCCGACCTTGCGCATCCATGGCATGCGCAAGGCGACCGAAGTGTGGGCCTACGGCAAGGGCGCCGAGCAGGTCGTGGTGAAATACCTGAAACTTCGCTACACGCTGATGCCGTATCTCTACGCCATGGGCAAGACCACGTACGATACCGGCGCGCCCTTCATGCGCGGCCTGTTCATGGATTTCCCGAGCGATCCGAAGGTGGCGAACATCGGCGACGAATACATGTTCGGCCCGGCCTTCCTCGTTGCGCCGGTCACCGACCAGGGCATCGAAAACCGCGAGGTCTACCTGCCGGCCGGCAGCGACTGGTACAACTACTGGACCAACGAGAAGTTCCCCGGTGGCCAGAGCATCACGGTGGCCGCGCCGATCGATACGATCCCGTTGTTCGTCAGGGCGGGCTCGATCGTCCCGACGGGAGTGGATATCCCGAGCACCGCGACCCGCCAGCCGCTTGCCTCGATCCGCGTTTATCCCGGTCGGGATGCCGACTTCGCGCTCTACGATGACGACGGCGTCAGCAACGATTACGAGCACGGCGTGGGCAAGACCACGCACCTGCACTGGGATGACAAGGCGGGGAAACTGACGGCCAGGGGTGGGCAGGTTATCGCCGTCGACAAGCTGCTGCAGGTCGTCGGCCAATAACGTCGTGAATCAGGTCACGTCGCTACCCGGGCGGATATTGACGCTCAGCGACGTGGCCAGTTCGCGCATGATTTCGTTGTCGCGCGTCGAGGTCATCCAGCCCGCGTAGGTATCGTCGTCGGTTTCCCAGGACCACAGGGTGTAACCGTGCTCGGCGAGGCGGTCGTAGGCGGTAGCGAACAACGACGCCGCGTCGATATCGGCATGAAAGTCGTCGTCGTCCGGATCGCCATCCCAGTCGATATCCAGGTTCCAGCGCGAGGCCAGCTCATCGATGGCCTGGACCAGGGCGCGCGTATCCTTCCCATCGACGCGGAAACCCGAGCGCCAGTCGATCACCCGCCCAACGACCTGGACCGGATCGATGTCCTCGTCATCGGCCTGGGCGATGGCCTCGCGGTAGGCCGAGAACTGCTGCAGCGCCGTTTCCTCGTCGCCCGGATTGATCAGTGATAGCAATTGCCAGACCGATGCCTCTACCAGATCGCCGCCTTCCAGCTCTTCGTCGAAGTCGTTCCCGGCTTCGAAATCGTCGTCGGAGGAGCTCATGGTCGGTTCACCGTCAGGATCGGAAGGTCCCATTGTCCTCCACGAACAGGTGTAGCGCAGCGTACTGAAGCAGCATGATGGTCTTGCCATCGACGATCTCGCCGTCACGGACCATGGCCATTGCCTCGTCGAATGCCAGTTCGAGTACTTCGATGTCCTCGCCCTCCGCTTCGATACCGCCGCCGGCGCCGATCCGCGATACCGCGTCGTATTCGGCGACGAAGAAATAGAGTTTCTCGGTGACCGATCCCGGGCTCATGAAGGCTTCGAAGATCTTGCGCACCTCGCCCACGCGGTAACCGGTTTCCTCCTCGACCTCGGCACGGATGCGCTGCTCGGGCGTGGCATGGTCGAGCAGGCCGGCCGGTGCCTCGACCAGCATGCCGTCATGGCCGTTGACGAAGGCGGGGAAGCGGAACTGCCGGGTCAGGA
>DASYLE010000102.1:0-74914 GCA_036009745.1 Luteibacter sp. | reverse complement strand
CCGAACTGCTCGCGCTCGGCGGCCACTACGCCGCCCTGCATCGCATGCAGTTCCACGACCAGCAACGCGCCGGTTAAGCCCATGAGCCTGGCCGGCGACCTGCAGGCGCGCTGGTACGGCAAGGCCTCGCCGCCGTGGTGGACCGTGCCGCTGGAAGCGCTGTACGGCGCGGTGGTGCGCCGGCGGATGGCCCGGCGCAATGACCCGTTCGCCGATCGAGTGCGTTTGCCGGTCCCGGTTGTCGTGGTCGGCAATATCACCGCCGGTGGCACCGGCAAGACCCCGCTGACGATCGCCCTTGTCGAAGCCCTGCGCGCGCGCGGCTGGCGTCCGGGCGTGGTCAGTCGCGGCTATGGCGGGCAACAGGTCGATCGTCCGCGTCTGCTCGACGAGCGGGATACGCCCCGGGAGGTCGGCGATGAGCCTTGCCTGATCCGCCAGTCCGGCGTGCCGGTGGCCGTGGGGCGGGATCGTCCCGCGGCCGCCCAGTTGTTGATCGCCGCGGGCTGCAATCTGGTGATTGCGGACGACGGCTTGCAGCACTACCGGTTGGCCCGGGATGTGGAGATCTGCGTGATCGACGGCGTGCGCCGTTTCGGTAATGCCCGGCTGCTACCCGCCGGGCCGTTGCGCGAGCCGCTGGAGCGGCTGGGCAGCGTCGATTTCAGGGTTTGCAATGGTGGCGAGGCTGAGGCGGGCGAGGTGCCGATGTGCCTGGTCGGCGATATCGCCATGTCGCTGGGTGATGCCCCGGCGAGCCAGCCGTTAGGCGACTTCTCGGTAGTGCACGCGGTGGCCGCGATCGGCAATCCATCGAGGTTCTTCGACAGCCTGCGCGCGCATGGCCTGCAGCCGATCGAGCATCCGTTCGCCGACCATCATCCGTTCACCGCGGCCGATCTCGCCTTCGGCGACGACCTGCCGGTGCTGATGACAGACAAGGATGCCGTGAAGTGCGCGGGGTTTGCACAGGCGGGATGGTGGCGTGTGCCGGTGCGTGCCGAATTGCCGTCTTCGTTCCTGGATGCAGTCGATGCCTCGTGCCGCCACGCCACTGGATCCTAGCCTACGCTGGGATGACGGTGAGGGGGATGAAGCATGAGGAGTTTTTCGACCCCTCACCGTCATCCCAGCGTAGGCTGGGATCCAGTGGCGACCACATCCGGTTTTCGCGAACACGCAAAAAAACCCGCTTTCGCGGGCCTTTTTGTATCACCACAACGCCATTACTGCACGCGGTTAACGTTACCCTTCTCATCGACCACCACGATATCGCCCTGGCGGATCGACGAAGCATCGGCGACCTGTACATTGCTATACGAGCCATTGCCCATCTTCAGGCGCAGCGTGTAGCTCTCGCTGCCGCCGCCCTTGCCGATGGCATTGCCGGCGAAGCCGCCGCCGACCGCGCCGCCGACCGTGGCCAGCTTGCGGCCGTTGCCCTTACCGACCTGGTTGCCGAGGACGCCACCGGCCACCGCGCCGATGATCGCGCCGGCGGTGCCGTGGTCGCGGCCCTGGGTGATGTTGTGTTCGATGCTCTGTACCGTGCCACATTGGTCGCAGCGGACGTAGATGCCGTCGTTGCGGACAAGTACGGCGGCGTTCGCCGGGGCGGTGGCGGCAACGCCGATCAGGGTGGCGAGCGACATGCCTAGCGCGAAGCGGATGTTCATAAGTCCTCCATGGTGGGTCGGGCTGACCGCCAGTCTAGTCATTCCGGCTGAACGCCGCTGGAGCGGATCGCTGCCACGTGACGCCGGACACACATGCCCTGGCCTGCACATACCGCCCGGCATAATCCCGCCATGAGTACCGCCATCGTCTGGTTCCGTCGGGACCTTCGCCTCGCCGACCAGCCCGCGCTGACGGCGGCCTGCGCCGCGCATGAACGCGTCTTGCCCCTGTATATCCACGCGCCGGAGGAAGAAGGGGCGTGGGCTCCAGGCGCAGCCAGTCGCTGGTGGCTGCACCATTCGCTCGCTGCCCTGGACGGCCAGCTGCGCGAACGACACGGTCATCTGCACCTGGCCGCCGGGAACAGCCTGGCGGTATTGCGCCAGGTCATTGCCGACACGGGTGCCGTCGCGGTGTACTGGAACAGGCTCTATGACCCTGCGACCATCGCCCGCGACGCGGATATCAAGCGGGCCCTGGGCGAGCAAGGGGTGGAGGCCCACAGCAGCAATGCGGCGCTGTGGTGCGAGCCGTGGCGCATCGCGACCCAGCAGGGCGAGCCCTATCGGGTGTTCACGCCGTACTGGCGCAAGCTGCGTCAACAGCTGGACGATGTCGTGCCGCTACCCGTCCCGCCGTTACGCTGTGCCGATGCCGGTGCGAGCCTGCCCCTCGATGCCCTGGGTCTGCCGCCTGTCCCCGACTGGGCGCGCGGCTTCGCCGACTGGACGCCGGGCGAGCAGGGTGCCGATGAGATGCTGGAGCTGTTCGCCGACGATGCCGTGCATGCCTACGCGACCGCACGCGATGTTCCGGCGCGGCACGGTACTTCGCGGATGTCGCCGCATCTGCATTTCGGCGAGTTGTCGCCGCGGCAGATTGCCCATCGGTTGCACATCGAGTCCTCGCGTACCGATACGCGGCGCCGGCCGGACATCGAACCTTACCTGCGTGAACTGGGCTGGCGTGAATTTGCCCACCACCTGCTGTATCACTTCCCGAAGACGCCCACGGACAACTTCAACGGGCGCTTCGACCGTTTTCACTGGGCAGCCCGCGACGAGCATGCGCTCACGCGCTGGCAGCGCGGCATGACGGGCATGCCGCTGGTCGACGCCGGCATGCGCGAGCTCTGGGCCACTGGCTGGATGCATAACCGCGTACGCATGGTCGTCGCCAGCTTCCTGACCAAGAACCTTCGCCAGCACTGGCTGGAGGGCGCGCGCTGGTTCTGGGACACCCTGGTCGATGCGGACCTGGCCAACAACACGATGGGCTGGCAATGGGTGGCCGGCAGTGGTGCGGACGCCGCGCCGTATTTCCGTGTCTTCAATCCGGTATCGCAATCGCAACGCTTCGATCCGGAGGGGGCGTATATCCGGCGCTGGGTGCCCGAGCTTGCCGATGCCCCGGGAAAGCTGGTGCATGCACCGTGGGAGAACCCCGCGTGGCTACACGCGAGTGCCTATCCGCAGCCACTGGTGGACTTGAAAACCTCGCGAGAGGATGCCCTGGCAGCCTACGGCGCTATTCGCGGCTGACTCAGGCCGGCTTCGTACGTGGCGGCCGATCGTCGCGCAGGCGGGAAAACACCAGGCTGGCGACCAGGGTCACCAGGCCGAGCACGAGCACCGCGTAGCGGAACGCCCAGACATAGTCCGGCGCGGCGGCGTGCCCGCCGAGGAAGGCTTCCATCAGCAGCGAGGCGAAGGCGATGCCGAAGCTCATCGACAGGTATTGCGCGGTGGAGGCCATCGACGAGGCCATCGACGCATGCTGGATATCGATGTCGACGTAGGTGAGCGTATTGACCGAGGTGTACTGCAACGACATCGAGAAGCCGTAGACATACACCATCGCCGCGATCAGCCACATCGGCGTCGATGGCGAGAGCAGGGCGAAGCTGCCGAGGAGGAAGGCGACCACGATGGTGTTGGTCAACAGCAGGCGGCGGTATCCATAATGGGCAAGCAGGCGGTGCACCACGGACTTGCTGCTGATCGCCCCCAGCGCCTGCGGCACCATCATCAGGCCGGCCATCAACGGCGACCATCCGCAGCCGATCTGCAGGAACAGCACCAGCAGCAGGAACATGCCCGACACGCCGAGGCGGGTGAACAGGTTGCCCGCCAGCGATACCGACACGCTGCGCACGCGCAGCAGCTTGAGATCGGTAACCGGGTATTCGGTATGGCCGCTATGCCACACATAGACCGCACCGAGTACGACGGCACTCAATGCATACATGCCCACGCGCGACCAGTCGCCGTCGCCGCCTGCGGTTTCGGCGGCCATCAGCAATAGCGCGGAGGCACCGGCGAACAACAGGAAACCGATCGCGTCGAAGCGATGCGCGTGCTCGAGCCGGTACTCGGGCATCTCACGCCGGTTCAACCACAGGCCAAGGATGCTGACCGGCACATTGATCAGGAAGATCAGCCGCCACGAGGTGTATTCGACCAGGGCGCCACCAAGCAGCGGGCCGAGCACGGAACCGAGCAAGCCAAAAGTCGCCACCGTCGCCATTGCACCGACGAACTCGCGCTTGTCGATGCTGCGAACCAGCACATAACGGCCGACGGGCATGAGCGCGGCGCCGCCGAGACCCTGTACCACGCGCGCGGCCACCAGCTCTGGCAGCGACTGGGCAATACCGCAGAGCAGGGAGCCGATGGCGAATACCGAGATCGCGGCGCCGAAGACGCGTCGCGTGCCGAAGCGGTCGCACAGCCAGGGGCTCGCGGGAATGAAGATCGCCAGGGTCAGTACATAGGTGGTCAGCGCCGTGCGCATGCTGAGCGGCGTTACCGCCAGCGCCGAGGCGATGCCGGGCACGGCGGTGTTCACGATGGTCGAGTCCAGCGCCTGCATGAAGAAGGCGGCGGAGACCAGCCAGAGCAGGCCACGATAACGCTCGCGCGTCGACGCGGCGGCGGGCGCGAGCGCAGGTGTCTGGAGCGGAATATCCGCGGCGACGTCGGCGGAGGAAGTTAAGGGGACGTCGTTTGCCATCAAGGTCCATTATAGCTGCCCCGGACCTTGCTTTTGGCCCGTGGGGGCACCAGAGTTAACCAAGTTTCATCCGATTTTATCCTGCGCTCGCCGGGGCGGTATCGTCCGGGCGAGCACCGCTTTGGAGCGCTCTCATGGACAAGAAGCCGAAAATCACCCTTTCCGAAAAGGATGTCGAGCGGATCGAGGCCCTGCTGGACAAGCAGCCGGCCGCCGACGCGGCCCTGTACGAGCCTTTGCGCGCGGAACTCGCGCGCGGCGAGATCGTCGAGGTCGCGGCCATGCCACGGAACGTGGTCACGATGAATTCGACCGTCACGTTTGTCGACGAGGAAAGTGAGGAGTCGCTGACCCTCACCCTGGTTTATCCGCAGCGCGCCGGCGAGGCGGATACGGTGTCGATCTTCGCGCCGATCGGCAGCGCGCTGCTTGGCCTGAAGGTCGGCCAGCGCATCGACTGGCCGATGCCGGACCGGCACAAGCGCCGTCTGCGCGTGTTGAAGGTCGACTACCAGCCCGAAGCGGCCGGCGATTATCATCGCTGAGCCTCATCCCGCTTCGACGCAGCCCGTTTCGACGCACCCGATCCAACGAGTTTCCCATGTCCGACAAGTTAGCCCCTGCCGAGACAGCGACACGCGCAGCAGCGTTGCGCGCATCGCTCGAAGACGCCAACTACCGCTATCACGTGCTCGACGATCCGACCATCCCGGACGCCGAATACGACCGCATGCTGCGCGAACTCGAGTCGATCGAGGCCGCGCACCCGGAGCTGGCCAGCGAGGATTCGCCAAGCCGCAAGGTCGGCGCGCGTGCGCAGGGCGGTTTTGCCGAGGTACGCCATGCCTTGCCTATGTTGTCGCTGGGCAATGCCTTCGAGGGTGAAGGCGAGGACGATCGCGAACGCTATCGCGAGGTTGCCGAGTTCGAGCGTCGCATCGAGCAGACCCTGGACCGGCGCGACCCGGTGTTCTCGGTCGAACCGAAACTCGATGGGCTGGCGATCAGCCTGCGTTATGTCGATGGCGTCTTCATGCAGGGTGCGACGCGAGGCGACGGCACGACAGGCGAGGATGTCACCGCCAATTTGCGCACGGTGCGCGCGATTCCGTTGCGCCTGCGTGGCGAAGGCTGGCCGCGTGTGCTCGAAGTGCGCGGTGAGGTGATCATGCCGCGTGCCGCCTTCGAGGCATTCAACGAGCGAGCGCGTGCGTCCGGCGATAAACCCCTGGCCAATCCGCGCAATGGCGCGGCCGGTTCGTTGCGCCAGCTCGACCCCGCGGTGACGGCGAAACGGCCGCTGGCCTTCTTTGCCTACGCCGTGGGCGAAGTGTCCGGCGGTGACTTGCCGCCGACCCATTCGCAGACCCTGGCGCGCCTGCGCGAATGGGGTTTCCCGGTGTCGCCGGAAGTCGACACGGCACGCGGTTTCGCTGGCCTGATTGCCTATTACCGCCGCGTCGGCGCGAAGCGCGACAGCCTGCCGTACGACATCGACGGCGTCGTCTACAAGCTGGACGATTATGCCGGCCAGCGCGAGATGGGCTTCGTCTCGCGTGCGCCACGCTGGGCGATCGCGCACAAGTATCCCGCCCAGGAGCAGATGACCGTGCTGGAGGCGATCGAGATCCAGATCGGTCGCACCGGCGCGGCGACGCCGGTGGCGCGGCTGGCGCCGGTGCAGGTCGCCGGTGTCGTCGTGACCAATGCGACCCTGCATAACGCCGACCAGATCGCGCGGCTGGACGTGCGCGTCGGCGACACAGTGATCGTGCGCCGTGCCGGCGACGTGATCCCCGAGGTCGCTCGCGTGGTCGAGGAACGCCGGCCGGCCGGTACCGTGCCGTGGACGATGCCCGAGGTCTGCCCCGTCTGTGGCTCGGCGCTGGTGCGGGAAGAGGGCGCAGCAGCATGGCGTTGTTCCGGCGGCCTGATCTGCGCTGCACAACGCAAGGAAGCGATCATCCACTTCGCCGGACGGCGTGCGATGGATATCGACGGGCTGGGCGACCGTTTCGTCGATGCCCTGGTGGAACTGGACATGGTGCATACGCCGGCCGACCTCTATCGGTTGACGGTCGAAGATTTCGTCGAGATGAAACGCCGCGCCGACGAGCGCGACGGCACCACACCTGAGACAGTGAAGCAGGGCAAGGTCGCGACCAAGTGGGCCGAGAACCTGGTCGAGGCGATCGATACCAGCCGCAAAGCGAGCCTGCCACGGTTCCTGTTCGCGCTCGGCATCATGCATATCGGCGAGAGCACGGCGAAGACCCTGGCAAGCTGGCTCGGCAGCCTGCGCTTCGTACGTAGCGCGCCGGCCTCGGTGCTGCGCGTGCTTCCGGATGTCGGCAACGAGGTGGCGACCTCGATCGCCGCGTTCTTCGCCCAGGAGGGCAACGAGAAAGTCGTCGATGCCTTGCTTGGCGAGATCACGCTGGGCGACGAAGCCGCGCCGTCGCCGAAATTGCGCGAACGGCTCGGCCTGGCCGTCCTGCTGGACACGGCGAAGATCGCTCAGCTCGGTCCGACACGCACCAAGTTGCTGGCGACGCACTATCCGACCCTGGAGGCGCTGGCGCGCGCGGGCGAAGCGCAGTGGATCGTCGCCGGGCTGCCGCAGGCCGCGGCACAGCACTTGCGCGACACGCTG
Source organism: Luteibacter sp. (assembly GCA_036009745.1). Classification (GTDB taxonomy): domain Bacteria; phylum Pseudomonadota; class Gammaproteobacteria; order Xanthomonadales; family Rhodanobacteraceae; genus Luteibacter. Next base: position 67,572 of record DASYLE010000102.1, on the reverse strand, counting down.
GGTGACAGCGAGCGGCTGGGTGAACTGGTCGCCGCCGAAAGGTCGATGCAGACCCTGCTCGAGGCCATTCCGGCCAGTGCGACAGCGACCGAATCGCCGCTGAGCGGACAGACCGTGGTGCTCACCGGCAGCATGGAAGCCTTGAGTCGCGACGAGGCGAAAGACCGGCTCGAAGCACTTGGCGCCAAGGTCTCCGGTTCGGTATCGAAGAAGACCAGTTTCGTCGTCGCCGGCGAGGCGGCCGGCTCCAAGCTCGACAAAGCCACCGAACTCGGCGTCGAGGTGTGGGACGAGGCGCGCCTGCTGGCCCTGCTCGCCGAACACGGGATGGCGCCGTGATCGACGATACCTTCACCTCGCTACGCCTGCGTGCGGACCTCTACCGGTTGCTGCGCCAGTTCTTCGCTTCGCGCGGTGTGCTCGAGGTGGAAACGCCGATGCTGTCGGCCGCGGGCAACACGGACCCGAATATCCAGAGTTTCAGCACGCACTTCCATGGGCATGTCGATGCCGGTGCGCGCGAACGCTGGCTGCGTACCTCGCCGGAGTTTCCGTTGAAGCGCCTGCTGGCGGCCGGGCTTGGCGACTGCTACGAACTGGGTCGCGTATTTCGCGACGGCGAAGCGGGCGGCAGGCACAATCCCGAATTCACCATGCTCGAGTGGTACCGCACCGGCTGGGACCATATCCGCCTGATCGGCGAAACCGTTGAACTGGTGCAGCAGGCGCTGACGATGGTCGACCGTCGTGCGGAGGTACGCGAGACCACGTATCGCCAGCTCTTCCTCGACGATCTGGGCATCGATCCCTTTCTTGCGACGGACGAGGCCCTGAGCGCGCCACTGGGTGGTTTTGGCATCGATCCGGATGGGCTCACGCGCGACGACTGGATGGACCTGGCGATCACCCATGTCTTGCAGCCGCGCTTCCCGCGCGATCGCATCACCGTGGTGAGCGATTATCCGGCGACCCAGTGCGCGCTGGCGCGGATCCGCGCCGACGATCCGCCCGTGGCGGAACGCTTCGAGGTGTACCTCGGCCCGTACGAGTTGGCCAACGGCTATCACGAACTGAATGATGCCATCGAGCAGCGTGCGCGCTTCGAGCGCGACAACGCCGTGCGCCTCGCGCGTGGCGGCTATCCCATGCCCATCGATACCCGGTTGCTCGACACCCTGGACGCCATGCCGGATTGTGCCGGTGTGGCGCTGGGTGTCGAGCGTCTGCTGATGTGCCTGGCCGGTACCGATGCGATCGCCGATGTTCTGGCGTTCCCGTTCGACAAGGCTTAGCGCAGGGGGGCTTCCTTGCTTACCCGTGGCTCTCGCTCTTCCAGCAGATGGCGATAGACCAATCCACCGATGATGCCGCCGACCAGCGGGACCAACCAGAAGACCCATAGCTGCTGCAACGCCCAGCCACCCTGGAAGATCGCGACGCCTGTGCTTCGCGCCGGATTGACCGAGGTATTGGTCACCGGGATGCTGATCAGGTGGATCAGGGTCAGGGCCAGGCCGATCGCCAGCGGGGCGAAACCCGCCGGGGCGAACTTGTCGGTCGAGCCGTTGATCACGATCAGGAAGAACGCGGTCAGCACCAGTTCGGCAACGATCGCCGCATGCAGTGAATAACCGCCCGGCGAATGGTCGCCGTAGCCGTTCGAGGCGAAGCCGCTGGCTGCGGCGTCGAAGCCGGGTTTGCCGCTGGCGATCACATAAAGTACCGCGCCGGCGGCAATGCCACCGATGACCTGGGCGATGATGTAAGGCACGACATCGCGCGCCGGGAACCGTCCGCTGGCCCAGAGTCCGGCCGTGACGGCGGGATTGAAATGGCCGCCCGAAATATGACCCACGGCGTAGGCCATGGTCACCACGGTAAGACCGAATGCCAGCGCGACGCCGGCGAAACCGATACCCAGCCCGGGAAAGCCGGCGGCCAGCACGGCACTGCCGCAACCGCCGAAGACCAGCCAGAACGTCCCGAAGAATTCCGCACCCAAACGCTTGCCGATAGCCATATCGAAACTCCCTCTGCGTGGTTGTAAGACATCCTTGAAGCGGTATCCCGACGTTCCCCTGGATCGACGGCGGGCGGCGCGAGCATACCCCGCCGCCCGCGCCGGGAATATACCCCGGCATTTCAACGTGTTTTCTTGCGCCTTTGGGGTATTAGACTTGACCGATGAATTCGCCGCTGTTTCGCGCCATCCACCATGTCGCCCTGATCTGCTCGGATATCGAGCGCTCGAAGGTTTTTTACCGTGACGTCCTCGGTTTCCGGGTCATCCGCGAGGTGTATCGCGAAGCCCGCGACTCCTGGAAAATCGACCTGGATGTCGGGCAGGGCGCGCAGCTGGAGCTGTTCTCCTTTCCCTCGTCGCCGCCACGGCCATCGAGGCCGGAAGCCCGGGGTCTGCGTCACCTTGCCTTTGCCGTGCCGGCCATCGATGCGACGGTCATCGAGCTCGGCCGGCGCGGTGTGGACTGTGAGCCGGTCCGTGTCGACGAATACACCGGCAGCCGTTTTACCTTTTTTGCCGATCCGGATGGTTTGCCGATCGAGATTTACGAAGTACGCTGATCATCTCTCGCCGCCCGGCGAAACCCGTTTCCGCATGAAAGGTGCCCGATGTCCGATCTGTCCACGACCTTGCCGCTGCCGCGCCGGCTCGACCGCGGCGATGCCAAGACCCTGTCGCTGGCGGCGCTGGGTGGCGCGCTGGAGTTCTACGATTTCGTCATCTTCATCTTCTTCACCCGGCAGCTCGGGCACCTGTTCTTTCCCGGCGATATGCCGGCCTGGGTGGCGCAGCTGCAGGTTTACGGTATTTTCGCGGCGGGCTATCTGGTCAGGCCGCTCGGCGGCATCGTGATGGCGCATTTCGGTGACCGTGTCGGCCGCAAGCGCATGTTCGCACTCAGCGTCTTCCTGATGGCGGTGCCGACCCTGGCTATCGGCCTGTTGCCGGTACATGCGCAGATTGGCGTTGCCGCGCCCTTGCTGCTCTTGCTGATGCGGGTGATCCAGGGCATCGCGATCGGTGGTGAAGTGCCGGGTGCATGGGTGTTCGTCGCCGAGCACGCGCCGCCGGGCCGGATCGGTTTCGCCTGCGCCAGCCTGACCGCGGGACTGACCGCCGGCATCCTGATCGGCTCGCTGGTCGCCGCCGCGATCAATACCCATATGACCGCCGCCGACGTGCTCGATTACGGCTGGCGCATTCCCTTCGTGCTGGGCGGCCTGTTCGGTTTCCTCGCGGTCTACCTGCGTCGCTGGCTTAGCGAGACGCCGGTTTTCGTGGAGATGCGCGAACGCCGCGAACTGGTGCGTGAGATGCCGCTGAAGAGCGTGCTCAAGGGCCAGATGGGCGGCGTGGTGCTGTCGATGCTGGCGACCTGGATGCTGACCGCGGCGATCGTGGTGGTGATCCTGATGACACCGACCCTGGTGCAGGACAAGTTCCATATCGACGCGGCGCGCGCTTTCCTCGGCAACAGCCTCGCAGCGGCGATGCTCACCGTCGGCTGCATCCTTGGCGGTCTGGCTGCCGATCGCTATGGCCGGGGACGGTCGATCCTGGTCGGGTCCTTCATCCTGATGCTGGCGACGTATGCGCTCTATGCGGACCTCGCGCACGGTGGAACATGGTTCCTGCCCTTGTATGCGCTGGCCGGACTTTGCGTCGGCGTGGTCGGCATCGTACCCGCGGTGATGGTGGCGGTGTTTCCGCCGGCGATCCGGTTTTCCGGGATTTCGTTCGCTTACAACATCGCGTATGCGTTTTTTGGCGCGGTGACGGCACCGTTGATTGGTTATCTCGCCGGGCATGTGGGTGGCATGGCGCCTGCGCATTATGTGGCGATGACCGCCGTGGTCGGCATGGGCGTGGGTGTGTATCTGTTGCGCACGCGTCGGCTGTTCCACGAGCGCTGAGCTGTTCGCATCCCCCTGAAAGGACGAATGAGAGCGCTCTTGGAGGTCTGGCCCCGAAGGACTCGCGAACCCTGTTCGCGAGTCCTTTGGAGCCGTGCCTTGCCAGGTCGCGTTCCTGTCAGAACTCGAGCTCTTGTGCCGCGCACAGGTAATCGACCATTGGCGCAAGGCGCTTGAAGGTCGCCACGACGTGGGGTAGCAGTTCCGTTGAGCAGGCGAGTTTCTCGCTGAAGTTTTCGCCGGCGGCGAAATTCTTGCGCTTCAGGTCGTCGATCAACTCGTGGGTGGGGTCGAAGCCACGTGGTGGGCGTGACAGGCTTTCGCCCCAGAAGTGGTAGTGCTCGGCGAACGTCTTCGAGCGCGTCGCTTTTTTCCAGGCTTCCGGGTTATCAGCGAGGAAATCGCGGATTTTCTTCAGCGTGGGCGATTCGGGATGCCACATGCCGCCGCCGGCGAAGCATTCGCCGGGCTGGATATGCAGGTAGAAGGCTGGTGCGGGGATCTCATGACGACGCTCGTGGTAGAAGCGCGCGCCGGCCCAGCCCTTGTACGGCTGTTTGTCGTTGGCGAAGCGGGTGTCGCGGTGGATGCGGTAGAGCGAGCCGCCAACCTTGCGCGGATCGGCACGGTAGTGCGGGCTGATTTTCGCCAGCGGCGCGGCGAGATCGCCGATCAGGGCGAGGAAGGGCTCGCGCAGGTGTTTTTCGTAGTCGGGCTTGTGCTCGTGGAACCATTCGCGGTTGTTGTTGACCGCGAGGTTCTTCAGGAAACGGAACGTGGCGGGCGTGAAGTAGGCCTTGCTCATGCGTGGGCGATCCGGGGCGGGAATGCAGTCGTCCATCTTCGCGGCGCAGGCGCCGCGAATCCAGTGCTCAGAGGCTCCCTAAAGGCTATCGGCCAGTTCCCGACCCCATGCCTCGAGTTGATCGAGCAGGGCGAAGGGCGGTGCTTCGCCGGTGCGCAGGACGGCCAGCTCGGCCATGTATTCGTCGAGGGTGAGCGTGGTCAGCGGCGTGTGCCGGGTCAGGCGCTCGCGGCGGAAGGCCTCCCAGCGGGCGGTTTCCTCGGCATCGAGCGTTTCCGGCCAGTTGCGTGCCCGATAACGGAACAGCAGTTCCGGATAGCGTGGGTCGCGGAACGGGAACGACCGCTGCCCCAGTTGCTGGGGTGGCGTGGCGCGAACGTCGGCGAGCAGGCGGCGGTCCGCGTCGGGCATGAAGGCGCCGTAGAGGGCGAGTTCCGGATCCTCGGCCGGTGGCAGGTCCGCGGCGTGGCCGAAGACCTTGCGGACCTTCTCGGCCAGCCCCTCATGCGTGCGCAATGCCTCGAGGTATCGTTCGGCCTGGGCGAGATCGACACCAAGCCTCATGGTGTCGGCACCTTGCAGGGTCGTCAGCGGCGCGAGTGCCGGCACATGGTTGGCGCGCACGGTACGCAGGGCGATCCGTTCCACGCCCTCCGGCAGGTCGGCGCGCGAGGTAAAGACGCGATCGGCGATCGCCTCGTCGGTCAGGGCGAGCAGATCGGCCGGATCGCTGGCCAGGTCATAGACGATGATCTCGCCCTGGCGGGTCGGATGCATCGCCAGCGGTGCGACGATCGCCAGGCAATGCCGGCTGGCCGGGTAGCGCGAGGAGACGTGCACCATCGGCGTCATCTTCGTCACGTCCAGCAATTCCAGCACGCGCTGCTTGCGCCGGAGCGCGAAGTACCAGTCCCATAGCCGCGGCTGTTTCTCGCGGATCAGCCGGGCCAGGCCGATCAGGGCCTCGACGTCGGACAGGGCATCGTGGGCGCGTTCCTGTTTCAGGTGATTGGCCGTGGCCAGGTGCTCGAGCTTGAAACTTGGCGTGCCGTCCTCGCGCAAGGGCCAGACGATGCCCTCGGGTCGCAGCGCCTGGCACATGCGGACCAGGTCGATCAGGTCCCAGCGCGAATTGCCGTTCTCCCATTCACGCCCATACGGCTCGTAGAAGTTGCGGTAGAGCAGGTGCCGGGTGAACTCATCGTCGAAGCGCAGCGAGTTGTAGCCGACCGTGCAGGTGCCGGGGACGGACAGCTGCTCATGCACGGCGGCGGCGAAGGTCGCCTCGTTCAGGCCTTCACGTTCCGTGCTTTGTGGGGCGATGCCGGTGATCACGCAGGCGACCGGTTGCGGCGGCATGTCGCGTGGCGGGCGGCAGTAGATCATCACCGGGTCGCCGACCGGTTCCAGCGCGGCATTGGTACGGATGCCGGCGAATTGTGAAGGGCGGTCGCGGCGCGGATCGGCGCCGAAGGTTTCGTAGTCGTGCCAGAAGAAGGTCGGTTCGGCCATGCGGCATGATCGCATGAGGGGCGGTCCGCCGCCCGACGGGTTAAACTCCGCCCACCAAAAGGAGGCTGCATGACTCTTGCCCACGAAGACAACCTGATCTGGATCGATCTGGAGATGACCGGCCTGGACACCGTGGGTGACTCGATCCTGGAGATCGCGACCATCGTCACCGACCGCGATCTGAACGTGCTGGCCGAGGGACCGGTCTTCGCGATCCAGCATGAGGAAGCGCGCCTGCAGGCGATGGATACGTGGAACCGCAACCAGCACACGCGCTCGGGTTTGTGGGACCAGGTGCTCGGCTCGTCCAGCGACCACGCCAGCGCCGAGGAGGCGACCCTGGCCTTCCTGCGCCAGTGGGTGCCGACCGGCAAGTCGCCGATGTGCGGCAATTCGATCTGCCAGGATCGCCGCTTCCTGCACCGGCAGATGCCGCGACTGGAGCGGTATTTCCATTACCGCAACCTCGACGTGTCGACCCTGAAGGAACTGGCACGTCGCTGGGCACCGGCGATCGGCAAGGGATTCGCCAAGGAATCGGCGCATACGGCGCTGTCCGATATCCGCGATTCGATCGACGAACTGCGCTATTACCGTGGTTTCATGGGCGCCCTCGGCGGCCAGACGAACGGCGGGGGCTGAGCCGTGGTCGACGCGATGTTCGCCAACGTGCTCGACTGCGCCGGCCGCGCCCTGGTACTTGACCGCCCACGCGTGGTCGGCATCCTCAACGTCACGCCCGATTCGTTCTCTGACGGCGGTCTCTACGCCGATACCGATGCGGCTGTCGAGCATGCCTTGCGCATGGTCGAGGAAGGCGCCGATATGATCGATGTCGGCGGCGAATCGACGCGTCCAGGCGCGGCCGAGGTCAGTGTCGACGACGAGATCGCCCGGGTGGTTCCGGTGATCGAACGCCTGATCGCATCGACCACGGTGCCGATCGCGATCGATACCTCCAAGCCGGAGGTCATGCGCGCGGCGGTGGCTGCCGGCGCCGGGATGATCAACGATGTCTACGCACTACGCCGCGATGGGGCGCTCGATACGGCGGCATCGCTCGGGGTGCCGGTTTGCCTGATGCATATGCTGGGCGAGCCGCGCGACATGCAGGACGACCCGCGCTATGACGACGTCGTCGGCGAGATCCATCGGTTTCTCGCCGATCGCGTGTTCGCCTGCGAGCTGTCCGGGATCGACAGGAAGAAGGTGCTGGTCGATCCGGGTTTCGGTTTTGGCAAGACCCTCGACCATAACCTGGCCCTGCTGGCTGCTATGGAACGTTTTGCCGGGCTAGGCGCCGGTGCCTATGTCGGGCTCTCGCGGAAGGCGATGATCGGCCGCCTGACGGGTCGTGAAGAGCCGGCCGCAAGGGCCGCGGGTTCGGTCGCCGCGGCGCTGATCGCCGTGCAGCGAGGGGCAATCATGGTCCGCGTGCACGATGTGGCGGCCACCGTGGACGCGCTGGCGGTCTGGCGCGCGCTAGATGCGGCCGATGTCCCCGCGCGGCGGGATTCGCCAGCCATGCCGCGCTGGCCAGACGACGATTGACCGTTTGGCGTAGATAAATCCAGCGCGGCACTGGCGTATCCTTCGCTTCCAGAATGCAGGGATATACGATGAGCGAGCGCAAATACTTCGGTACCGACGGTATTCGTGGGCAGGTCGGCGTCTGGCCGATCACCCCCGATTTCATGCTGCGCCTGGGTCAGGCGGTCGGTGCCGTGCTGGTACGCCGCCGGCCGAAAGCCGTGGTCGTGATCGGCAAGGACACGCGCGTGTCCGGCTACATGTTCGAATCGGCCCTGGAAGCCGGTCTGGTCGCCTCCGGTGTCGATGTGCGCCTGCTCGGTCCGATGCCGACCCCGGCGGTGGCCTTCCTGACCCGTTCGCTGCGCGCCGATGCCGGCATCGTCATCAGCGCCTCGCACAACCCGCACGAGGACAACGGCATCAAGTTCTTCTCGGCCCAGGGCGAGAAGTTCTCCGACGAGGTCGAGGAGGCGATCGAGCGCGAACTCGACGGCAGCCTGGCGACCCTGCCTTCGGACCGCCTCGGCAAGGCCAGCCGCGTCGCCGATGCGGTGGCGCGTTATGCCGAATTCTGCAAGGCGACCGTACCGGAGGACTTCAGCCTGCGCGGCATGCGCCTGGTCCTCGATTGCGCGCATGGCGCAACGTATCAGGTCGCGCCCAAGGTGTTTTCCGAACTCGGCGCCGAGGTTTCGGGCATCGGTATCGAGCCCGACGGTCTCAACATCAATCGCGGCGTGGGTTCGACCCACCCCGAGGCACTGGCGCGCGCCGTGGTCGAGCGCGAAGCCGACCTCGGCATCGCCTTCGACGGTGACGGCGACCGTGTTCGCCTGATCGACCGCGACGGCACGGTGACCGATGGCGACGACATGCTCTATGTGATCGCCCGCAGCTGGCTGCGCCGCGGCTGGATGCGTGGGCCGGTGGTCGGCACGCTGATGAGCAACTACGGCCTGGAACGCGCGCTACGCGCGATCGAGGTGCCCCTGGTGCGCGCCAATGTCGGCGACCGTTACGTGCTGCAGCAGTTGAAGGAGCAGGGTGGCGTGCTCGGTGGCGAGACCTCGGGGCACATCCTGTGCCTGGATCGCTTCACCACCGGCGACGGCATCATCGCCGCGCTGGCCCTGCTGGAGGCGCTGGCCGAATCCGGCGAGACCTATGCGCAGGCCCGCGCCGGCCTGACCAAGCTGCCGCAGACCATGCTCAATGTCCGCGCCGAAGGCGCGCGGCAGGCCCTGGACACCGAAGCCGTACAGGCCTGCCTGGCCGAGGTGCGCCAGGTGCTCGAAGGCCGCGGCCGCGTGGTCCTGCGGGCCTCGGGTACCGAGCCGCTGGTCCGCGTGACGATCGAGGCAGCGGACGCGGCCGAGGTCGACCGGTTGGCCAACCAGTTGGCCGAGGCCGTAAAATCGGCGGCCCAGGCCTTCGCCTGATCCCGTCCCCAGAGCGCTCGTCCATGAAGAAGGTCCCCACCCTCGATATTCGTCGCTACGACACCGACCGCGACGCCTTCGTCGCCGAACTCGGCGCGGCCTATCGTGAATTCGGTTTCTGCTGCATCAGCGGCCATGGCATCGAGCGCGAGAAGATCGACGGCGCCTATGATGCCTTCGTGCGCTTCTTCGCCCTGCCGGACGAGACCAAGCGCAAGTATCACGTCACCGGTAGTGGTGGCGCGCGTGGCTATACGCCGTTCAAGGTGGAAACGGCCAAGGACAGCAAGCACGCCGACCTCAAGGAGTTCTGGCATATCGGCCGCGAGATCCCGCGCGATTCGGTCTACGCCGAGGTGATGGCGCCGAACCTGTGGCCGGCCGAAGTGCCGGATTTCAAGACCTTCGGTTATGGCCTGTACGAAGCGCTCGACGGCCTCGGTTCGCGCGTGCTGCGCGCGCTGGCCCTGCATATCGGCCGGCCTGAGAACTACTTCGCCGACAAGACCAACTTCGGTAACTCGATCCTGCGCCCGATCCATTACCCGCCGCTGACCCAGGAAAACATCCCCAACGTCCGCGCCGGCGCGCACGAGGACATCAATTTGATCACCTTGCTGGTGGGCGCCAGCGCAGAGGGGCTGGAAGTACTCACCCGCGATGGCGAGTGGTTGCCGATCACCACCGAGGGCGATGCCATCGTGGTCAATATCGGCGACATGCTGCAGCGCCTGACCAACCACGTCTACCCGTCGACCACCCATCGGGTGACCAATCCGCGGAACGACAACGCGCGCAAGCCGCGCTATTCGGTGCCGTTTTTCCTGCATCCGAACCCGGATTTCGTCATCGACGTGCTGCCCGAGTGCGTGACCGCGGAAAATCCCAGCCGTTACCGGGAGCCGATCACCGCGCACGAGTACCTGCTGGAACGGTTGCGCGAAATCAAACTGATCTGATCGGGTGCCAACGGTTTCTTGTCGACATGTTCACGGCGGCGGTTACACGATGCCGCTGAACCTCGTCGATCAGGAGCCGCGTCATGCCCGCCAAGAAAACCACTGCCCGTGCGCGCCAGGACAAGCGTGAGGGGAAATCCGCCAGCACCCAGGCCGGCGAATTCGTCCATGACGAGATCAAGCGCATCCGTCACGGCAAGCACGGTGCCCGCTCGGCCAAGCAGGCCATAGCGATCGGGCTTTCCGAGGCGCGCCGCGCCGGCGTGAAGGTGCCGGCGAAGAAATCGGCTGCGAAGAAGAGTGCCGCGAAAAAGGCGTCCTCGAAGAAGACCACCGCGCATCGCGCGGCAGCGAAGAAGTCCGGTGAGTCGAAGACCACGCGGGCACGGGCGGCGACCAAGGCGCTCAAGCGCGAAAGCACGAAGACCGTGTCGCATTCGGCCTTGTCGAAGCAGGCCAAAGGCAGTGCGCACAAGCGTACCGCGACGTCGCGCTCCGCGTCGGCGAAGAAGGCGGCCCACACCAAGGGTGCGGCAGGTCGTTCAGCGGCTGCGAAGAAGGCGGCGCGGACGCGCGCGACCCGCGCAAAGGCGCGTTAGTCCACCACGCTGTGCGTCTCCGCCGTGCCGAGCAGTTCGGGCTGGGCGGGGGCGCGATCACCCCGGTGCAGGAGCGGATGGGCGAAGACCGCGAGCAGGATCACGCCGACGCCGATATAGAACCAGCGGTTCAGTTCATGCTGTTCGCCAAGCAGCAGCATGGCCAGCACGATGGCGTAGATCGGTTCCAGGTTGGTCACCATCTGGGTGCCGAATGCGCTCATGTGACGTAGCGCGACCAGGGCAAGGGCGAAAGGCAGCAGGGTGCAGCCGAACGAAAGCACGAGCAGCAGGCCCGTGTCATGCAGGCCGGGCATGACGAAGGCCGGACCCACGTGCGGGATCAGCGGCGCCAGCAGGGTAAGGAAAACGGTACCGGTCCCGAGCTCGACGCAGGTCACCGTCAACGGGTCCGCGTGCTCGACGAAGCGCTTGTTGAGTGAGCCGAACAAGGCCACCAGCAGGGCGGACAACACACCGACGGCGATGCCCAGCCGCATGGATGCGGGGACGCCGCCCGCCACCATCGCTACCCCGGGAACCACCGCGATACCCAGCGCGAGCTCACGCGGGTCGAACTTGCGGCGGGGCCGGGCCAGCCATGGTTCGACGACAGCGAGGAATACCGGGCCGAGCGCGATACAGGTCGCCGCAACCGAGGCGTTGGCCAGTTTGATCGCGCCGTAGAAGGTCAACCAATGCAGGGAGACCAGCACGCCGACGCCCGCATAGGCGAGCAGCAAGCGTGGCGTCAGCGCGCGCAGGCCCTTCCAGACCTTCGGGACCAGCAGCAGGGCGACCACTACCAGCAACATCCGCCACCAGACCAGGGGCAGGGCGGGCAGAGTGATCAGCTTGCCGAGGATGGCCGTGAAGCCCCATAGCAGGACACAGAAATGGATCTGCAGGCGGGCTTTGTTGACAGGCTGCATGGCGCGGAGTGACCGGGGGAAAACGCAAGAGTGCAGGGTTATGGTGCGGCAGGGAAGAGGCCCTGCTATGCCTCGCCTCAGTGGACTCGCGCTCCCTGTGCGCGAGTCCGTTGGGGCCGGGCGCTCACAATGGCGATTTCGGCGCTGGCGCCTTCTGCATGGTCTTCCCCGCTGGCGGCGCCTTGGACGCACCGCTCCCCAACTCGGTCAGCAAGGTCTTACAAGTATTGTCGTCCTGACTACGACTGTTCGGCACGATCAGCGGCAGCAGCGCCGCGACCGGCGCCGCGAACACACCAAGCGCAACCGCACCGCCGCCGCGCAGGAGCAACGGTCCGGCGGCCACACCGACGTTCGGATCGGCCAGCGTGCCTTTGACATAAAGCGGCGAGCGCAGCGAGAACACCCGGAAACCCTTGGTGTGCGGGCGCACGTTGAGGTCGAGCTTCTCCGTGCGGAAGTCCACCGTGCCGTCGACATTGATCACCGCGTCCTGGGTGTCGAAGGCAAACAGGCGCGCATCCATCACGCCATTGGTCGCGACCAGGTCGGTCGCCGCGCAATTGATCTTCACCACCTTATCGCCGAACAGTTTGCCGATAACGATATTGCCGACGTTGAGGCCGGCGGTTTCCAGCAAGGTCTTGCTGATCGCGCCATCGTTGATCAGCAGCTTCACCTCGCCATTGGAGGTCGCCATCAGCGCGGATACCGAGTTGCCGGTGGCGCTCAGTGCCATATCGCCGTTGATCTCGCCGAAACTGGTCTGCATCGGCTGGAACATCGGGAACAGCTGCTTCAGTTTCAGCCCTCGCGCGCCAATGCGCACGTCGCCTTTCATCGGTGTGCTGCTGCCGTCAAGGCGGATGCTGCTATCGATGCGGCCCCCGGCCAGGCCGAATTTCAGCGGATCGAGGTTCAGCACACCGTCGTTCATGACGAGGTGGGTCTGCAAGCTGTCGATCGGCAACTTGTCGTTCTGCACGATCCGCGCGCCGGCAAACTGGACATCGGCATCCATGGCCTTCCAGCGGTCGGTGCGAAACGGTTCGACCGGCAACACCTTGTCCTTCGGCTGCATTGTGGCATCGCCGCGTTGCTGCTTCTGCGCATTGGTATCGGCACCGATCAGGGGAGCCAGGTCGGCGAACTGCAGGAGGTTGGACTTCAGGGCGCCGGCGAGCTTTGGCCTTGGCACGCCATCGGTGTAGGTCAGGCTACCGCCCAGATCGCTGCCGCCGACCCGACCGGTGAAGTTTTCATATTTGTAGGTGCTGCCCTTGCGCTGCAGGTTGGCGATCAGGTGGCCTTCGGTGGCGAAGGGTGGCGTATCGGGCAGGGTGACACCGGTAATCGCATAGAGATTGGCCATGCTCTTGCCGGAGAACCACAGGCGCACATCGAGCGCCCCCATATTGACCGGATCGGTCAGGGTGCCGACCAGGGCGATATGCGTCTCGCCGACCCGCGCATCCACCTGCACCGGGAACGGACGCCTGGAATCTTTCAACGCCAGCACGCCGCCGGTCTTGCCCTTGCCGTCCACCGAGGTGCCCTTGTAACTGCCCTTGGCGGTCCAGGCGAAAGCGTAGAACTGTCGCTGCTTGGTCTGGTCGTTGCGGTCCTTCTCGCCCGCATCGCTCTTCGCCAGCGCCTGCGGCGCCTTGCCGCCGACCGCTTGCGTGGCCTGCTGGCGCGAGGCCTGTTCCTGGTCGGCCATGATCTTCGCGAACGGTATCGCCTTGCCGAGCGGCGTCACGTCGACCGCCATCTGCAGTTTGTTCGACACGTCGCTGATATCGATATGGCCCTTGTCGAAGCCGATGTCGTGGAGATCCAGTGCCCATTCGGACGGCCCGGTGTCCTCGGGCAGCTTGAAGGTCCAGTTGTCGCGGCCGTCCGCCACGCGTTCGAGGTCGACCTGCGGCGCACGCAACTGCACGCTGGGAATGACGATGCGCTTGCCGATCAACGGGAAGGGCGACAGCCGGAATTCCAGCGCATCCAGATGGGCGAACTGGCGATTCTTCGTCCAGTCCGGATTGGCCACGGCGATGTCCAGCGCGGTGAAGGTTGGCCACGGCATCCAGGCGGCGATGCCCGACTCGGTCGGCTCGCGACGCCAGTGCACGCTGAGGTCGCCGCGGATCTCGAACGGCCGTCCGATCGCCTGCGATACCTTGTCGTTGACGGTTGGCTTCATGCGGTTCCAGTCGAACGTCAGCACGACGACGATCAGGATCGCGATCAGCGCAAGCAAGACGCCGACTACCCAGGCGATGATCTTCCGGCCACGCCGCATCGTCCTCTCCTCGTATCCCTGCGGGACCAAGGAGTAACGTGAACCGCGCAAAGGTTATGTGTTCGCACGGTCCACGGGCTCAGAACCCGTTCATGCGGGATCAGTCTTCCGGGTCGTTCGGATCGGCCTTCCAGTAGCCGGTGGCCTTGACCCAGGCCTTGTCGATGCCGCGCTCTTCGACCAGGTAACGGCGCAGTTCGCGGGCGCGGCGCGATTCGGTCGCCACCCAGTAGAACGTATCGCCAGGCGGCTCGGGCAGCTGCCGCAGGGCCGTCTCCAGCGCCTCGACGACGTCGTCACGGCTGATCCAGGTCACGTTGAAGTGCGCGCGCGAGGTCAGCACCTGTCGCTCGCCACGGTCGGCCACCTCGACGATCACCTCGGCGCGAGCCGCCTCCGGCAGCTCTTCGAGCCAGCGACCGATGGCCGGCAAGGCGGTTTCGTCACCGACCATCACATAGGTGTCGAAGTCTTCGGCGATGAGCAACGAACCTCGCGGTCCGCCCACGCCGAGGTACTGGCCGGGTGCTGCCTGTTCGGCCCAGGTCGACGCAGGGCCTTCGCCATGGATGACAAAATCCACGGTCAGTTCGTTTCGGTCGACGTCGTATTTGCGTGGCGTGTAGTCGCGCATCGGCGAGGGTTCGACACCTTCGGCGAGGACGAGTCCCTGTTCGCCGAGGCTGGGCAGCACGGGCACCTTGTCGCCCGGCCGGGGAAAGAACAGCTTGACGTGATCGTCGGGCGAGGGGCTGTAGAAACCCTTCAGCTCGTCGCCGCCGAGGACGATGCGGACCATGCGCGGCGTCAGCCGGCTCACGCCAAGGACCTGGAGCTGGCGCAAGGCCAGGGTATGACGCAGCCGTTGGCTCTCGTGTTTGCCGGACATGGTCCTATCGGTCCTTGTGCTCGCCGACGATATCGGCGGCCGCTTTCTTCAGGATGGCGACGACACGCGCGGTTTCCGTCGCGTCCCAGCCACGGAACTGCGAGAGCAGGGCATGCTTGATTTCATGCATGGCATCGCGGATCTGGTGCGGGGCGGACAGCCGCGACATGCTGCGAGCCATCATTTCCAGGCGTGCCATCAGGGTTTCCAGCGCGTCGCGGTTCTCGATCAGGAAAGCCTTGCCCTCGTCGGTGATGACATAGAGCTTCTTACCGCCGGTCTCGCTGTCGACGCGGGCCAGGCCCTGCTCCTCGAGCATGGTCAGGGTCGGGTAGATGGTGCCGGGACTGGGGCTGTACTGGCCGTCGAACATCTCCTCGATGGTGCGGATCAGCTCGTAGCCATGGCGTGGTTGCTGCTCGATCAGGGAGAGCAGGAGCAGGCGCAGGTCGCCGGTGCCGAACATGCGGCCACCGAAGCGTCCGCCGCCACGGCCGCCGCGCAGATCGTCGAAATCGTCGAAGCCATGGCCGCCGCGGCCACCGAAGGGGCCGCCACGACCGGCGAAATGGGCGTGCGCGCCGTGCTCGAAGTGATTACGGGCTTCGCGGAACAGGGAATGCCATCGCATGCTGATTCTCCGATATGTCGTAAGTAACAGTCTTACGATATATCTTAGAATGCACCGATGGCAAGTCCCGACCTAGCCGAAGGTGAAGGTGAAGGCGTGAAACCCGGCCTTGGGAATACGGATGGTGAGCACGTGATCGCGGTAATCGTTGCTGTCGAACAAGGTGTACAGCTGGCTGGCCTGCACGGTCACGGGCGGCTGCGGCTTGCCGTCGACGGTGATGTCGAGCGTGATCGGGGTCAGTGCGCTGGCCACCATGTGTACCTTGCCCGCCTTGAAGTGCAGGCGGATCTCGCCGTCATGGCGGGCCAGGCTGACGTTCTCCTTGCCCACTTCCCAGGTACCGACCAGGGCGAAGTGGTTCAGTGGCAGGCGGTCCGGCGCGGTGAACTCGAGCATGCCGGTGTGGACTTGCTGCGGGCTGGCGTTGAATTCGTTGCGCGAGCTGCCGAAGTACATCTCCGGCGAGCCGATCTTCGTCAAGTCGGCCGCCGCCGGACCTGCCGGGGCGGTGAGGGGTGCCATGCCGAGCAGTTCGCGGATGCGGTTCTCCATCTCCATGTAATTGCCTTCGCCGAAGTGATGGGCGACGACATTGCCGTCCTTGTCGACCAGGTACTCGGCCGGCCAGTACTGGTTGCTCCACGCGTCCCAGGTGGCCATCTCATTGTCCTGGGCCACGGGGTAGTTGATCTTGAAACGCTTCACCGCGTCCTGCACGTTACCGGTCTGCTTCTCGAAGTCGAACTCCGGGGAGTGCACGCCGACCACGACCAGGCCCTTGTCCTTGTAGGTGTCGTACCAGCGGGTGACCTGGGGCAGGGTGCGCAGGCAGTTGATGCAGGAATAGGCCCAGAAGTCGATCAGCACGACCTTGCCGCGCAGTTCCTTCATGGTCAGCGGCTTGCTGTTGATCCAGTTCGCCACGCCCTTGAATTCCGGCGCCTGCTGCGCCGCGATCGCGGGGCTCGCCGCGACCAGCGCGGCCAGCAGCGCGAAGGCGATAAGGGGAAGACGGGACAGGCGCATGCGGGTGTTCTCCATAAGGTGACGACCATGATTGTCGTCGTTCAAAGTCCAAGACCGGGATCGGGCGCGCTCGATTACAAGCGGCTTTCGCGCCAGACTCGCAAGAGATCATCCACCATGCGGCACCAGGCGTGTCGCGCAAGGGGTTTTAACGATGTCACGTCAGTACAGCAAGGGCGGTCGTGCCACGGCCGCCCGCGGAGGTCGCCCCGCATCGGCGCCAAAGCTCGACCTGCGCCAGCGGCTGAATGCCTTGCGCAACCTGCCGCCGTTCCTGCGCACGATCTGGGAGACCAGTCGCCTGTACACGGTGGCGAACATCCTCCTGCGCCTTCTCCGCGCGTTGCTGCCGGTGGCGACCCTCTACGTGGGCAAGCTGATCATCGACCAGGTCACTGGCCTGATCCATGCCGGCGCGCACCACGACAACCTTGGCGAATGGCTGGCCAGCGGCGACCTCGATCGCCTGTGGCTGCTGCTGGCGCTGGAGTTCGCCCTGGCGGTCGCCTCGGACATCCTCGGCCGGATCGTCTCGCTGGTCGATTCATTGCTGTCGGAGTTGTACGCCAACGTCACCAGCGTGCGCCTGATGGAACACGCCGCGACCCTGGACCTGGAAGACTTCGAGGATGCCGACCTGCAGGACCGGCTCGACCGGGCCCGTCGCCAGGTCGCCGGACGCAGTTCCCTGCTGACCCAGTTGTTCGGCCAGGCGCAGGACATGGTGACCATCGTCAGCTTCGCGGTCGGCCTGCTGCTCTATGCACCCTGGCTGATCGTGCTGCTGCTCATCGCGCTGGTCCCGGCCTTCGTCGGCGAGATGCATTTCAACGCGCAGAGCTATGCAGTGAACTACGAGTGGACACCGGAACGGCGCGAGCTGGATTACCTGCGCATGATCGGCGCCAGCGCGCAGACGGCGAAGGAAGTGAAAAGCTTCGGCCTGAATCCGTTCCTGATCGCCCGCTACCGGGAACTGTCGACGTCGATGTACGCGGCCAACCGCAGCGTCGCGGTTCGTCGCGCCTCGTGGGGCGGCCTGTTCACCACGATCGGCACGATCGGCTACTACGCGGCGTACGCGATCATCGCCTGGCGCACGGTGCGCGGTGAATTCACCATCGGCGACCTGACTTTCCTCTCCGCCTCGTTCCGGCGCCTGCGCACCATGCTGGAAAGCCTTCTTTCCGGCTTCTCGCAACTTGCCGGCCAGGCCTTGTATCTGGATGACCTGTTTTCATTCTTCCGCGTGCAGCCGGAAATCCATTCACCGGAACACCCGCGCCCGTTTCCCGAACCCATCCGTCACGGCTTCGTCTTCGAGGATGTCGGTTTCCGCTATCCGGGCGCCGAGCGCTGGGCCGTGCGTCATTTGAACTTCACCTTGCAGGCCGGCGAAGTGCTCGCCCTGGTCGGCGAAAATGGCGCCGGCAAGACCACCCTGGTCAAGCTGCTTTCGCGCCTGTACGACCCGGACGAAGGTCGCATCCTGCTCGACGGCCATCCGCTGTCCGAATACAGCCTGGAGGAACTGCGCTCGCATATCGGGGTGATTTTCCAGGACTTCGTGCGCTATTACCTGAAGGCCAACGACAACATCGCGGTGGGTCGTATCGAGGCGCGCGATGATGAGGAGCGCATCGGCGACGCCGCGCGACGCAGCCTGGCCGACGCGGTGATCAAGCGTCTGCCCAAGGGCTACGAGCAGATGCTCGGCAAGCTGTTCGCCGATGGCGTCGACCTGTCCGGCGGCGAATGGCAGAAGATCGCCATCGCTCGCGCCTATATGCGCGCCGCCCCGCTGCTGGTCCTGGACGAGCCGACCGCCGCGCTGGATGCGCGCTCGGAGTTCGAAGTGTTCCAGCGTTTCAAGGAACTGAGCCACGGCAAGACCGCCGTGATCATCTCGCACCGCTTCTCCACCGTGCGCATGGCCGACCGCATCATCGTGTTGGAGGGTGGGCAGATCGAAGAAGTTGGCAGCCATGAGGACCTTGTGGCTGCCGGCGGGCGCTATGCGGAGTTGTTCGAGTTGCAGGCCGCGGGGTACCGCTAGGACCGTCATCCCGGCCTGCGTGCGCTGCTGTCCGGGGTACCCCCGATCGCGTGCCCGCTGATCGCCTCGTATCTATGGTGGCCAGCGTGGAGGGGCCGTGACTTCCCGATCGCTGCCTTGCTCTTGATTGAAATACCGCAAAGCCTTCGCTGTGGTCACGCATTTTCCCCGGACAGCAATAGGCCTGCGCCGGAATGACGATCGAGTGGGTTACTTCACCTGCCGCACCGGCACACTGATATTGCACACATCGATCTTTCCCGCCGGCAGCGTATAGAAATCGTCGCGCCGATTGCGCTTCGCTTCGACGATGGCGGCGAAGGTCTTGCTGTCGGTTTTCAGCACTTGGATTTTTTCGCGCTCGGCCGCCGGCAGGTCCGCGGCGAGTACGACCTTGCTGATCGTCACGCGATCGGCCGGCTTGTCGTAGAAGCCCATCGGTTCGCCGCCGCGCGGGTAGGCGGACAGGTACTGCATGCCTTCGAGCACATGGCCGGCCACGGCCAGGTTGCGGTCGAGGTTGCGCGGGGCCTGGCCGATGATCGCGTAGAGCGAGCTACCGTTGCCGGTTTCGGCACCGACATCGCGGGCCACGCCGACCGCCCCGTAGCAATGCGTCGGCCATTCGTTGCCGGCCTTCGGGTCGCGCGCCACGGCGAAACCGTCGGCGAAGCCGACTTCGGGTGCGTAGACGTCGCCGTCGGGCAACCGGGTGAAGGTCGACTTCGCATCGATCTTGCGGGTGAACTCCGGCGCCAACGTTTCCTTCGCCGTGCCGAGCTTTCGCGCCCTGGCCCTGTCGTCGCCGTCCGGGTCGCCCCATTGGGTGACGAAGTTGTCCTGCACGCGAATCACCGAAAGACCGTCGAAGTAATGCTCGCGGACCAGGGTGCGGATATTCGCCGCATGCTCCGGGGTCCATGCCGGCGCCAGTTCAATCACCACGCGGCCCTGTGGCAATTGCATATAGACCAGGTTGGCCGGATCCGGCGTGCGCCACTCGTCAGGCGAGGATTTGGCCAGCAGTTCCTTGGCGGTCGGCGTGGGCCTGGCCTTGGGCGCGTCGGCGAGCGCGGCGCCGCAGAGCGGCAGGGCGAGGACGAGGGCGGCGACAAGGCCGTGGCGACGAAGCATGCAGATCCCCTGAGGTGTGGTTGGAAGCGGCAACTTAGCACTGGACGGCCCGCGGGCGCCCCTTCCGGGCTCCGTCGCAAGATCTTGCGGGTCGGCGCGAATCGGCGTTAGATACAGGGACGTGCCTCCTTGGGGGTGGGGCTGTCATTCCGATGCAATCCGCGGAGGATGTGCGATGGCCTATGCGATCCGTATCAACGGCGAATCCCGCCAGGTCGACGTCGAAGGCGACACCCCGGTGCTCTGGGTATTGCGCGATGTCTGTGGTCTGACCGGGACCAAGTTCGGTTGCGGCGCGGCCCTGTGCGGGGCTTGCACCGTGCACGTGAACGGCCAGGCGAAGCGATCCTGCGTGCTGCCCGTGGCGATGGTCGGCAACGCGGACATCGCCACGATCGAGGCCTTGCACACGACCGCTACCGGGCGCGCCCTCCAACAGGCCTGGCGTGAGCTCGATGTCGTCCAGTGCGGCTACTGCCAGTCCGGCCAGCTGATGTCGGCCGCGGCCCTGCTGGCTGCCAATCCCGGGCCCAACGATGCCGATATCGACGCGGTGATGGCCGGCAATATCTGCCGCTGCGGCACCTACGTGCGGATTCGGGCTGGCATCCATCTCGCCGCGAAGATCCTCGCCGGGCAGGGCGTCGCAAAGGGAGCCGTGTCATGACCGAACTCAGGACCACCCGGGTCGACGTCGCACGACGCCATTTCCTCATCGCATCGGCTGCCGCGGGCGGCGGCCTGTTGCTTGGTTTCCCGCTGGCGCCTGCCGCCCTGGCGGCGGCACCGGTCGCCCCCATACCCAGCGCGTTTATCCGGATCGATCGCGCCGGCCGCGTCACCCTCCTGCTGCCGTATGTCGAAATGGGGCAGGGCGCCTACACCTCGCAAGCCCAGATACTCGCCGAGGAACTGGAGGTCGATCCGGGCACCGTGATCCTGGAGCCGGCACCGGCCGACGAGCGCCTGTACTCCAGTCCGTTGTTCGGCGGACAGATCACCGGAGGCTCCGGATCGCTGCGCGGTGCCTGGCTGACGCTTCGCTCCGCCGGCGCCGCGGCACGCATGATGCTGGTTGGCGCCGCCGCAAGTCGCTGGAACGTTCCTGTGTCCTCATGCGAAGCCAGCAACGGTCGTGTCGCCCATGCGGCGTCAGGCCGCAGCCTCGGTTACGGTGAGCTTGCCGACGATGCGGCCCACCAGCCGGTACCCGTCGCGCCGAAGCTCAAGGAGCCGGGCAGCTACCGCGTGGTCGGCAAGCCGATCAAGCGGCTCGATACCCCGGCCAAGATCAATGGCACGGCGATCTTCGGCATCGATGCCCGTCCCGAGGGCGTGCGCTACGCCATGGTCGCCGCCTGTCCGGTGTTCGGCGGCAAGGTCGGCAGCGTCGACGCCACCGAAACGATGAAGGTGAAGGGCGTGCGCCAGGTCGTGCGGATCGACGATGCGGTCGCGGTCGTCGCCGACCATACCTGGGCCGCGCGCAAGGGGCTCTCCGCGCTGAAGGTGACCTGGAACGAGGGCGCGAATGCGTCGCTCACTACCGCCGACCTCGTCGCCTCCGCCGATGCCGCACTGGATCGCAAGGGCATCGTGTCCACCCGGACCGGCGATGTGGACAAGGCCGAAGCTTCGGCCGCGGGCCGTTACGATGCCGATTTCCAGCTTCCGCTGCTGGCCCACGCAGCGATGGAGCCGCTCAGTTGCACCCTGCATGTCACCCGCGATCACTGTGATGTGTGGCTGGGCAGCCAGATCCTCGGTCGTGCGCAAAAGGCCGCTGCCGAAGGTACCGGCCTTCCGCTGGACAAAGTCGTCATGCACAACTATTTCCTCGGTGGCGGCTTCGGCCGGCGCCTGGAAACCGATTACGTCCTGCAGGCCGCGCGCCTGGCCAGGCAGGTCGACGGCCCGGTGAAGATCACCTGGAGCCGCGAGGAGGACATGCAACACGATTACTACCGATACCATAACCACAGCCGGATCAGGGTGGGTCTGGATGCCAAGGGACAGCCGGTGAGCTGGCGGCATCGCGTGGTCGGTCCGAACATCATGGCGCGCTTCCTGCCGGTCTATCAGAAGGACGGCGTCGACCTGGACATCGTCGACGGCGCCTTCGGCCCTTACGACATACCCAACGTGCTCGTCGACTACGTGCGCAACGAAGCGCCGAACGGCATGGGCACCGGCAACTGGCGCGGCGTCGGTCCCACGCGCAATGTTTTCATCACCGAGACGGTCATCGACGAACTGGCACACCGCGCCGGCCAGGATCCGGTGGCCTATCGCCGCGCGCTGATGACCAAGGCGCCGCGGCCGCGTGCCGTGCTCGACCTCGCGGCTGAAAAATCAGGCTGGGGCGAAGCCTTGCCGCCAGGCAGCGGTCGCGGTGTCGCGGTGTTCACCGCCTTCGAAAGCCACCTGGCCATGGTCGCCCAGGTACGCGTCGAGCCGTCCGGCAAGATCCACGTTGAACGCATCGTCTGCGCGGTCGATACCGGCATCGCGGTCAACCCCGATATCGTCCGCGCGCAGATCGAGGGCGGCGCGATTTTCGGCCTCACCTCCGTGCTTTACGGTCGCATCACCATCGCCCGCGGTCGTGTACAGCAGGGCAACTTCGATACTTACCCGGTGATGCGCATCAACGAGGCACCGCGCATCGAGGTGTATATCGTCCCAAGCAACGAGTCGCCTGGCGGCATCGGCGAACCGGGCACCACGGCGGCCATCGCCGCCATGGCCAATGCGGTCTTCGTGGCCACCGGAAAGCGCTGGCGCAGTCTGCCGATCGACCAGGTCCCACCGGGAGGTGCGTGATGCGCGGCTATCTCGTTTGTCTGGCGCTGGGCTTTGCCATCGTGGTTACGGCCAGTCCGCGCGATACCGCGCCCGCGAGCACCGTGGCCACCCTGAAAAGCCCCGCCGATTTCGCCGGCATCGCCGACCGCGATGCACGCTCGATCGCCTTGTTCACGGAAGCGGCGAAAGTGTTGCAGGACCCGCGCTGCCTCAACTGCCATCCGGTCACCCGCTCGCCCACCCAGGGCGACGACCTGCATGCGCACGTACCACCGATCGACGCCACCGCCGGCGACCACGGACCACCCGGCCTCGCCTGTAATACCTGCCACCAGTCGGCAAACGTGATCACGCATACCGGATCGTCGATCGCCTCGATCCCGGGTCATCCGCTATGGGGCCTGGCACCCGTGGCCTTCGCCTGGCAGGGCAAATCCATCGGCGACATCTGCACCCAGGTCAAGGACCCCAAACGCAACGGCAACCGGAGCCTGGAGAAGATCCACGAGCATATGGCCAAGGACGACCTGGTCGGCTGGGCCTGGCATCCGGGCCCGGGCCGCAAGCCCGCACCAGGGACCCAGGAGCGCTTCGGTGAACTGATCGCCGCGTGGATCGACACGGGAGCCGCCTGCCCGAAATAGCGTGCCGATCACGCATCCTGGGCGTTCGCCGAACGCCTTCGATGGATGCTGCTCCTTCGGGGCCGGGCATATCAACCTAAAGACCCATCTCGTACGGAAAACACAACAACAGCCCGAAGCGTGGCTTTGCCGGGCCCATAGCGCGGTAACCGAGCGCCTCATAAAACGGGCAGGCCAAGGCCGTGCTCTCCAGATGCAACGTTCGCAATCCCCAGGCCCTGGCTTTCTCCAGCAGAGCCGAATGGATCGCCGTGCCTATCCCTTTGCGCTGCATCGCCGGCGCGAGATAGAAAAGGCGAATCTCGCCACTACGGTGAACGAGTCCGACGCCCGACAGCGGGTTGTCGTCCTCGGCAACCACACAAAAGTTATCCGGATTCGAAAGCCACGAGACAAAGTCGGCCGGCGTCTTGTTCGCCAGCCATCGCGCAAGGGTAGGCGGGTCACCGTGATGGTCAGCGACGCAAAGCTCGGTGATCGAACGCCGCACGACATCGATGGCGGCGTGGGCGTCGTCGGGCTGTGCAGTTCGTACAACTAACATGGATTGCCGTCCGCTTGGGCGAAACGCCGTTAGTCTGCCACGGCAATTCGTTTGGGAAACAGCTGGATCAAGCGCGATGAACGCGGTCCCGTTAAACGGACGCCGACCTGGCGACGTAGCGCAGTACAGCAAGGAGTCAAGCAGACGAGCCATGACTTCAGGCCCATGTACTAGTACGAACTTAGTACTATCGTTCAATCCAACATATGCCTTAGTGCAGGTGAGGCCATGGACGATATCGGCGTTTATCTGAAGAAGTTCCAGAAGGAGCTTTCGGCCGGGACGGTCTCGCTGGTGCTGCTGGCGGTGCTGGCGCAGTCGAAGCAGCCGATGTATGGCTACCAGATCGCCAAGCGGCTGGAAGGGCTGGGGGAAGGCGTGCTGGCGGGCAAGCAAAGTGCCTTGTACCCGGTGTTGCGCAACCTGGAGGGGTCCGGGCTGCTTTCCAGCGAGGTGGAGCCTTCGGTCAGCGGTCCGCCGCGCCGTTATTACCGTATTACCAAACCGGGACGCAGCGTCCTGGCCGAATGGATCGACGCCTGGAATGCCACGCGCGATTCGGTCGATTCCGTCTTGGAAGGAGGGGTGTCATGAGTTCGCCGCGTACGATCGCCCAATATCTCGAACAGCTGCGCGAAGCCTTGCGTGGTGCCGATCCGTCGCTGGTGCAGGACGCGCTCTACGACGCGGAGGAGCACCTGCGCGCGGAACTGGCCGAACAGCCGGGCCGCAGCGAGGCGGACATGCTCGACCATGTGGTCAACAGTTACGGTGCGCCGGACGAAGTCGCCGACCTGTATCGCGACCAGGAGATCAAGATCCAGCGCGCACTGCGTTCGCCGGTGCCGCCGCCGCGGCGTTCGCTGCTCGGACGTTTCTTCGGTGTGGCCGCGGACTCACGCACCTACGGCGCCCTCTTCTACATGGTGCTGGCGCTGGCCACCGGCATCTTCTACTTCACCTGGGCGGTGACCGGGATCAGCCTGTCGGCGGGATTTTCGGTGTTGATCATCGGCATTCCCTTCGTCGTGCTGTTCTTCGGCACGGTGCGTGCGCTGTCGCTACTGGAGGGGCGGATCGTCGAGACCATGCTTGGCGTACGCATGCCACGCCGGCCGCCGTATCCCTCACGCGACCTGACCCTGTTCAAACGGATCGGCGAGATGTTCGCCGATGGGCGCACCTGGACGACCCTGTTCTACATGGTCCTGATGCTGCCGCTGGGCATCTTTTACTTCACGATCGCGATCACCCTGTTGTCGGTGTCGCTGGCCTTTATCTTCGCGCCGCTGGCCAAGTCGGTCCTCGGGCATTACTGGCTGCATATCGACTGGGGCAACGGGACGTTCGACGGGACCTGGACGGATGCCTTCCTGCTCTGCATCGTCGGTGTGGTGATGCTGTTCGCGACGCTTCACCTGGTCCGCGCACTCGGCTATATGCATGGCCAGATCGCCAAGAACCTGCTGGTGAAGACCGCGCAGGCCTGATCGGGCCGGCTCGATCAGACCAGTTGCAGATCGCGCGGATGTGAGCCCGGGAAGACCTTTTGCAGGTCCCCGGGCGACAGCCCCCACAGGCGGCCAAGCAGGCCGCCGAGCATGTCGCGGTAGTTGGTCAATACGGGGTAATCGCGATTCTGCAGCAGGCTGCCGGCATTGACCGCGACCTGCTCCCCGGCGACACGGCCACCATTGATCTTGCCGCCAAGCACCCAGTAGACCGTGCCATGGCCATGGTCGGTACCCTTGTTGCCGTTCTCGCGGAAGGTGCGGCCAAACTCGGAGACGACCACGACGACGGTGTTGTTCCACTCGTCGCCGAGTGCGTCGGCATAGGCGGCCAGGCCCTGGCCGAGGTTATCGAGGTTATTGGCCAGCTGGCCATTGGCACCGCCCTGGTTGACGTGGGTATCCCAGCCGCCGACATCGACGAAGCCGAGGCGGAAGCGGTCGCGCATCAACGTGGCCATGCGTTCGGTCTGCGCGGCGAAATTCTTCGCGCTGACCGCGCCGCGGGCGGAGGCGGTCATTTCCTGCTGCAGGTCCTTGGCAACCTGCTGGCGCAGCTCCAGTCCATCGGTGGCGGCCGCGTGCAGGGTGGTGCCCTGGTACATATCGGCGAGGATGGCCGATTGCCGTTCGTCAAAGACTGGCTTGCTCGTGCCCTTCAGCGAGATGTTCGGAATATCGCCGCCGCCGTGGAAGCTCAGCGGCAGCGCATCGGTGAAGGCGATCGGCGGCGCGCCGCGCAGCACGGTCGAGAGCCGGGCCATGAAGCCGGAATCGTAGTCGCGCCGCTGGTCGCCCGCTTCACCCGATTCAATGTTGTCCTGGGTCTCGAAGTGGCTGCGTGACAGGTCGTCGGTGCCGGCGAAGGGGACGAAGGCCAGCTGGCGACGATCCCATAGCGGCCCGAGCGAGCCGCTGACGACCGGGCTCATGCCCCATTGCGCGTCCAGCCGCCGTGCGCTCTTGTCGTCGTTGGGATCCGGTCGCGCGATGGCGATGGACGGGCGCGACTCGTAGTAGAAATCGCTGGCGTAGGGCACCAGCAGATTGTTGCAGTCGTAGCCGCCACGCAGGAAGACCAGCAGGAAACGCGGCGAGGAAGGCGGCGCGGCGAACAGCTGGCCGGCGAAACCGAGCAGGGGCAGGGCGGCGGTGGCGCGCAGGAACTGGCGACGGTTGATCACGTGGTTCTCCAGATCAGCGGTAATTGAAATCGGGTGAGGCAAGCAGGAAGGTGTTCCATTCCTGCACCGAGATGGCCTTGGCCAGGCCTTCGCGGGTCTTCGTGCCGAGGAAGGGTTCGACCGCGTCGTAATAGGTGCGCGAGGCCAGTTGCGGGAAGCCCGGCCGTTGCCGCTTGCCGCCGTCGTCGAGGTCGAACAGGCGGTTGGTGCCGTTGCCGATCGAGCGGGCGATTTCGAAGCGCCGGCTGAGCTGGCCGGAACTGCTCCACGAGGCATCGTCCAGTGGCCAGCCGTCAGGTGTGAGCCGACCGAAGGGTGCCTGGCCGAGGGCATTGATCCAGTTCACCAGTGGCTTCGGGTTGGCGATGGGCGCACCGTCATAAGCGAGGCGCATCGAGGACACCAGGAACTGCGTGGGGTCCTTGAACTTCTTGCCGTAGCTGTCGGCCAGCTCGCGCGAGGTGAACAAGGTCTTCAATACGGCGGCGATATCGCCGTCGCTGCGGCGGAAAGTCTTCGCCATATGCTCGATCAGCGTTGGCGGCGGTTTGTCGCCGACGAAGTAGCGTGCCAGCTGGGTCGAGACGAAGGTGGCGCAGGCCGGTTGTTTCACGATCAGGTCGACCGCTTTCTCGACCTCGTCGAAACCGCCGCCCGGAATCTTTGTGCCGAGCAGGACCTTGTCGCTGAAATCGTGGCGTGCCGGGTTGAACTCGAAGACGCCCTCGCGCACGTATAGCGCCTGCCATTCGGGTTTCAGCTTGCGCGGCGCATCGTCGAAGTCGACGCCGACCCCGGTCAGGATCAGGGCCAGTTGCTGGACGTCCTGTTGCGAGTAACCGCTGCCGACGCCGAGCGTGTGCAGCTCCATCAGTTCGCGCGCGTAGTTCTCGTTGACGTGGCCCCTGGCGTTCTGCGCATTGTCGAGGAACTCGAGCATCGCCGGGCTCTTCAGTGTCGCCATGACCAGGTCGCGGAATTTCCCCAGCGCGTGGGGACGGATGGTGTTTTCCGCATAGTCGCCGGCCAGCCAGCGCACGCGTCCCTTGTTGGCGAAGACACTGAAATGATTCAGCCAGAACCAGACCATCTGTTCGCGCAACTGATCCTCGCCATAAATGGCTTGCAGCAGTTCAGCCGACTGGGCCTGCCGGGCCAGGTCGTTACCGGATTGCTGCAATGCTTTTTTCGCCGCGACCTGGTCGTCGCCGGCCGGCATCTCGCGGATCCGCTTCGCTTCGTCGCGATACTGGCTGACCAGGGTGGGCAACGGCGTATGGATCGCCTCGAAGCTGTCCAGTTGTGCGCGTACGTCCGCTGGCAGCGCGGTATTGCCGGGCTGCAATTGCTCGTCGAGGAAACGGCGCCGGCCCAGTTCGCGATAGCGCGCCACGGTGGCGCTGTCGACGCCGAAGCCGACGCGTCCAAGCCAGCCGACATCGTCGCGTGTCAGCGGTTCGGTATCGCGGGCGTGCAGCGGGGCGGCGACAAAAGCGAGGACAAGCGCGAGAGCGGGAAAGCGTGGCGGCATGCGTACTCCGGCGCGGGACAGTAGCCCGGAGTTTAGGCGGCGTTGCCTGGCGGCTGGTTCAACCTTCGTGAATGCGTTGCGTACCGTTCATCGCGCGCGCAAGAACTTGCGTGAATTCAGAAGTTGTCGACGAATTCGACGGCGGCCTCGAGGTTCATCGCGGTGGCTTCGGCGACCAGTTTCACCGTGTCGGCAACGCGTTCGTTGGGCGTGTCGACTTCGATGTAATAGATGCCGGGGCCATCGTCGTCGGTCAGTTCGCTGGAACTGGAATCGTCGCGCATTTGTGGTGTGAGATCGTCGACTTCCTCGACGTGCTCGACATCCTCGATGCCGTGCAGCGCGTTGATCACCGTGTCGGCGTTGTCGCGCGAACCGGTCAGCAGGAGACGGATCATGGGCATGGCATTGTCCTCCGGGGCAGGCCGCCATGCTCGCGCCGCCGATGTATGCCCAAGGTGAGCCCCGGGTCTATTCCGCGCCTGCATGGAATGGACCAGGGGCTCACTGCGTGTAGACCGCTATCATGGCGTCATGACCAAGACCTACGATCGCGCCTATTTCGACAAGTGGTACCGCGCCCCCGCGCATGCGGTTGGCTCGCCGGCCGAACTGAAGCGCAAGGTGGCGATGGTGGTCGCCCAGGCCGAGTACTACCTTGGCCGGCCTTTGCACAACGTTCTCGATGTCGGTTGCGGCGAGGGCACCTGGCTGGCGCCACTGCGTGCCTTGCGTCCGCGGGTGGATTATCGTGGGCTCGATGCCAGCGAATACGCGGTCGCCCGTTACGGCCGGACCCGCAATATCGGCCTGGCGCGCTTCGGCCAGCTTGCTGAGCTGCGTTTCGACGATCGCTTCGACCTGATCGTCTGCACCGATGTGCTGCATTACCTCAAGCCGGCGGAGATCCGCGCCGGCCTGACCGGTATCGGCGAGATGCTTGAAGGCATCGCCTTCCTGGAAGTGTTCACCAGCGACGATGACGTTGCCGGCGACCGGGTGGGCTTCATGGCGCGCAAGCCGGCCTGGTACCTGTCGGCCTTCCGCGAGGCGGGCCTGCTGTCCTGCGGCTCGCATTGCTATCTCGGGCCGCGGCTGGAGCGTCATGTATCCGCGCTGGAACGCGCCCAGTTGCCGCCATTCTGATCAGTTGGCGTGGCTTGCCATGAACCAGGCGATGGTCGCCAGCAGGTTGTTCGCCGCGTGCGCGGCGACCGCCGGCCATAGCGAGCCGCTGATCACCCGCAGCCACGCACACATGGCGCCGATCAGGGCGAGGTTCGGCAGCGCGTACCACTGCCAGTGCAGGTCGGGAAGGTGGACCAGGGCGAAGGCGGCGGCGACGATCGCGATCGTCCATGCCGGGGATACCCAGCGGCGCAACGCGGAGAACAGCGCGCCGCGAAACAGCACCTCCTCGACGAAGGGGCCGATGGTGACCACCGCGACGACCAGCAGCACGCGCATGCCGACCGACGAGCCCTCGGCGATCTCGGTCACCGTCTGGCTGACGTCATGGTCGCCGGCCAGCAGCTTGGTCAAGGCGCCCCCGGCCAGCGGGGTCATCAGGCCGACCGCGAGGCCGACCAGGATCAGCACGGGGTTCGTCCCGGTCAGGCCGAGGCCAGGCGGCAGCGACACATCGAGCCAGGGCCGCCAGCGCCAGCGGATCGTGGCCAGGGTGCCAAGCGCGGCACCGAACAGGGTGCCGATGATGACAGCGACCGTGACATTCGGCCGGGCCATGGTCGAGCGGATCTCGGCCATCCCGGGCAGGCTGCCGGCGGGCGCGTAGTGCCAGGCCAGCAGCCAGGCCAGCGCGGTGCTGACCAGGGCCTGCAACAAGAAATAGAAAAGGATCGTGCCGACCGTTTCGATCACGCCGGGGGCGGTCCGTTCCGGGTCGGGAACGTCGGCGGCCGGTGCGGGGAAGAGCGCGTTTTCGGGATTGTCCATGAGCTACGGCGGCGGGAGTTGGATCCACCGTAGCCGACCGTCCCGTACACCCGCAATGGTGCCTTTCGGCATGGCCGGGGCGGCGACGCATGTATAGTGGCGACCTCTGCGATGGAGGAAACCTGGCGCCCCGGCGCCGCCCATGTTCGTTCTCGACTGGTTAGCCGATCCCGCCGCCTGGGCCGGGCTTCTTACCCTGATCGTGCTCGAGATCGTTCTCGGCATCGACAACCTCGTTTTTGTCGCGATCCTCGCCGACAAGCTGCCGCCGAAGCAGCGCGACCACGCCCGCCTGCTTGGCCTTGGCCTCGCCTTGCTGATGCGCCTCGGTCTGCTGGCGGCGATGTCCTGGCTGGTGACGTTGACCCAGCCCCTGTTCGACTGGAACGGCTTCGGCCTGTCCTGGCGCGACCTGATCCTGCTGTTCGGCGGTGCCTTCCTGCTGTTCAAGGCTACGCTCGAGTTGCACGAACGGCTCGAGGCCGGCGACGAGGACGACGGCAAGAATGGTCGCCGAGCGGCGTTCTGGCTGGTCGTCACCCAGATCGTCGTGCTCGATGCGGTGTTCTCGCTCGATTCGGTGATCACCGCGGTCGGCATGGTCGATCACCTGAGCATCATGATGATCGGCGTCGTCGTGGCGATGATCCTGATGATCAGCGCGAGCAAGCCGCTCACCACCTTCGTCAACGCGCGACCGACGGTGGTGATCCTTTGCCTGAGCTTCCTGCTGATGATCGGCTTCAGCCTGATCGCCGAGGGCTTCGGTTTCCATATCCCGAAGGGTTACCTGTACGCCGCGATCGGCTTCTCGATCATGATCGAGGCGTTCAACCAGACCATGCGCCGCAACCGTCGGCGCAGCCTGCTCGGCGGCGCGCGCAGCATGCGCGATCGTACCGCCAAGGCCGTGCTGCGCCTGCTGGGTGCCGGCGAGGATGAAAACGAAAACCCCAAGGGCGCCGAAGCCAAGCCGACGGAGACGACGGTCTTCGGCAAGGACGAACTGGCCATGGTCCAGGGCGTGCTCGACCTGTCGCAGCGTCCGGTACGTTCGATCATGACGCCGCGCACCGAGATCGTCTGGCTGGATCCGGACGAGGACGCGGAAACCTTGCGCGCCGAGGCGCGCGAGTCGGTCCATCACTGGATTCCGGTCGCCCGCGGCGACCTGGACGACCTGATCGGCGTGGCTTCGTCGCGCGACCTGCTGGCCAGCCTGCTCGAGCACGACCGCATCGACCTGACCGCCGTGGTGCGCAAACCCATTACCGTGCTCGAGTCACTGAGCGTGCTGCGCCTGATCGACGAATTCCGTCGCGCGCCGCTGCAGATCGCCCTGGTGGTCGATGAATACGGCAGCATCCTCGGCCTTGTCACGCCGGCCGATGTACTCGAAGTGATCGCGGGCGATTTCCCCGATGATGGAGGCGAGGGCGATCCGGCCGCGGTCAGCGAACCGGATGGCGCCTGGCTGCTGGATGCCAGCCTGGATGTGCGCCGTGTCGAGCACCTGCTCGGCCAGCGCCTGCCCGGGGATGGCAATTTCTCCACCCTGGCCGGTTTCGTCCTGCAACGGCTCGGTCGCCTGCCCAGTGTCGGCGACCGGTTCGACAGCGATGCCCTGCATTTCGAAGTGACCGCCATGGATGGCGCGCGTATCCAGCGTGTCCGCGTATGGGCGCGGGAGAACGACGAGTAACCATCGACGCATGAGGTTGTCATGACCATCGATTTCGGCCGTACCGCGGCGGATTATGCGCGGCATCGCGCGGGTTTCCCCGATGCCTTTTTCGAACGGCTGTTGCGCGACGAGGTAAAACCCGGCGACCGCGTGCTGGACCTCGGCAGCGGCACCGGCACGGTGGCGCGCGGGTTGGCGCTGCGTGGCTGCCGGGTGACCGCGCTCGATCCCTCCGCCGAACTGCTGGCGCAGGCGCGCGACCTCGATGCGCAGGCCGGCGTCGAGGTGCTCCAGGTCGTCAGTCGCGTCGAGGACGCGCATTTCACCCCGGAAAGTTTCGAAGTGGTGGTTGCCGGCCAGTGCTGGCACTGGTTCGAACGGCCCGAAGCAGCACGTCGCGCGCGGAACTGGCTGGTGCCAGGCGGTCGGCTGGTGATCGCGCATTTCGACTGGCTGCCGTTGGCCGGCAATATGGTCGAGGACACCGAGTCGCTGATCCATGCCTGGAATCCCGGCTGGAAGATGGGTGGCGGCAGTGGTCTTTATCCGGCCTGGCTGAAGGATGTACGCGAGGCCGGATTCACCGCGTTGCGCACGTTCTCCTTCGATCTGGATGTGCCCTACAGTCATGAGGACTGGCGGGGGCGGATCCGCGCCAGCGCGGGTGTCGGTGCCTCACTGGATCCGGAAGCGATCAAACGCTTCGACGACGAACTGGCGACGCTCCTGGCCGCGAAGCATGGCGAACAGCCGATGCGTGTGCCGCACCGGGTCTGGGCCTTGGTGGCGAACGCCTAGGCGCTTTGAATCATGGCGCGGATGACGCCGATCGAGGCCATCCCCATCAGGACGGCCCAGGCCACCATGCCGAGGATGAAGGCCGGGCCACGCCGGGCGGCGTCGCGCGCATAGGCCGCCGCATACCAGACCCGCGCCAGTAGCCAGACCAGTCCGGCGATCCCTGCCCAGACCGGGTCGGCGTACTGCGCGGCGAGCCATAGCGCTGGAATGAACATCAGGGTCGATTCGAGCGTGTTCATCTGCACCCGCCAGGCGCGCTCGAAGGCCGGATGGCCGCCGATCGCCGGTGCGTGGATGCCGTACTTCGTCCGCGCACGGCCGACCAGCCAGAGGGTGCCCAGCAGGAGGAGCAAGGTCAGCAGGGTCACGAGCGCGGGCAACTGGTTGAGCATGGCGGGTCCGGGGAATGAGGTCGGGAGCTACTTTAACGTCATCGCGGGCATGACAGCGTAGGGGCGACGCGTTATCGTCGCGGCGCAGGCTCATCAACCGGGGGACGCGCATGCTCTGGCAAAAGGGACGCAGAAGCGACAACGTGGTCGACGCCGGATCCGGCGGTGGTGGTGGCGGTGGGTTCGGCGGCCGCGGCATGGGTATCGGCGGCATCATCATCCTGGCCATCCTCGGCCTGGTCTTCTTCAAGGATCCGACTGCCTTGCTCAGCCAGGACGGCGGCGCGCCGCAGCAGGCCACGCAGCAGACGCGACCGGCCCAGGCCAGCAACGAGCAGGTCGACTTCGTCCGCGCGATCCTTGGCGAGACCGAGGTGACCTGGCACGAGATCTTCGCGCGCAGCGGTCGGCAGTACGTCGAGCCGAAGCTGGTGCTGTTCCAGAACGGCGTGCGTACGGCCTGCGGTTCGGCGTCGTCAGCGGTCGGGCCGTTCTACTGTCCCGGCGACCAGAAGGTGTACCTGGACCTTGGCTTCTTCCAGGAAATGCAGACCCGCTTCCACGCCGCCGGCGACTTCGCCCGCGCCTACGTGATCGCGCACGAGGTCGGCCACCATGTGCAGAAACTGATTGGTGTCTTCGACCAGGTCGACCAGGCACGTCGCCGTGGCGGACGCATGGAAGGCGCCGATGGCCTCTCCGTGCGCCAGGAACTACAGGCCGATTGCTTCGCCGGTGTCTGGGCGAACAGCTCGCAGCAGCGCCAGCAATGGTTGCAGCCCGGCGATATCGAGGCGGCCATGAACGCGGCGACGGCGATCGGCGACGATGCCTTGCAGCAGCAGGCGCAAGGTCGCGTCGTGCCCGACTCGTTTACCCATGGCACCTCGGCGCAGCGTGTAAAGTGGTTCAAGACCGGGTTCGACAGCGGCGATATCGCCCGATGCAATACCTTCGTGGGTACACCCTAGATCCTGATGATTCATCCCTGTCTTCGTTGCGGCGCCTGTTGCGCCCATTTCCGCGTGGCTTTTCATTGGTTCGAGGCCGCGCCGGAGGAGGGGGGTGTCGTGCCGTCGGCGTTCACCGTGAAACTCGATCCGCATCGCGTGGCGATGCATGGCACGGAGCAGGCGAAGCCGCGGTGTCTTTCGCTGCTGGGTCAGGTCGGCAAAGATGCCTCGTGCGGGATTTATGCCGTTCGTCCGTCGCCTTGCCGCGACCTCGGTCCGGCCTGGGAGCATGGCGAACCGAGTCCGCAGTGCGATCGGGCGCGGACGGCACATGGTCTTCCAGCGTTACGGCCCGGGGATTGGCTGCAAGCATAAGCGATGCGTTCCTCGCCAGGACCCCATGCGATGAGGTGGTCGTCGCGATAAAA
Organism: Luteibacter sp.; assembly: GCA_036009745.1. Taxonomy (GTDB): domain Bacteria; phylum Pseudomonadota; class Gammaproteobacteria; order Xanthomonadales; family Rhodanobacteraceae; genus Luteibacter. The sequence goes on along the minus strand of DASYLE010000102.1, from coordinate 33,383 downwards.
AAAGCCGCCTTCAAGGCGGCTTTTTTCGTTGGCTTATTTACGCCGCGGCGGCTTGTCGCCGGTAGGCGGCCGGGGGCCGGCCGGGCGGAACTTGTTCGGCGGTCGTGACGGCGGTGCGGAGCGCGGTGCCTCGGAGGAGGCCTCGCTTTCCTTGCCGTCCCATTCGCTGATACGCAGCTGCTGGCCGGTGACCCAGACCTTCTTCAGGTGCTGGAAGACCTCGGTCGGCATGCCCTCGGGCAGGTCGATCAGGCTGTGTTCGCCGCGGATGCTGACGCGGCCGATGAACTGCGCCTCGATGCCACCCTCGTTGGCGATCGCGCCGATGATGTTGCCCGGCTTGACGCCGTGCTCATGGCCGACCTCGAGACGATAGGTGCGCTTGCCGTGCTCGGTGACGTGCGCGCGCATCGGTCGCGTGCCGCTTTCGCGCGGCGGGCGACGGTCGCCGAAGCTTTCGTCACGACGCGGCGGACGACGGTCCTGCGAACCTTCTCCCTCGCTTTGCGGACGACGCTCGCGCTGTTCGAACTCGCGCGGCGGGCGCTGCTCGGTGTATTCGCGCTGCTTCGGCGGCGGCGCGAGCAGCAGCGGCGTGCTGCCCTGGGCGATGCTGGCCAGGGCGGCGGCGATCTCGACCGCCGGCACGTTGTGCGCCTGCTCGAATTTCTCGATCAGCTGCTGGTAAAAACTAAGGTCGCCACCGGCCAGCGTCTCGCTGATCTTCTGGTTGAACTTGTTCACGCGGGTGTCGTTGACCGCCTCGACCGTCGGCAACTGCATCTGCTCGATCGGCTGGCGCGTGGCGCGCTCGATCGCACGCAGCAGGTTGCGCTCACGCGGGGTGACGAACAGGATCGCCTCGCCACTGCGACCGGCACGGCCGGTACGGCCGATGCGGTGCACGTAGGATTCGGTGTCGTGCGGGATGTCGTAGTTCAGCACGTGGCTGATGCGATCGACGTCCAGGCCGCGGGCGGCGACATCGGTAGCCACCAGGATATCGAGCTTGCCTTCCTTGAGCTGCTGGATCACGCGCTCGCGCTGCGCCTGGGCGATGTCGCCGTTGATCGCGGCGGCGGCGAACCCGCGCGCCTGCAGCTTGCCGGCCAGTTCGTCGGTCGCCTGCTTGGTACGCGCGAAGACGATCATCGCGTCGAAGCTTTCCGCCTCGAGGATGCGCGTGAGCGCATCGAGTTTGTGGATGCCGCTGACCCACCAGTAGCGCTGGCGGATATTCGCCGCGGTGGTGGTCTTGTTCTTGATCGTGACCTCGACCGGATCCTTCAGGTAGGTCTGCGCGATGCGCCGGATCTGCGCCGGCATGGTTGCCGAGAACAGGGCGACCTGGCGCTCCTTCGGGGTCGCCTGCAGCAGCTTCTCGACGTCGTCGATAAAGCCCATGCGCAGCATCTCGTCGGCCTCGTCGAGGACGACGAAACGGAGCTCGGAAAGATCCAGCGTGCCCTTGTCCAGATGGTCGATGACCCGGCCCGGCGTGCCGACGATGACCTGGGCGCCGCGCTTGAGGCCCTGCAGCTGCGGACCGTAGCTCTGGCCACCGTAGATCGGCAGGACCTGGAAGCCGGGCAGGTAGGTGGCGTATTTCTGGAAGGCCTCGGCGACCTGGATGGCCAGTTCGCGGGTCGGCGCGAGGACCAGGGCCTGCGGCTTGCCCGGACGCATGGTGATGCGCGACAGCACGGGTAGCGCGAAGGCGGCGGTCTTGCCGGTGCCGGTCTGCGCCTGGCCGATGACGTCGCGACCCTCGAGCAGCGGCGGAATGGTCGCGGCCTGGATCGGCGAGGGGACTTCGTAGCCTACTTCGGCAAGCACGCGCAGGACGTTGGCGTCGAGGGCAAGCTCGCTGAAACCGGGGCTAACCGGAGCGGAATCGGAATCGGGGGATGACATGGCGACCTCAAAGCGGGGCACGCCGGCGACGTTACGCCAGGCGGGAGCGATATTCTAGCAGTGACTGGCCCCTGACGCCCGATAAACACGCAACTACGGTTGGCTGCGGGTTAGACTCGGGGGTTATCTGCGCATGCGGCCAAAACGGGAGCGGACATGAGCGTGATCGAGACACTGTCGGAACAGCGCTGCTTCGGCGGCACCCAGGGCTTCTACAAGCACGCTTCGGCGGTCTGCGGTGGCGATATGCGTTTCGCCGTCTATACGCCCCCGCAGGCGGCGAACGGCAAGGTCCCGGTGCTTTACTGGCTGGCCGGCCTGACCTGCACCGAAGAGACCTTCACGATCAAGGCCGGCGCGCAGCGGATGGCTTCGGAGCTCGGTCTTGCCCTGGTCATGCCCGATACCAGCCCAAGGCAGACCGGCTTCGACGGTGCCACCGGCGACTGGGAGTTCGGCGAGGGCGCGGGGTTCTATCTCGACGCGACCGTGGCGCCATGGTCGACGCGCTTTCGCATGTACAGCTATGTGGTCGATGAGTTGCCGGCCCTGGTGGCCGGGACGTTCGCGGTTGACACGACGCGCACGGGTATCTTCGGCCATTCGATGGGCGGCCATGGCGCGCTGACCATCGCGTTGAAGCATCCTGAGCGTTATCGCTCGGTGTCCGCCTTCGCGCCCATCGTCGCACCGAGCCGGGTACCGTGGGGCGAGAAAGCCTTCTCGCGCTATCTCGGTGACGACCGCAAGGCCTGGGCCGGGCACGACGCCAGTGAACTGGTACGTCGCCGGCCCTTTCCCGGCACGATCCTGATCGACCAGGGCGAGGCCGATGGTTTTCTCGTCAACCAGCTCAAGCCCGAGTTGTTCGAAGTTGCCTGCGCCGAGGCCGGCCAGTCGCTGACCCTGCGCCGCCAGCCCGGATACGACCACAGCTATTATTTCATCCAGACCTTTGTCGAGGACCACCTGCGCCATCACGCGCACGCGCTGGGCTGAGCATGTATCCGCCGACACGATTGCGCACGTCGCGCACCGTCGTCCGTTTGCTTCGCGCGGACGAGGCCGGATTGCTGTTGCGCTATCGCGATGAGAACCGCGAGCATCTCGATCCCTGGGAGCCGCTACGCGAACCGTCGTACTACACGCACGCCGCCTGCCAGGACACGCTCGCCGCCGCGCTCGAAGCCGCGCGCGGCGATCGCGCATATCCGTTCGCCGTGCTCACACCGGGCGAGGACGAGATGCTCGGCAGCGCGAACCTGGCCAATATCGTGCGCGGCATCTTCCAGGCCTGCCATCTTGGTTACGGCGTCGCCGCGCGGCACCAGGGCAAGGGGCTGATGCACGAAGCGCTCGAGGCGCTGATCGGCCACGCCTTCGGGCCGCTGGGCCTGCACCGGGTGATGGCCAATTACATGCCACGTAACGAACGCAGCGGTCGCCTGCTCGAGCGGCTCGGTTTCGAGCGCGAAGGGCAGGCGAAGCGTTACCTGAAAATCGCCGGCGTGTGGGAAGACCACATCCTTACCGCGAAGATCAACCCACTCGGCTGAGGCCGTCGACCGGTGCGCGGGTGGCGAACAGTCCGCGCCACTGTGTACGGCTGTCCCAGATCAGCAGCAGGTATGCCGCAAGCACGATCGTGCCGATGCTGAAGACATGGCCTTCGGCGAAGGCGTGATAACCGAAAATCGCCACGACCGGCGCGGCCAGTGCAACGAGCGCGGCAGCGCTGCAACGGTTGAGGATCAGGGCGACGCCGGCCAGCAGGAAGACCACGCCCAACACGGGCAGGATGAAGCCGCTGGCTGCCAGTCCGCCGATAAAGGCCTGCGAGGCCGCGGTGGTCGGCACGGGCGGCTGCCAGAAATGCAGCAGGTCGTTGGCGCCGGAAAAAGCGAACAGCGCGCCGAAAGCGACGCGGAGCACGGTGATCGGCAGGGTTTTCAGTGACATCATGTGTCGGCTTTCCGTTTGGGAAGCGAGGCATGTTGGGCAAAAAAAAGCGCGCATGCCATCCGACATGCGCGCTAGTCCTTTCGTCGGAATGCCGGAGATACCGGCATTCCGCGAGGGTCAAGCCTTGTTGCTGGCCGGGCCGCGGCTCTGGCGACGACGCTTGTGGTTGCCGGTGCCTTCGCCGGTGCTCGCACTGGCGTGGCCATGCGGGCGGTGCGACGGCGGACGCGGGCCGCCCTGGCGTGGCTGCTGCGGCTGGCGCTGGCCACCGCCGCCGCCCTGCTTCGGACGCGGCGCGCCGGCATCCATGCGCAGCGGGTGGCTGGGCTCGTAACCGGCGATATTGGTCACGTTGATGTCCTGCTTGAGCAGGCGACCGATGTCGCGCAGCAGGCCGGACTCGTCATGGCTGACCAGCGAGATCGCCTGGCCTTCGGAACCCGCGCGGCCGGTGCGGCCGATGCGGTGCACGTAGTCTTCGGCGACCATCGGCAGGTCGAAGTTGATCACCACCGGCAGCTGGTCGATATCGATACCGCGCGCGGCGATATCGGTGGCCACCAGCACGGTGACGCGACCGGTCTTGAAGTCGCTCAGTGCACGCGTACGCGCGTTCTGGCTCTTGTTGCCGTGGATCGCCGCGGCGCGCAGGCCGGAGGTTTCCAGGTGACGGACCAGCTTGTCGGCGCCGTGCTTGGTGCGGCTGAACACCAGGGTCTGCCGACGGCTGTCGGCGGACAGGATGTGCAGCAACAGGTCACGCTTGCGCGACGCGTCGACCGGATGGACGACGTGGGTCACGGTGTTGGCGACGGTATTGGCCGGCGACACCGAGATTTCCTTCGGCGAGCGCATGAACTGCTGGGCGAGCGCCTTGATCTCGTTGGCGAACGTTGCCGAGAACAGCAGGGTCTGGCGCTTCTGCGGCACGGCGGCGAGGATGCGCTTCAACGCGGGCAGGAAGCCCATGTCGAGCATGCGGTCGGCCTCGTCGAGCACCAGCACCTCGACCTTGGACAGGTCGATCGAGCGCTGCTGCATATGGTCGATCAGGCGTCCCGGTGTGGCGACGACGATATCGATGCCGCGACGCAGCGCCTGCAACTGGCCGCCCATGCCGACGCCGCCAAAGATGACGGTGCTGGTCAGGCGCAGGTGCTTGCCGTAATCACGGATGCTTTCCTCGACCTGTGCGGCGAGTTCGCGGGTCGGGGTGAGGATGAGCGCGCGGATCGGACGGCGGCCTTCGGGACGCTCGTAATTCTCGGCAAGCTTCTGCAGCAATGGCAGCGCGAACGCGGCGGTCTTGCCGGTGCCGGTCTGTGCGGCGGCCATGATGTCGTGGCCGGCCAGTACCTGGGGGATGGCAGCGGCCTGGATGGGGGTGGGGGTGTCGTACCCGTGCTCGGACAACGCACGCAGCAACGCGGGCGCAAGGCCCAGCGATTCGAAAGACATGGAGGAACTCCTGAAACTCAACCCGGAGCGTTCCCTGAAACCGCGCTCGAGCAATCAATGGGCGACCGCACACCAATGGGGCGGCTGGTCGGTGTCGTGTGTGCGACCGGGGGTGGGGGATCAGGCGAGGACAAGTCCATCGCCGAAGGTCCGCAAGGGAGTCGGGGCATCTACGAGCCCGAAGAGCATAGCAGAATTCCCTCACCTCCGTACGATGGACGTTTTGGAAGCGTTTACATCGCCCGTTGGGCGACGATCAGGTAACTGTTGAACGGTGTCCTTCCGTGCAGCCGGCGCATGGCCACGGTCAATCCCGCGGCTTCCAGGGGGCGGCGGATATCGTCGGCGTCCGGGAAGTACTGGGCGCCGCCCCGGATCAGGCCAGAGACCTTCAGCCAGATTTCCTCGGCGACCGTCACCCGGAATCGCCAGTTCGCCTCGCGGACGACGTTACGCAGGATCAGGCTGCCGCCGGGCGCGAGGTGGGAAGCCGCCGTCGCCAGCAGTTCCGACTGCCGGGCCGCCGGCAGGTAATGGAGGACATCGAGCAGGGCGACATGCCCCTTGGTCGGGGCGATGGCCGCCGCGTCCGCGTGGATCAGGTCCATCGACCGGTCCAGCTGCGCGCGGCGCAGCGCGATGCGACCGGCTTCGATCTTGCGCAGGTCGTGGTCGACGCCGGTGTAGCGGCAACCGGTCCCGGCCGCATGCAGGAAATGGCCGAGCAGGCCGATGCCGCAGCCGATGTCCAGTACGGGAAGCGGCTTTTCCCTGACGATCGCGGTCGCCGCCTCGTAAAGCGGATCGGAGGCCAGCTTGCCGGCGATATAGACACGCAAGAGTGGGTTGTCGAAGCGGGCGGCGATGTCCTTGCGGGCTCGGCGATCGATCATAAGTAGCGTCTCTCCATGGCGCCACGGGGGCGGGTAGGCCATCCCTGGCCGGATGTCACGGCTTATTGCTTGTGCTGGCCCGCCGGGACGGTGGTCACGTAAGAGTTGTATTCGGCGCCCGAGACATGGCCGTCGTGATTGAGGTCGGCTTCATTGAAATGCGCGCGGAGCTGCTTGAGCGCGGGCACGTCCTTGGGAATATCGGCACGGACGATATAACCGCGATGCTGGGTATCGAGCGTATTGAAATCCGGTGCGCCCTCGTCCGCGCTGGCCGCGGTCGGGGAGGTTGGGGCGGCCTGTGGCCGGGCCTCCCCGGCGAAGACCTGTCCGGCGCCGGCCAGTGCGGTGGCGGCCGCCAGGGAAATGAACAAACGCGAGTGCTTCATGAGTCCTCCGTTGTTGGTAAGGCATCTGCCGCGCCCCTTGCGCGGTCCGGGCAGTGTATGCGGCGGGCGTGGTCGACTTGTGAGAGATTCGTTGCCTGTTCGCAAATCCGCTACCATCCCGCCTTTGAATTTCCCGAGAGACGGTCATGCAGGCTGGCAAGGACAAGGTCATCAGTTTCCACTACACGCTCCAGGTCGACGGCGCGCAGGTAGAGAGTTCCCGCGATAACGGCGAGGCGTTGTGGATCCTGCTCGGCCACGGCCAGCTGATCCCGGGCCTGGAAGCCGGGCTGGAAGGCAAGACCAACGGCGATACGTTCGAGGTGGAGATTTCCCCCGAGCAGGGCTACGGCCAGCGCCAGGAAAACATGACCCAGCGCGTGCCGAAGAAATATTTTCGCAACGGCGCGAAGCTGAAGCCGGGCATGACCACGGTGCTGTCGTTGAAGGAAGGCGGTCAGCGCGTCGTGGTGGTGCAGAAGGTCGGCATGAGCACGGTCGACGTGGACCTCAATCACCCGATGGCCGGCAAGACCCTGGTCTTCAACGTCGAAGTAGCCGATGTGCGCGAGGCCAGTGCCGAGGAAATCGAGCACGGACACGCGCATCCGGACGGCAAGGCAGCCCACTGACGGCAAGCCGCGCTTTTGGGTAACCGGTCGCGAGTAAAGCGCTCGCGACCGGCTTCACGAATTACAGCAACACGATCTCTACATCGACATTGCCGCGCGTGGCATGCGAGTACGGGCAGATGTCGCGATGCGCCGTGTCGACCAGGTCCTGGGCGACCGCGCGGTCGATGCCCGGCAGGCTGACTTCGAGCTTCACGGCGATGCCGAAGCCGGTCGGCTCGCGCGGGCCGATGCCGACATGGCCGGTGACCGACGCCTCGGTGATCGTGACCTTCCGCTCGCGCGCCACGAAACGCACCGCACCTTCGAAGCAGGCCGCGTAGCCGGCGGCGAAGAGCTGCTCGGGATTGCTGCCGGTACCGCCCGGGCCGCCGAGTTCCTTCGGCACCTTCAGATCGAAATCCAGCACGCCATCGCTGCTGTGGATATGGCCTTCACGGCCACCTTTCGCGGTGGCGGTGGCGGTATACAGGATCTTGCTAACGCTCATGGTGTCTCTCCTTGGGTGGGGATGGAAACGGTCAGCCTGGCCGTCAACGCTTTTAGTTCATCGCGCAGACGGAATAGTTCCTCAGGAATGAGGTCGGTATGGCAAAGCAGTCGTTCGGGGATGGCCGCGGCCTGTGTTCGCAGTGCCTGACCTTCAGCGGTCAAACGGATATCCACGCTGCGCTCGTCACTGGGGCGGCGAGTGCGCAGGACGAGACCTGCTGCTTCCAGGCGTTTGAGCAGCGGCGTCAAGGTTCCTGAATCCAGTTGCAGCCGTTCGCCGAGGTCGCCGACGGAAAGGCCGTCCCGCTCCCAGAGCACAAGCATCGCCAGATACTGCGGATAGGTCAGGCCAAGCGCGTCGAGCAGGGGCCGATAGCGCGCGGTCATGGCCCGTGACGCCGCATACAGGGCGAAGCAGAGCTGTTCGTCGAGGCGGGGAGTCGGGTTCATGGGATAATTAAAGCACGCAATTAAATTGTGTGCAATATAGTTTTTACGACGGATTGGTCCCTGAGCCGTGAACTCAGTTCAGAACGCGTTTGCCGTAGGCGAAATTGTCCCGCCAGTAACTGCCGTCGAGGTTGTCCAGGCGGACGGTGCCGCCGGAATTGGGTGCATGCACGAAGCGACCCTTGCCGACATAGACGCCGACGTGGCTGATGCTCCCACGCCGGCCGAAAAAGACCAGATCGCCGCTGACCAGCTGGTCGGCATCCAGCCTGGGCTTGTTCATCCCGGCCATTTCCTGCGAGGTACGCGGCAGGCGTACCCCGGTCGAGGTCAGGTAGATGTAGTTCACCAGGCCGCTGCAGTCGAAGCCGCCCTCGGGCGTGTTTCCGCCCCAGTGGTACGGCGTGCCGACCAGGCCGATCGCCCGGAACAACACGTCGTTGGCGGCGTCGGGCGGGACGCTGGTCGCCGCCTTGGTCGACCAGCCGGTATTCATCACACGGTGCGGTTTCGTCGGCGATCCGCCGCAGGCGGCAAGCAGGGCGAGCAGGCAGGCCGGGAGGACCAGGCGTAGCGGGCGGATGCCGCGAGGGCGCGTAGCGGGGTTCAATGGTCGACAGGCAATCTGGACGCGCATGGCATAACCCCGTTTGGCACGGCGTGAGGTTATCAAATCAATCACTTGCAGGGAATAGCTAGAAACGTTGGTAATCGAAGGCGGCCAGGCCGCATTCTTCCGTGACATCGCCGTTTCCCCCGGCTCGTCCGAACCCCTAGAATTCGTGGATGGATTCATCCCGAAGCGACGTTCTGATTCTCGGTGGCGGTGTCATCGGCCTGGCCTGCGCGCTATACCTGCTCAAGGCCGGCGCGACGGTGCGGGTGCTGGAGCAGGACGTGCCGGGGGCGGGCAGTTCGCACGGCAATTGCGGCACGATCACGCCCAGCCACGCCTCGCCGCTGACCATGCCGGGGACGATCGGCACCGCGCTGCGTTCGTTGATGCATCGCGATGCGCCGCTCTATCTCAATCCCCGCACCGACCTCACCCGCCTGCGCTGGATGCTTGGATTCGCACGACGTTGTACCTGGGCTGATTTCCGACGGGCCGGAGAGGCACGCGCGGCCATCCTGCAACGCTCGCGCACGGCCATCGAACAACTGATCGTGCGGGACGCACTCGACTGCGAGTTCGAGGCAAGCGGCGAGCTCTATGTCTATCGCACCCTGAAGGCATGGCATGCCGACGCGCATCATGCCGATCTGCTCGACGACCTCGGCATCGCGGTCGAGCACCTGGACCGCGATCGTGTGCTGGCGATGGAGCCGGCCCTGCGTGAAGGCGTTGCCGGTGGCCTCTACCATCCCGGCGACGCGCAACTGCGCCCCGATCGTTACGTGGGTGAGCTCGCGCGCCGTGTGCGCGAACTCGGCGGCTCGATCGAGAGCGGCGCGCGGATCGATGGCTTCGTCACGGCGGACGGTCGCATCGGTCATGTGCGGACGACCCGCGGCGTTTTCTCGGCCGATCGCATCGTGATGGCGCTCGGCGCGTGGTCGCCCTTGCTCGGTCGTGAGCTCGGCATGCGCCTGCCGATGCAGCCGGGCAAGGGCTATTCGATTACCTATCCGAAGGCGCCGCGCCTGGCGCCGCGCCACTCGCTGGTACTGCGCGAGGCGGGCGTCTGCGTTACCACCTGGGCGTCGGGTTTCAGGCTCGGCAGCACCATGGAATTCTCCGGTTATGCCGAGGGCCTGAACCCCGTTCGCCTCGATGCGCTGCGTCGCGGTGCGCGCGATTACCTGCGGGAACCGGAAGGCGAGGGCTATGGTGAACCCTGGTGGGGCTGGCGGCCGATGAGCGTGGACGAGGTGCCCATCATCGGCCCGAGTTCGCGCTGGTCGAATCTGGTCCTGGCCACCGGCCACGGCATGCTCGGCATCAGCATGTCCGCGGCTACCGGGGAACTGGTTGCCGCGCTGGTCGGCGGTACCGTGTCGGGACTGGATCCGACGCCATACTCGCCGCGGCGTTTCGGTCTTTGAGGAGTGCTACCGTGAGTGTTCGTTATGGGAAGAAGAAAGGAAGCGCGCATGGCCGTTGAAGATTTCGACCTGATCGTGATCGGCGCGGGTTCCGGTGGCCTCGGGACCGCGCTGCGCGCGGCGAAATATGGCGTGCGCGTGGCCCTGCTCGAGCCGCGCCAGCTTGGCGGCACCTGCGTCAATGTCGGCTGCGTGCCGAAGAAGGCGATGTGGTACGCCTCGCAGATGGCCGAGGCGCAGGACCTGGCCGCCGATTACGGCTTCGCGTTGACGAAGGGCGCGCTGGACTGGCCAAGGTTCATTGTTCATCGCCAGGGCTACATCGACCGGATCCACGAGAGTTACCGGCTCAACCTGGAAAAGCATGGTGTCACCCTTATTCCGGCGATCGGTCGGCTCAGCGCCGGACGTACGGTGCTGGTCGCGGGACGTGAATTGCGTGCGCCCCATACCGTGATCGCCACCGGTGGCCGGCCACGCCGGCTGGAGACGCCTGGATTCGAGATCGGCATGGATTCGGACGGCTTTTTCGACCTGCGCAAGCTTCCCGCGCACACCGCGATCGTCGGTGGCGGCTATATCGCGGTGGAACTGGCCGGCGTGCTGCGCGCGCTCGGTGGCGAAGTGGACATGTACGTGCGTGGCCGCCTGATGGGCGGCTTCGATGTGGAAATGGCCGATGCGCTCGGCGAGACGATGCAGGCCCATGGCATCCGCATCCATTACCACTGCCAGATCGTCAGCGCGCAACGCCGTGGCGAGCAGGTCGTGCTCGATTGCGACAGCGGCTCCCAGCCCGGACCGTTCGATGCCTTGATCTGGGCGGTCGGGCGCGATCCGAACAGTGACGGCGCCGGTTTCGACCTGGCCGGCATCGCCACCGACCCGGCCGGCCATATCCTCACCGACGAATGGCAGAACACCAGTGTCCCCGGTATCTATGCCCTGGGCGATGTCACCAACGGGAAGGCGTTGACGCCCGTGGCGGTCGCCGCGGGCCGTTGCCTGTCCGATCGCCTGTTCGGCGGCAAGCCGCAGGCGAAGATCAGTTACGACTTGATTCCCAGCGTGGTTTTCTCCCATCCGCCGCTGGCCACGGTCGGATTGTCCGAGGAGGAGGCGCGTGAGCAGTATGGCGATGACGTCCATATTTTCCGCCAGGCCTTCACGCCGATGCAGCTGTCACTCTCCTCGCGGGCCTTCAAGACCGTGGTCAAGCTGATCTGCGTCGGGGATGACGAGCGCATTGTCGGCATGCATATCCTCGGTCCCAGTGCCGACGAGATGCTGCAGGGCTTCGCCGTGGCGATAAAGATGGGCGCGCGCAAGGCCGATCTCGACGCGACCGTGGCGATCCACCCGACCTCATCGGAGGAACTGGTCCTGCTTGGCGCGCGCACGCGCTGAGCGGTCGGCGCTACACTGCCCCCATGACCCCGTATACCCTGCATCGCGGTACCGCGCCGCTCCTGATCAGCCTGCCGCATAACGGCAGTGCCATCCCCGACGATATCGCGGCGAGGATGACGCCGGCGGCGCGGCGCTCCGTCGATACCGACTGGCACGTCGCCGAGCTCTACGATTTCGCCCGCGAACTGGGGGCCAGCGTGCTCAGGCCGTTCGCCTCCCGGTACGTCGTCGATATCAACCGGCCGGCCGACGGACATGCCTTGTATCCCGGGCGCACCGAAACCGGCCTCGTCCCGACGATGATGTTCGATGGCACGCCGATCTATCTCGATGGCCAGGCGCCCGATGCCGCGGAAATCGCCCATCGTGTCGATCGCTGGTGGCGGCCGTACCATGACGCACTGGCCGCGGAGATCGCGCGGCTGAAGGCCGGGCACGGTCGCGTCGTGGTCTGGGAAGGTCATTCGATCCGCAGCGTGGTCCCACTCCTGTTCGACGGACGCTTGCCCGACTTCAACCTCGGTACGGCCGATGGTGCGAGTTGCTCGGCCGCGTTGGCGACGTCGCTCGATGAGCTTCTGACCGGGCAGGACCGCTACAGCCATGTGCTCAACGGTCGCTTCAAGGGTGGCTACATCACCCGGCAGTATGGACGTCCGGATGAAGGCGTCGATGCCGTGCAACTCGAGCTCGCGCAACTGAACTACATGGACGAGGACAGCTTCGCGTACCTGCCGGAAAAAGCCGCCGAAACGCAGCTGCTGATCGGTGAAATGCTCAGGGTTTGCTTAGCCGTTGCTTAGCCTTCGCGTAAGTTCTTTCGTTCAGTAAACATATGTCTTTGTCGGCGCAACGTAGACCCGTCGCGCCACCCGAGATGCCGGGGTCCGGCCGGGTTCGCGGCGCTCACTGTCGAGGTCCCTACTCATGCGTAAACTTGTGATCGCTTCCCTGCTCGTGGCTGGCGTGGCCCTGACCGGTTCCGTCCTGGCGCAGGACGCCGCGCCGAAGACCGACGCCGCCAAGACCAGCACCGCCGCTCCGGCGAAGCACCATGCCGCGAAGCATAAGAAGGCCGACACGTCCGCCGCCGCTTCCTCCGATGCCAGCAAATCCAGTGACAGCTCCGGCAGCATGAAAGCCGGCGGCAAATAAGCCAGCGCGTGTCGTGAAGAGCCCCGGACGGCCCGCGCCTCCGGGGCTTTTTGTTTCTCGCTTTTCCTTGGGGGAAAAGGTGCCTCGGTTATCGCGCGCGGTTGCCGAGGAAGGCGATGCACTTCAGCTCGATAGCGATCGGCGTCGGCAGCGCGGTAATGCCCAGGGTCGTGCGGCACGCATCGACACCCGCGAAGTACTCTGCGTACAAGGCGTTGTAACGCGCGAAGTCACCGGCCATGTCGGTCAGGTATACCGTGACGTCGACCAGGTCTTCCCAGCGTGCACCGCTGGCCTCCAGCACGGCGCGCACATTGGCGAAGACCTGCCGGCACTGCGCCTCGATGTCGTAACCGACCAGCGTGCCGTCCGCGTCGTACCGATTGCCAGGAATCGCATTGGTGCCCGGTTCGCGCGAGCCGACACCGGACAGGAACAGCAGGTCGCCGATGCGGCGCGCATGCGGATACGCGCCGACTGGTGCGGGCGCGCTGTCCGTGCGGATGCCGCTCATTGCTGGAAGTCCACCGACGAGGTGAGGCGGGCGAGGGTAGCCTCGTAAGCCGGCTGCATGGTTTCGCGGCTGTGCACGTTGATGCCCATGTCGTGGATATGGCCGTTCTGCAGGCTATAGCACCAGGCATGCACGGAAAGTTTCTGGCCGCGTTCCCAGGCGTCGAGTACGGCCGTGGTCTGGCACACGTTCATCGCCTGCTCGATGCTGTTCAACTCGCACAGGCGGTCGGCACGCAGCTGGTGAAGGTCGCGCGCAAGCAGCAGACCGGAGTGCTTCTGGGCGACATCGTTGACATGACGCAGCCAGTTGTCGACCAGGCCCAGGCGCTTTTCGTCGAGCACCGCCTGCACGCCGCCGCAGCCATAGTGGCCGACGACAAGGATGTGCTCGACCTGGAGTACATCGACGGCGAACTGGATCGCGCTCAGGCAGTTCAGGTCGGTGTGCGAAACGACATTGGCGACGTTGCGCTGGACGAAGATCTCGCCGGGTGGCAGGTCGACGATCTGGGTCGCCGGGACGCGCGAGTCGGAGCAGCCGATCCACAGGTACTTCGGCGATTGCTGCGTGGCAAGGCGCTCGAAGAAGAGCGGGTCCTCTTCACGCATCGATGCCGACCAGCGCCGGTTGCTGTCCAGCAGGTTCTTCAGGTCCATCATGATTCCTTGTAACTGATGCAGATGTTCTTCGCCTCGCTGAAGAAGCGTAGCGCCTCGGTGCCGCCCTCGCGACCGACCCCGGAATGTTTCATCCCGCCGAATGGCGTGCGCAGGTCGCGCAGCATCCAGCAGTTGACCCAGACGATGCCGAAGTCGAGCGCGGCCGATACGCGGTGCGCGCGCGACAGATCGCGTGTCCACAGCGAGGCGGCCAGGCCGTACTCGGTGCCGTTGGCGATGGCGATCGCCTCGGCCTCGTCGTCGAACGGGATCAGGGTGACGACGGGGCCGAAAATTTCCTGCTGGTTCGCGGCGGCCGAGGGAGGCAGGCCCTCGATCACGGTGGGCTGGACGAACCAGCCGTCCGCGCAGCGACCTTCGATCCGTAGCGACTCGCCCCCGCACAGCAAGGTGCCGCCATCGTGCACGGCCGCGGCGATGGCGCCGGTCACCTTGTCGAAGTGGGCGTGCGAAACCAGTGCGCCGAGGTCGCTGGTGGCATCGTCCGGATCGCCGACGCGAAGCTTGCGTACCCGTTCAAGGTAGGCAGCGCGGAAGCGCTCGTAGATCGTGCGCTGCACCAGGAGCCGTGAACCGCACAGGCAGATTTCGCCCTGGTTGGCGAAACCCGAGCGGACCAGGGTCGCCATGTCGGCATCGGCGAAGCCGAAATCCTCGAAGACGATCGCGGGGTTCTTGCCGCCCAGTTCCAGCGAGAGCTTCTTGAAACGCGGCGCGGCGGCGACGGCGATCGCTGCACCGGTGTGCGTGCTGCCGGTAAAGGACACCGCCTTGACCGTCGCATGTTCGACGATCGCCTGGCCGACGTCCGCGCCGGTACCGTGCACGATATTCAGCACGCCCGGCGGCAGGCCGGCCTCGGCGGCGAGTTCGCCAAGCAGGAAGGCCGTGTAAGGCGTTACTTCGGACGGCTTGCCGACCACGGTATTGCCGCTGGCCAGGGCTGGCGCGATCTTCCAGGTGAACAGGTAAAGCGGCAGGTTCCAGGGGCTGATGCAGCCGACCACGCCGAGTGGCTGGCGCAGTGTGTAGTTGATCGCGTCGGGCTGGGTCGCGTGCGATTCGCTGCTCCACTGGGTAATGGCGTCGGCGAAGAAACGCAGATTGGCGATGGCGCGGGGGATGTCGAGTTGACGGGCAAGCGCCACCGTCTTGCCGTTGTCGCGCGACTCGGCCCTGGCGAAGTCCTCCAGTCGCGCCTCGACGAGGTCGGCGAGGCGATCGATCAGGCGCGCGCGCTCGACGGGCGGTGTTGCCGCCCACGCCGGCGCCGCGCTCGCCGCTGCGCGGACGGCGGCATCGACATCGTCGGCATTCGAGGCGGGGCAACGGGCGAAGACCTTGCCAGTGGCGGGTTCGAAAACGTCCAGGTAGCGTCCGCTGGCCGGTGCCCGGACTTCGCCGTCGATAAGGTTGCCGATCTCGATCATGTCGATCCCTTCAGCTGAGGCTGCGTGTCCGGCCACCATCGACGGCGATGCTGACGCCGTTGACGTAACCCGCGGCGGGCGTACAGAAGAAAGCGGCCACCGCGGCCACTTCGCTGGCCTCGCCGAAGCGGGCCGCCGGCACGCTGGCGAGCATGCCGCGCTCGATATCGGCCGGATCGCGTCCACTTCGCGCCTGCGCGGCGACCAGGCCGTCAAGTCGCTCCGTGCGCGTATAGCCCGGCAGCACGTTGTTGACGGTGATGCCGTCGGCGGCGAGTTCACCGGCCAGGGTTTTCGCCCAGCCGGCGACCGCGGCGCGCACGGTGTTGGAGACGCCGAGGTTGGCCAGCGGTTCCTTCACCGAGGTCGAGATGATATTGACGATGCGGCCGTAGCGCGCTTCGCGCATGCCGGGCAGCACGGCCTGGACCATGACCTGGCCGGCGACCAGGTGTTGCCGGAACACTGCGACATAGGTTTCCGGATCGGCCGCATGCGCCGCGCCGCCTGGCGGTCCGCCGCTGTTGTTGACCAGGATATGCACCGGGCTCCTGGCGACCAGGTCGACCAGGATATCCGTGAGCTTGCCGGTATCGAGCATGTCGGCGGCGACCCAGTCATGGACCTGGCCGTCGCGGACGACCGGCAGTTCGCCCGCGACCCTGGCCAGGGCCTCGCCCGAGCGGGAGAGCACGGTGACGCTGGCACCGAGCAGGGCCAGTTCGTGCGCGGTGGCGCGACCGATGCCTTGGGAACCGCCGCAGACCAGGGCATGCCGCCCGCCTAGATCGAGTTGCATCGTCGTCTCCTTGGCCCGGCGTCAGCCGTGCCGTGCGAAGTATTGCAGGGCGATCGCGGCGAACCAGCATGGCCACGCGATCAGCGGCGCGAGCCGCCATGCCCTGTGCCAGAAACTAAGTTGCTTGTCGTTGAACAGGGCAGGGGCGCCCGAGCGCAGCACATGCTGCAGGCGCGTCCATGTCCGGAAACCGTTGGCCTTGCCCGACTCGGGCACGGCGATGATCTTCCACTGCTCCGGGTAACGCTGGCGCAGGATCGTGGCGAAACGGTACTGCGCGACGAAGTGCATCACGAAGCAGGCGATGCCGGCGAGGAGGAGCAGGACGTAAAGGATGATCAAGCGCTACTCGTCTGGATGGGGGTTTAGCTCTGCGATTGCTTGTTCGGCGTGGTTTCCGGCACCACGACCGAACGCAGGGTCGAGATCACACCGGCACCATTCTGGCGCTTGCCGCACACCGCGTCCTGCAGTGCCTTGCGATAGGTGTCGTTCTGCATGCCGACGTAGACCACGCCGTTGGGCCCGTGCGGGATCTTGAAGCTGCCCGCGGCGGACATCTGCACCGGTGCCTCGGCCGAGAATGCCGTCGGCGATTGCTCCCAGTACGTATTGTTGGCCTGCTGCTTGGACGAGGAATAGACGACCAGGTAACGCGCCTTGTCCGAGGCCACGGTAACGCTGCCGAATGCGCCGGTGGTCTCGCTCGTCCAGCCCATGTATTCGCACAGTTGCACGTCTTCGGAATGGATCGGCTGGAAGGCGTCGTCGAGCTGGACCACGGTCGGCGCGAACAGATAGCTCTGCTGCAGCCAGCGGCCGTTCAATTCCGACTTCAGCGCGATCGTATACGGCAGCTTGGCCCCGCTGGGCAGGCGGAAGGCGAGGAAATAGCTGCGCTCGCCGTTGAGATTGGCCACCGGGCTGTCGCCGTTCAACTGGAAGCGACGTGGCTGCCAAGGCAGCATGTCCTGGTAGGAAAAGTCGGCGAAGGTGGCGCAGCAGGGCTTCGCTTCTTCCAACTGCTTGCGCGCGGCGACAAGCATGTCGGCCGTGTTCTCCGTCGGTGGACGCAGATTCGGCGGGACGATAGCACTGCACGCGAACAGCGTGGGCAGGGCCAGGAACAGGATGTGGCGTGGCTTCAGGGACATGTCTCTTCGATCAGAACTCGGCACTCCCTGCCGCACGTGGAAAGGGGATGGCATCGCGGATATTGGACAGGCCGCAGACATAGACCAGCAGGCGCTCGAAACCGAGGCCGAAACCGGCATGCGGCACCGTGCCGTAACGGCGCAGGTCGCGATACCAGGCGTAGGTTTGCTTGTCGAGGCCGAACTGGTCCATCCGGCGGTCCAGGTAGTCCAGGCGTTCCTCGCGCTGGGCTCCGCCGATAATCTCGCCAATGCCCGGGGCGAGCACGTCCATCGCGGCAACGGTTTTCTCGTCGTCGTTCAGGCGCATGTAGAAGGCCTTGATCTTTTCCGGGTAGTTCATGACGACCACCGGCCGGCCGATATGTTCCTCGGCCAGGTAACGCTCGTGCTCGGTCTGCAGGTCGACGCCCCAGGCAACGGGGTACTCGAATTTCTTGTCGGCCTTCTCGAGGATCTTGATCGCGTCGGTGTAGTCGATGCGCTCGAAGGGCTTGGCGATAAAGGCTTCCAGGCGGGTGATCGCATCGGGCTGCACGCGCTCGGCGAAGAAGGCCATATCGTCCTGCCGCTCGTCGAGCACGGCCTGGAAGATCTTCTTCAGGAACAGCTCGGCCAGGTCGGCGTCAGCGGCCAGGTCGGCGAAGGCGATCTCCGGCTCTACCATCCAGAACTCCGCCAGGTGGCGCGGGGTATTGGAGTTCTCGGCGCGGAAGGTCGGGCCGAAGGTGTAGACCTTGCTCATCGCCAGGGCATAGGCCTCGACGTTGAGCTGCCCTGACACCGTCAGGAAGGCTTCGCGACCGAAGAAGTCCTTGCGGAAGTCGATCTTGCCCTGCTCGTCGCGCGGCAGGTTGGCCAGGTCCAGGGTGGACAGGCGGAACATGTCGCCGGCGCCCTCGGCGTCCGAGGTGGTGACGATCGGCGTATTGATCCAGAAGAAGCCCTGCTCGGTGAGGATGCGGTGGATCGCCATCATCATCGTGT
Organism: Luteibacter sp.; assembly: GCA_036009745.1. Classification (GTDB taxonomy): domain Bacteria; phylum Pseudomonadota; class Gammaproteobacteria; order Xanthomonadales; family Rhodanobacteraceae; genus Luteibacter. The sequence goes on along the minus strand of DASYLE010000102.1, from coordinate 15,015 downwards.
GCCGGACGCGGGTGACCGCGCCGAACAGGTTGGTCCGCGGGCGCAGGTGGGCGACCTCGCGGAGGAACTCCATCGAGTGCGCCTTGGGCTGGATCGGGTAGGTTTCCGGATCGTCGACGAAACCGGTGACCTCGACCTTGCTGGCCTGGATCTCGAAGGCCTGGCCCTTGCCCTGGGACGGCACCAGCCTGCCGGTGGCGATTACGCCCGCACCAGCGGTCAGGTGCCTGATTTCACTCTCGTAATTGGGCAGGTCGCCGGTGGCGACCACCTGGATCGGGTCGAAACAGGAGCCATCGCTGACGTTGATAAAGGACAGGCCGGCCTTGGAATCGCGCCGTGTGCGTACCCAGCCACGCACGGTGACCTCCTGTTCGGCCGCCGCGGTGTTGCCGCCGGCCAGGGCCTGTTTGACGCTTACCACCGCCATCGATTGAAACTCCATGCGAGGCGCCGCATATCGGCGCGTATCGATACAAGTCCGCCATGATAATCTACGAGCCTGTCGAACGGCGACCGATCGGCGTCTTTCACACGATGTAATACGGACATCATCTTCTTATGAGCATCCAGATCACTCCCGCCGCCCATGCACGCATGCGCAGCTTCCTGGACCAGGCTCCGGAAGCAGCCGGCGTGCGTTTCGGCGTCAAACGCACCGGTTGCTCGGGTTTCGGCTATGTGGTCGACCTGGCCGCCGTTGTGGGCGAGGGCGATAGCGTGCTCGAGATCGGCGGCATTCCGCTGGTCGTCGACCCGACGATCCTGCCCCTGGTCGAAGGCACCCTGATCGATTTCCAGCGCCAGGGCCTCAATGCCGGCTTTGTCTTCCACAACCCGAACGCCACTGGCGAATGCGGTTGCGGCGAGAGCTTCACGGTCGGTCCGGCCGCCTGAGGGGTTTCGTCCGGGGGTAAATCCAGGGCGTAAGTCGGCCGCAAGCGGCCGATTTACGCCCTTCAGCGCTGCCAGCATTGCCGCACGCGCCCCAGCCAGGCTACAATCACCGGCTGGCTGCCCGTGGAGGGCGTCCATCTTGCCTCACCGTATACGACGGGAGGCTGCCATCCCCGCAAGGGGTGCATCCACAAGGAGACACCATGCGTCATTACGAAATCGTGTTCCTGGTCCATCCGGACCAGAGCGAGCAGGTGCCCGCGATGATCGAGCGCTACAAGGCGCTGATCGAGGGCGATAACGGCAAGATCCACCGCCTCGAAGACTGGGGCCGTCGTCAGCTGGCCTATCCGATCGAGAACCTGGCCAAAGCTCACTACGTGATGCTGAACATCGAAGTCGGCCAGACCGCGCTGACCGAGCTGGAGACCGGCTTCCGTTTCAACGACGCCGTGCTGCGCCACCTCGTCATCAAGCGTGACGAAGCCGACCTCGAGCCGTCCTTTATCCTGAAGAGCAAGGAAAAGGACGAGCAGAAGGGTTCGCGTCGCCGTGACGACGAGGGTGACGGCGACGACCGCCGTGGCCGTGATAACGATCGCGACAGCGACGACTGACTCGGGAGCCTGACATGTCCAAATTTTTCCGCCGCCGCAAGTTCTGCCGCTTTACCGCCGAAGACATCAAAGAGATCGACTACAAGGATCTCAACACGCTTCGCCAGTACGTGACCGAGAACGGCAAGATCGTTCCGAGCCGCATCACCGGCACCAAGGCGCGTTACCAGCGTCAGCTGGCCACGGCCATCAAGCGCGCCCGCTTCCTGGCGCTGCTGCCGTACACCGACAACCACGACGTCTGATCGGCCGGCCCTCGTCGCCTCGCGGCGAGGGCCATCCGTCGACATCTTTCGGACAACCGTCCTGGCTGCGCGGGGCCACACCCGTGCTAACGAAAAGGAATACCCATGGAACTGATTCTTCTCGAAAAGGTGAAGAACCTCGGCAACCTCGGCGACAAGGTCAACGTCAAGCCGGGTTATGGCCGTAACTACCTGCTGCCGTCGGGCAAGGCCGCTCGCGCGACCGCCGACAACCTCGCTGCCTTCGAAGCGCGCCGCGCCGAGTATGAAGCGAAGGCCCAGGACCAGCTGACCGGTGCCGAAGGCCGCAAGGCCAAGCTGGAGGGCGCCGAAGTCACCATCGCCGTCCATGCGAGCCCGGAAGGCAAGCTGTATGGTTCGGTCACCCCGCGCGACATCGCCGAGGCCCTCGTGGCCAAGGGTTACGAAGTCGATAAGAGCGAAGTCATCCAGAGCGACGGCCCGTTCCGCAACATCGGCGAGTTCGATGTCGTGGTCACGCTGCACGCCGACATCCAGACCACCGTCAAGGTGATCGTGGTTGCCGACAAGTAAGCGGTAAGGTCCAGGCTTCGGCAAAAGGGCGCCCTTGGCGCCCTTTTGTTTTTCGGCCGATGTTTTTTCGGCCGATGTTTCGGGGCGGACGAAACCGTGGCCTTGCCGGTTTTATCCACAGCTACCCACAGCTTATCCACAGACTTATTGTCTCGGCGGGTGAGACGCGCCCGCGTATGATCGGTGCGTGCGGCGCCGTTTCGTCGTTCCTTCGTTCGTGAGGTTCTCCATGTCCTTTGTCCCCGAGCGTAAAACGGGTAATCCCGCGATCGAGGCGCTGCGCGTCCCGCCACATTCCATCGACGCCGAGCAGGCGGTGCTGGGTGGCCTGATGCTCGCCCCCGACGCCCTGGACAAGGTAGCCGACCGTCTTACCGAGGAAGACTTCTACCGCAAGGACCACCGCCTGATCTGGCGCGCGATCAACGAGCTGGCCAACAAGGGCATGCCTTGCGACGCGGTCACCCTCGGCGAGTGGTTCCAGTCCAATGACCTTGCCGAGATGGTCGGCGGCGCCAGCTACATCATGGAGCTGGCCAATGCCACGCCGAGCGCGGCGAACATCGCTGCCTACGGCGACATCGTCCGTGAAAAGTCCGTACTGCGCATGCTGATCGACGCCGGCACCTCGATCACCGAGGATGGCTACCGTCCCGAGGGCAAGAGCGTGCAGGAGGTAATGGAACTCGCCGAGCAGCGGGTCTTCCGCATCGCCGAGTCCGGCGCGCGCGGCAAGAAGGACATCGTGTCCATGCGCACCGCGGTCAGCGACGCCTTCCGCCTGTTGACCGAGCGCTACGAGAATCGTGGCCAGCTCACCGGCATCTCCACCGGGTTCACCGACCTGGACGAACTCACCTCCGGCCTGCAGCCGTCCGACCTGATCATCGTCGCCGCGCGTCCCTCGATGGGCAAGACCGCCTTCGCGCTGAACATCGCCGAGGCCGCCGCGATGCGCGGCAAGAAGTCGGTGGCGGTATTTTCGATGGAAATGTCCGCCTCGCAGCTGGCCTTCCGCCTGATTTCCTCGCTCGGCCGCATCCACCAGCAGCACCTGCGCAACGGCGACCTGGCCGAGGAAGACTGGCCGCGCGTCACCTCGGCGATCACCATGCTGTCGGACGCGAAGATCTTCATCGACGACACCCCGGCCCTATCGCCGGTGGAAATGCGTTCGCGTGCGCGCCGCCTGCAGCGCGAGCATGGGCTGGGCATGATCGTCATCGACTACCTGCAGCTGATGCAGGTGCCCGGGAACAAGGAGAATCGCGCCACGGAAATTTCAGAAATTTCGCGTGGACTGAAGGCTCTCGCCAAGGAGCTGAACGTGCCGGTGATCGCCCTGTCCCAGTTGAACCGCTCGCTCGAGCAGCGCGCCGACAAACGCCCGATGATGTCCGACCTTCGCGAGTCCGGCGCTATCGAGCAGGACGCCGACGTCATCATGTTCATTTACCGCGACGACTACTACAACAAGGAGTCGCCGGACAAAGGCCTGGCCGAGATCATCATCGGCAAACAGCGAAACGGCCCCACCGACACGGTGAAACTGACCTTCCTCGGCCACTACACCAAGTTCGAGAACTTCGCCCCCGATTCCTACGTCGGCAGCTTCGACTGACGCATGAGCCGCACCACCGTCGCCACGATCCACCTGGCCGCGCTTCGTCATAACCTGGCCCGCGCCCGCGAGCTTGCCGGCGGCGCCCAGGTGATGGCTGTGGTGAAGGCCGACGCTTACGGGCATGGCCTGGAACGCGTTGCGCGTGCGCTCGACGGCGAGGCCGACGCCTTCGCTGTGGCGGCCATTGCCGACGGGCTGCGGCTGCGGGCGGCCGGCCACCGCCAACGCATCGTGGTGCTTTCGGGTCCAGACAGCGCTGCCGATATCATCGAGATGCAGCGCCTGCGTCTGGAGGCGACGATCCATCACGAAAGCCAGTTGCCGTGGCTGGCGAAAGCCGAGCCGGCACGTGGACCGGTCAGAATCTGGTTAAAGGTCGATACCGGCATGCACCGGTTGGGTTTCCCCGCCGAACGCGTGCGCGATGTGTACGAGAAGCTGGCGGCCATGCCCGCGGTTGCCTCGCCAATCGGCCTGATGACCCATTTCGCCTCCTCCGAGGCATTCGAAGGCGACGACACCGCGGCACAGATCGCGCGTTTCCTCGCCGTGACCGAAGGCCTGCCGGGGCCGCGTTCGCTGGCCAACTCGGCGGCCGTCATCGGCTGGCCGGCGGCGCATGGCGACTGGGTCCGCACCGGTGGTGTGCTTTACGGGCTGTCCGTGGTCGAAGGCAAAAGCGGTAGCGATTTCGGCTTTCGCCCGGCAATGACCCTGTCGACGCGCCTGGTCGCGATCAACCGTGTCGCCCAAGGCCAGCGCATTGGCTACAACGGCACCTACGCCTGTCCGGAGGACATGGCGATCGGCGTCGCCGCGATCGGATACGGCGACGGCTATCCACGCAGCGCCGCCGCCGGTACGCCGGTGCTTGTCGCTGGCACGCGTGTGCCCATCGTCGGCCGAATCTCCATGGACCTGATCACCATCGACCTGCGCAACGCCCCGCAAGCGAACGTCGGCGACCGCGTCGTACTCTGGGGCGATGGCCTTCCCGTGGAAGAGATCGCCGCCCACGCCGGTACCATCTCCTATGACCTGACCTGCGGCATGACCCGCCGCGTGCTTTTCGTCGAAGACGACAACTGACGGCGCTGTCGCATTGGGCGAGACGGGCGACCGTTATGATTCGCACCTACTCGTGACCGCCTATATAGAGCATTGCCGATGGCCAAGGCCAAGATCGCCTACGTCTGTACCGAGTGCGGTGCGGAACATAACAAGTGGCAGGGCCAGTGCGCCGAGTGCAGCGTCTGGAACACGCTCAGTGAGTTTGTCGTGCAGCCGGCCAGGGCGGCGGTGGCGTCCGTGGGTGCCAAGCGTGGCGGCTACGCGGGCGAGGCAGCGGGTGCGCCGCGGATTACCGCGCTGACCGAGATCGCGTTGACCGCGGAATCCCGTACCTTGACCGGCATTGGCGAACTCGATCGCGTGCTTGGTGGCGGCCTGGTCGATGGCTCGGTGGTGCTGATTGGCGGCGATCCGGGTATCGGTAAATCGACCCTGCTATTGCAGATGCTTGGCACGCTGGGTGCGAGTCTCCCCAGTGTGTACGTCACTGGCGAAGAGTCGCTGGCCCAGGTCGCCAGTCGCGCGCAGCGCCTCGACCTGCCCCTGGCGCCGCTGCATGCGCTGGCCGAGACCTGTATCGAGCGGATCCTCGAGCAGGCGATGTCGGCACGGCCACGGGTGCTGGTGATCGACTCGATCCAGACTATCTGGACCGAACAGCTGACCGCGGCGCCGGGTTCGGTCAGCCAGGTGCGCGAGTCGGCGGCCAAGCTCACCCGTTTCGCCAAGGAAACCGGGACCTCGGTGTTCCTGGTGGGGCATGTGACCAAGGAAGGCGGTATTGCCGGTCCGCGCGTGCTCGAGCATATGGTCGATGCGGTGCTGTATTTCGAGGGTGAATCGGGCAGTCGTTTCCGCGTGCTGCGCGCCTTCAAGAACCGCTTCGGTGCGGTCAACGAGCTCGGCGTGTTCGCGATGAGCGAGAAGGGCTTGCGCGAGGTGCCCAATCCCTCGGCGATCTTCCTCTCGGCGCATGCCGGGCCGACCTCGGGCAGCGCCGTGATGGTGACGCGCGAAGGAACCCGGCCCCTGCTGGTCGAGGTGCAGGCGCTGGTCGACCAGTCCTCGCTGGGCAATCCGCGTCGGGTGACCCTGGGCCTCGAGCAGAACCGTCTTGCGATGCTGTTGGCGGTGCTGCACCGGCATGGTGGTTTCGCCGTTTACGACCAGGATGTGTTCGTCAACATCGTGGGCGGAATTCGTGTGCAGGAAACCGCGGCGGATCTGCCGGTGTTGATGGCGGTGCTGTCGAGCTTCCGTGACCGGCCGCTGCCGGAGAAGACCGTGGCTTTTGGCGAGGTTGGGTTATCCGGCGAAATCCGCCCCGTACCCAACGGCGAGGAGCGCTTGCGCGAGGCGGCCACCCATGGCTTTCGTCGCGCGATCGTGCCGAAGGCCAATGCGCCCAAGCAGCGCAAGCTCGGCGAGATGGAGATCGTCGCGGCCGACCGGCTAGGGGATGCCTTGTCCGCCTCGATGGAATAGATCGGTGCAATCCTTTTGTGGGAGCGAACCCTGTTCGCTCCCACAGTTACGCGGTGCGGTGCAGGATCAGTTCGAGGACGGCCTTGCTGCCGAAGAAGGCGAGCAGCAGCACGCCCATGCCGATCAGGGTGAGGTTCACCGCGCGGCTGCCGCGCCAGCCGTGGCGCCAGCGGCCCCATAGCAGGACACCGAAGACGATCCAGGCGACGATCGACAAGGTGGTCTTGTGGATCAGGTGCTGGCCGAACAGATCGTCGACGAAGAGCGCGCCGGTGAGCAGGGTCAGGGTCAGCCCGATGAAGCCGGCGGCAATCAGGCGGAACAGCAGGACTTCGGTCAGGGTCAGTGGCGGCAGGGCGCGCAGCCAGTGGCCGAAACGGCTGCGACGCAGGGCGCGCTCCTGGATGGCGAGCAGGATCGCCAGCACCGCGGCGATCGACAACGCGCTGAAGGCGAGCAGGGCGACCGTCACATGCAGCTTGATCTGCCAGTCCATGACCAGCGGCGAGGTGGTCGGCGCCATGAAGAAATCCACGCCGAGCAACAACGCGCTCAGCGGGAAGACGAAAATTCCAAGACCCGCTACGGGCCGCGACAGGTTCACCAGCAGGGTCATGGCCGAGACCACGCAGGCGACCAGGGACAGCGAGGCGAAGAAATGCAGGTCGAGCGCGCCGCGGTGCACACCGAGGAGGACGCCGGCATGGGCAAGGACCGCGACCGTCGCCATGCCCATCGCCGGGCCGGTCAGCGGCGCGCCGCGATTGAACAGCGGGCGGGCCAGCGCCACCGCGGCGACGAGGTAGAGGACGATGGCGGGCAGGACGACGAAGGCTAGGCTCATGGCCGTCAAGTGTGGCATAGCCCGCGCCTATCGTGAATGAGTCGCACTTTCCTGCGGCAGGGTTGCCCAACGGGTCCCTGGGGATAAACTCGGCTGTCCCGCGCCAGAGGCGTGGGCAGGCAGGGGGCCGCGAGGGCGGCGTCCGGAATGGTTCATTCGGGGAGGTTTGCTCATGGTGCGATCAATTGCGGCGTCGTTGTCGAAAAGTGTCCTGTGTCTGGCCATGAGCGTATCGCTCGCTGGCGTGGGCAGCGCCTATGCCGCCGCGCCAGCGGCTGCAGGGGACGCGGCATTCAAGCAACTGTCCGACAGTTACTTTGACGGTTACTACTTTCCGAACAACCCGACCGCCGCTACCGCAGCGGGCATTCACCTCTATGACACCAAGCTCGAGGATTACACGCGCCACGGCGTCGATGCCGAGGTCGCGGCGCTGAAGCAGTGGGAAGCGAAGGTTGCCGCCGTCGATCCGAAGGACTTGAGCGAGCAGGTCCAGGGCGACCGCGAGCTGGTCCTCAACAGTATCCGCAGCAGCCTGCTGACCCTGGAGACGATCCGTCCCTGGGAAAAGAATCCCGATACCTATTCCAGCGGTATCGCCGGCAGTGCGTTCGGCCTGATGGCGCGCAAGTTCGCCTCGCCGGAAGATCGCATGCGTTCGCTGATCGCACGCGAGAAGCTCATGCCGGGTGTGCTCGCCGCGGGGCGGGCAAACCTGAAGAACCCACCGAAGATCTACACCGAGATCGCGTTGGAGCAGTTGCCGGGCCTGGTCGATTTCTTCCGTAAGGACGTGCCGTCCGCGTTCGAGGCGGTGAAGGATCCGGCGCTCAGGAAGGCATTCGACGCGACCAATGGCGCGGTGATGAAATCCCTCGAGGATTACGCGGCCTGGCTGAAAAAAGACGTGCTGCCGGTCTCGAAGGGCGACTTCCGCATCGGCACGGACGCCTTTCGCAAGAAACTCGCCTACGACGAGATGGTCGACACACCGCTGGACAAGCTGGTTGCCATCGACATGGCCAATCTGCGCGACAACCAGCGTGAATTCGCCAAGGTGGCCAAGGAACTCGATCCGGGCAAGACCCCCGCCCAGGTGCTGGCTGAACTGGGCGCCGACCATCCCCAGCGCGATGCGATCCTCGACACCTTCCGTGCGAGCTTCGACAAGCTGTCGGGCTTTATCCGCGACAAGAACATCGTGACCATTCCCTCGACGGTACAACCCATCGTCGAGGAAACGCCGCCGTTCGAGCGGGCGACGACGTTCGCATCGATGGATACCCCGGGGCCCTACGAAAGTGTCGCCAAGGAAGCGTATTTCAATGTGACCTTGCCCGATCCGTCGTGGAGCAAGTCGCAGACCGACGAGTTCATGTCGCAGCTGAGCTACCCGGTGATCAGCAATGTCGCCGTGCACGAGGCCTATCCGGGCCATTACATCCAGTTCCTGTGGATGCACGACCTGGACGACCGTGTGCGCAAGCTGATCGGCTCGTCGAGCAATGCCGAGGGCTGGGCGCATTACAGCGAGCAGATGATGCTGGACGAAGGCCTGGCCCAGGCTGTGTACCCGAACGATCCGCGCCAGCAGAAGCTGCTCAAGCTTGGCCAGTTGCAGGATGCACTGTTGCGCAATGCCCGCTTCGTCGCCGGCATCAAGATGCATACCGGCCAGATGACCTTCGACCAGGCGGTCGATTTCTTCGTCAAGGAGGGCTACCAGTCGCGCGCGGTCGGCACGATCGAAACCAAGCGTGGTACCGCCGATCCGACGTACCTGTACTACACCCTGGGCAAGCTGGAGATCCTGAAGCTGCGTGCCGACCTGGAAGCGAAGGAGGGTAAGGCGTTCAACTTGAAAGACTTCCACGACAACTTCATGCGCCAGGGTTTCGCGCCGATCAAGATCGTGCGCAAGGCGATGCTCGGCGACGATTCGGCGCCGTTGTAAGACTTTTTCCCGCCGTCCCGGCGCAGGCCGGGACGGCGATGGGACGTTGCATGGGAGTCGATCGATGATTCATCTGTACACCTGGAAAACCCCGAATGGCCGCAAGCCGGTCATCGCCCTCGAGGAACTCGGCCTTGCCTACGAGCTGCATGCCGTCGATATCGGCAACGACGAGCAGTTCGCGCCTGACTTCCTGAAGATTTCGCCGAACAACAAGATTCCCGCCATCGTCGACGACGAAGCCGGGGTGTCCCTGTTCGAGAGCGGCGCGATCCTGGAGTACCTGGCCGACAAGACCGGGCGTCTGCTGCCGCGTTCCGGTGCGGAGCGCTACACCGCCCTGGAATGGCTGTACTGGCAAGTGGGTGGGGTCGGCCCGATGTTTGGCCAGCTCGGTTTCTTCGTGCGGTCGAACGACAAGGTACCTGTTGCGATCGCGCGTTACAGCGCCGAGACGCTGCGCCTGCTCGGTGTGCTGGACAGGCGGCTGGCCGCTTCGGCTTATCTCGGTGGCGCTGCGTTCGGCATCGCCGACATCGCCGCTTATCCGTGGCTGGTCAGCGCGGTCAGCCAGTTCGGCGACGTACTGCCGGGCATGCTCGAAGGGCGCGGCCACGTATCGCGGTGGATGGACGAGCTCGCCTCGCGCCCGTCGGTGCGCAAGGGCATGGCGGTATTTACCTAGAAAAGATCGATGCTGCCGACGGTGATCGGCGCCAGGTCGCCGCGGGCAGTCAGCGTCTCGTAACCGTGGGTGCGGTTGCGGCCGTTTTCCTTGGCGAAGTACAGCGCTTTGTCGGCGCGGTCGAGCACGATATCCGGATGGTCGAGGTCGCCGATGCGCGCGTAGCCGATGCTGACGGTGACCTGGCCCACCTGTGGGAAAGGGTGACTGGCGACAATGTCGCGGAAGCGCTCGAGGATGGCGTGAACCGAATCCTCTTCCGCCGAGCCGAGCAGGATGACGAATTCCTCGCCGCCGAAGCGGAACAATACGTCGGCCTGGCGGAAACACTGGCGCATTTTTTGCGCGAGCAAGAGAATCACCTCGTCGCCGTAGACGTGGCCAAAGCCATCGTTGATCCGCTTGAAGTGATCGATGTCCAGGATCGCCAGCCAGACGCGCGAAGCCTCGCCGGCCGGACGCCGGCGATCGTCGGCGGCCCTTGCACCCATGCGTGCGCGTAGCTGGCGCTTGAGCAGGGCCTGCAGCCGCGGCTCGAAGCTGCGCCGGTTGTACAGGCCGGTAAGTTTGTCGCGTTCGCTTTCGTCGAGCAGGGCGATGTAGTTGGCGTAGATGCGGACGAAACCGTCGACCAGGGGGCGGACGTTTTCCAGGCCGTCCTCGCTTTCGAGCAGGACCGCACCGATAGCCTGGCCTTCATGCTGCACGGGAACGACCAGCCGGTTGAGTCCGCCCGGCGTGGTTTCCGCGCTCGCCTGCAGGCTTTCCATGCTCCGGCGCAGGGTTCCCTCGACAGCCGGGTCGTCGATGCCGTCGCTGGCCTCGACCACGAATTTGCCGTGCTGGTCCGGCGCGCAGCGGATCATCGTATCGACCGGCGCCCTGCTTCCCGCGGCGCGCTTGCACAGGGCCACGGTGCTTGCCCTGACCAGTTCGGCCAGCGAGAGCACGAGGCTGTGGTCCAGCGCGTCGATATCACGGTGGTAGGTGAATTCAGCCACCGAGTCGAGCAGGCGGGATTCGGGTGCGGTACCTGCGTTCAGGGGCCAGGATCCTCTCATGCGTTCTACGTCTCGCAGGTGCGTGCCGGTCACGCTCGGGTACCTGCATGATGAAGCGGAACGCCGACATGGCGTCCCTGAAAGACAGGTCGGCAGCTGGCGGAAAAACTTTAGGAGCTTTTGCGCGCGATGATCGGGATTCGTGATTGCCTTCACATTTCCCCGTCGTCCACCGACCAGCGCCCGAGGACATCCGGCGAGACGCCGACGCGGCGGCAGGAACGGGCGGCAACGCCTTCACGCAGCGCCGCGCGAAAGCCGGGCGCGATCGCGCGTAGCGCCATGGCGGAAAGTCGCGCCTGCATGCGTTGCCGGGGTGTGATGAGCAGCAGGTCGCCAGCCCATTCGGGCAGCAACGCGGTGCCGGCGCCGAGGAAGAGGTCGCGCGAAGCACCGGCCAGGGGCACCGGCAGGCGGATACGTGAGAGCACATCGAGGACGATCCGTGAACGTTCCTCGTAACGCAGCTGGTCCCGCACACCGGCGAAGTAGCTGACCACGTCGGCTTCGGATGCCGGCACGTCACGCGCGCCCAGCGCTTCGGCCACGCGGCGTGTCTCGTCGTAGTAGCGATCGGCGGCGCCCGGTGGCAGGTCATGCCGGCAATAGCTGCGGTAACCAGCGAGGAAACTGGCGACTTCGGTGACATGGACCCAGGTCAGCAAGTCCGGATCATCCGCGCGATAGGCACGCCCGTCCGCTGTCTCGCCGTGCACCCTCGCATGGATAGCGCGTACCCGCCTGATCAACTGCTCCGCATCGGCGGTTGGTGCGTAGGTGGTGCCGCCAACGAAGGCGGTCGTGCGGCGCAGGCGGCCGATCAAGTCGTCGCGGAAGTTGGAGTGATCCCATACACCGGCCAGGGCGCGCGGGTGCAAGGTTTGCAACATCAGTGCGGCCAGGCCGCCGGAAAGCATGCCGCAGAAATCGGCGTGGATTTTCCAGGTAGCCCCGGCCGGATCGAACAGGCCGGGGTCCCCGGGAGGATGGTCATAGTCGATGCCGCCGGCGGGGTCGCGCGGAAATGCGCCCAGCACCCAGTGGCGCAACGAGATGCGTAGCGGTGCGGTGAGTCGGTCGATGACGGCCATGGTGGCCAGTCTAGACTCCCTAATCGCCGGTCAGCCAGCCGCGCGAGCGGAACCAGAGCATCGGCAGGATGATGCTGAGCGCGATGGCGCCCAGCGCGAGCGGGTAACCCCACCACCAGTCGAGTTCGGGCATGTTCTTGAAATTCATGCCCCAGATCCCGGCGAGGATGACCGGTGGGATGGTCGCCACCGAGGCCACCGTCAGCACCTTCATCACATGGTTCTGGTCGGTATTGATGAAGCCGAGGCTGGCATCGAGCAGGAAGGCCAGCTTGTTGGTGAGCTGGTCGTCGAATTCGTCCAGCGTGCGCAGGTCGTGGTCGACCACATGCAGGCGCGCCTGGTTTTCGTCCGATATCCAGTCGGGCTGTTTGCCACGGATGAAGGACACCACGCGCTGCACACCGAGCAGGGAACTGCGGGTGCGGGTCTGCATGCCTTCGAGCCTGCCGACCTCGAGCATGCAGTCGCGCAGCTCCGGCGTGCGCATGCGCCGGTCGGAGAACACCCGGTCGGATAGTTTCTTCAATTCCGCGGCGATCAATTCCATGCGTTCGGCGGCCAGGTTGACGATCGCCTCGAGCAGGATCGTGATCACGTCGGCGCTGCTTTCCAGCGGCTGTCCGGAGCATATGCGCGAGGCCAGTTCGAACGATTTCGACGGGGCGTAACGCAAGGTCAGCAGGATCCGCGGCGTGAGCACGATGCCGAGCGGCGCCGGCGGCTGGCTGCCGTCGCAATCGGCGAAGTAGGGCACGGCGAGGTAGATCGCGCCGTCGTCGGTGCGGATGCGGCTGGACAGGGTGAGATTGCTGATGTCGTGGCGCTCGGGAATGCGCAGGTGCGTCGCGGCGTTGGCGCAGCGACGTTCCTCCTCGTCCGGATCGAGCATGTCCAGCCAGACGACGCCGTCGGGCAGCGGATCGCCCGGCTTCCATACATTCGGGCCGGCGTCTGCGCCGCGCTGGTGCAGGGTCAACAAAATGTATTGCTCACGATTTGAGCGTGGCCTTCAAGGATATCTTCGCCCCTTTGAACAATTTCGATATCGGGCAGTTTTCCTTGGCCTTGGTCGCGATCCGCTCGAAGTTGGCCTGGTCGGTGCCGGGCACGACCGCCTCGACGGTGAGATCGACGGTGGTGATCTCGAAGCCCTCGCCGACCTTTTCCAGCGATACCTCGGCCCTGGTTTCGATCCGGTCGGCGACCAGCTTCTCCTCGCCGAGCATCAGCGACAGCGCCATGGTGAAGCAGCCTGCGTGCGCCGCGCCGGCGAGTTCTTCCGGGTTGGTGCCAGGGCCGTCCTCGAAACGGGACTTGAAGCCGTAGGGGGCGTCACGTAGCACGCCGGTCTGGGTCGAGATGGCGCCCTGGCCGTCCTTGAGGCCACCGGTCCATACGGCGGATGCGGATTTCTTCATGAGCCTTGCTCCTTGGGAGGGTGAAACGGGACTCCGGTAAGCTAGCGCCGCGCGCATTCAGGAAATGCGAAAGCCATCCACCATCTTCCCGGAGGAACCCATGAGCGACACGCATGCGATGGACATCGTCCACGACGCCGATGACCAGGTTTTCTACACCACGGTCGACGGCGAGCGCTGTGTCCTGGAGTATTCGCGCCAGGGCAAGGTGATCACCATCACCCACACCGGCGTGCCCAAGGCGGTCGAAGGCAGGGGCATCGCCTCGGCGTTGATGGTCGCCGCCCTGCATGCCGCGCGGGCTGAGGGCTGGAAGGTGGTTCCCGCATGTTCTTACGCCTCGTTCTGGATGGGCAGGCACCCGGAATACGCCGACCTGCGCGCGTGAACCGGCGCGCGTTTCGCGTGGACTTCATGTGCCATAGGTCATCGGTGCGGTGGCTCCGAGGCACGTGATAGCGTCTGTGGCTTCCCTCGATCCAAAAAGGCTCACCATGTCCACGCGCTGGGTAGTGCCGCTCTTGGCGGCTGCATTCGTCATTCCCGCCTTTGCCGAAGCGCCCGCGCCGGTGGCGGCCGATCCGCGCATCGCGGAGATCCTGAAGTCGCTCGGTGCCGTGCACTCGATCGAATCGGTCTCGATGTCGCCCGATGGCCGGCAGCTAGCCTGGGTCGTTCGTGAAAAGGGCAAATCCAGCGTGCAGCTTGCCGGTATCGACGGCAGGAACGTCCACGGCCTGGGCAAGGCCGGCGATTGCCGCCAGACCGGCGCGGTATGGGCGCCCGATTCGAAGCACCTGGCCTTTCTCTCCGACTGCGGCGGCACCGCGCCGGGCGCCGAGGAAGGCAAGCAGACCGACGTCTATGTCGCCGATACCGCCCAGCCGGATCAGGCGGCGAAACAGCTGACCCACCTGCATGGCTACGCGCGCGGACTGACCTGGACCACCGACGGCAAACAGATCGGTTTCCTTTACGTCGAGGGCGGCACCCGCCGTGCCGCCGCCACCGCCGCGGCCAAGCCGGCTGCCGGTGAGATCGGCGTCGACGGTGTCGAGATCCAGCGCGTGGTCGCGGTGGATGCCAGTGGCGGCGCACTGCGCTCGCTGACCCCGGCCGACATCTACGCCTACGAATTCAGCTTCTCGCCGGATGGCTCGCGGATCGCCTATACCGCCGCGCCGGCGCCGGGCGACAACAACTGGTGGATCGCCAAGCTCTACGTGCAGGCGACCAAGCCGGACGCGAAGCCGGTCGTGGTCGTCGATACGGGCAAGGTCAGCGGTTCGCTGAAGGGCTTGCAGATGGCGCTGCCGCGCTTCTCGCCCGATGGCACTTCGATCGCCTTCATCGGCGGCCTGATGAGCGATCAGGGTTCGACCGGTGGCGATATCTATCGCGTGCCGGCCAAGGGCGGTGCGGAACCGGAGAACCTGACTCCAGGGACCAAGGTCACCCCGGTCTG
>DASYLE010000101.1:0-25867 GCA_036009745.1 Luteibacter sp. | reverse complement strand
TTCGAGCCACCACGGCCCCGCTCGTCGCGGAGCACGGCGATCACGTAGCGCCCCCGCTCCCGCGGGGAGTTGCATATCGAGTACTGCCGGATCACGCCATCGGCCAGGTGGACGTCGATGTGCGCGCCCGCGGTGAACGGCGGCAGGTCTCCACCATCGGCATCGACCAGTTCGTATGACTGGACGTTCCTGCCTTCGTAGCGGACTTGCCGCACGAACAGTTCCAGCGTTGTTGTCTGGTTCTGCTGGACCGTCGTCATGGCCTGACTCTTCGCCTGGTCACGCGTCGCGCTCCAGTGCTTCCATTCTTTCCTGCACGAATGCCGTGCGCTGCGCCCCTTTCAAGGGCTCGCTTTCCGTGAGGATCGTGACGATGCTCCGCGTTACGCGCCGGCGGTTTGCGACCTCTTCGGCGACCGTCGCGGCTTCGGGGATGTCCAGGACATTGCCCGAGCAGCAGCTGTTGGGCGCACCATCCACCGAGCGTAGCCATTCGGCGAATTGCGTCGGGCCAGCCGCCGCGTTCGTTCCGCGCACGGCGTCGCGTAACAGCTTGCGGAAAAGATAAAGCCCGGCATCGAACTTGGTCGGGTGCTCCAGCGCATGGACGGCGATCGGTCGTTGGCTGATGATCGCTTCGTAGTCGCCGGGCGCGTATTGGGCTTCTTTGTAATTCGCGCGCTCGCGGTGAGCCGGTGGAATCGGTGGCATATCCTCGATCGTGTATTGGCCGAAGCGTTCGGGCCGACGCATCGCGACCTGGCCTTCGAGAAAGTCGATCGACTCGTAGCCCACCCATTCCTTCTTGCCGACGCCGCGGGTGTCGATGGCCGGACCCATGACCCGCCAGCCGATCATCTTGCTGTTTTCGTCGTCGACCGGCACCGTCCAGCGGATGATGTGGAAGCGGCTGAACAGCTTCTTTTTTGAACCGTCTTCGGACGTGTAGGCATGCAGGCTGAGGTTCGGCAGTACCTGGTGCTGCACGCGCACGAACAGGCGGTCCTTGTCCACGCGGCGGGCACCCGCGCAGGCCAGGCCGCGACCCTGCTGCACGGGAATGAATTGCATGTCCGGCGCGACTTCCATGGATGCGGCGCCGACTTCATCGAAGGTCGTTCCCTGGAAGTGGCCGGCGACGACGTTTTTTCCCGCATGCAAGGCGGTCGGATGATAGTTGTCCGCCGCGTTGTCCTGCACCTGGAGCCAGTTGCAGTGTTGGAAATTGCTGTACGGAACCAACTCGTCCGAAGCTTGTACGGTGAAGTTGCCTTCCCACTCGGGGAAAGGCGGTTCTTCGTCCGGTGGACCCATATAAGCGAAGACGAGACCATGGCGTTCGATCGCCTTGTACGCACCTTGCCGGATCGAGCAGGCGTATTTCCTGGCCTCGGCTTCCTCGCCCTTCGGAAACGGCACGTGCAGGCAGGCCCCGTCGACGTCGAAGACCATGCCGTGGTAACAACAGCGGATGCCGTGCTGCTGGATCGCCCCGTATTCGAGCGATGCGCCGCGATGCACGCAATGCGCATGAAGCACGCCGACCGCGCCGCTACCGTCGCGGAATGCCACCAGTTCCTCGTTGAGGATTTTCAGGAAGCGCGGCGTATCGGTGAGTTCCATCGACATGCAGACCGGATGCCAGAACCGGCGCATGTATTCGCCCATCGGCGTGCCGGGACCGGTTTCCGTGAGTTCGGGATCGTGGGCGACGCTGCCGTTGGTGTAGTAACCGCCATAGGGAGCCAGCTTCCGGGGCACCGTGCCACTGCCGGCGTTGCCGCCCTTGTCGTGCTTTTCCGATGTGATCGTCATGGCAACGTCCTTACTCGAACATATCGGGTTGTGTGTTCACCAGCTGCTCCCAGATGGCCTGGAAATGCAGCCAGCCGATGTACTCGCTGCCGACGTGCTCCCGGCTGTAGCGGGCTCGCTCAGGGGTGACCAGGCGTGGGGTGGCGCCGGTGGCGTCGATCAACAGTTGCTGCTGGCAACACCGCTCCAGCGCGATGAACCAGAACGCCGCGGACTCGATGCTGTGGCGGCTGGCGGTCAGCAGGCCGTGGTTCTGGTGGATCGCGGCTTTGACGCCGGCGAATGCGTGAGCGACCTTGTGCCCGGCTTTCACTTCGACGGCAACCTGGCCGGCTTCGTCGCCAATCACGACATGGTCTTCGAAGAACGCGGCGGCATCCTGGCTGATCGGTTCGAGTTTCTTGCCCAATGCCGCGAATGCCGTGCCGTAGACGGTATGCGCATGGCACATCGCGACGATATCCGGATGTTCTTCATGGACCGCCGCGTGCAGCACGAATCCTGCGCGATTGATTGCATGGTCGCCTTCGACGACACGCCCGGCGTGATCGGCGAGGATCAGGTTGGACACCTTGACCTGGGAGAAATGGACCGCCATCGGATTGGTCCAGTACTGGCTGGGGTTTTCCGGGTCGCGCACAGTCAGGTGGCCGGCGAAACCATAATCGAAACCGTGTTGCGCGAAAGCTCGGCACGCACCCACGAGGCGTTCCTTCAGGTGCCGGCGCTGCGCCGCGTACGTGGAAAACGTCGGCTGCCGCGGGTAGATCAGGCCGTCCTGCTCGGGCTCGTAGATCGAAACCCGACCCTTCAGGTCGACGGCTGCCGAAGGTGCTTCCAGTACGTCGGTCATGTCATTTCTCGCAGGTTGGTAACAGCGGGTGGATTGATGCTGTGCTCCACGTACGTCGTTGACAAACGATGATTTTTCATGAAAACATGAATTCCATTCAACAATTCACTGAAAACATGAGGCGAATTCCGAGCTTTGTTCTGTTGCGCGCCTTCGAGGCAGCGGCGCGGCTCGAGAGTTTCGCCCTGGCCGCCGAAGAGCTTCATCTGACGCCCTCGGCGATCAGCCACCAGATGAAGGAACTGGAGACGTATTTCGGGCGACCGTTGTTCATTCGGCGGAACCGCCGTATCGAGGCGACACCCGAGGCATTGCGTTTGCTCGATAGCCTCAGCCGTGTTTTCGACGTCATCGAAGCGGCTTGTAACGAAGTCGCTTTGGCTCCGGACGCGCAGGTGCTTTCGGTTTACTGCGCACCGAGTTTCGCGGCCAAATGGCTGGGGCCACGCTTGCCGGATTTCGCCCAGGCGTTCCCGCACATCACCATGCGCCTGTCTACCGGCGCCGAACCGCTCGACCTGACACGTGTCCACGAGATCGATGTCGCCATTTCATACGGTAGTGCGCTTGAGCGGCCGGGGATCGAGACGGTCCCGCTTGGTCGCGAGCGGATTGCACCGCTGTGTTCCCCGGCACTGGTGCAAGCCGACGTGCCAGCCGCGGAGCGCATCGGCCAACTGACCCTGATCGACTCACTACTCAGCCGGCTTCCGTGGCGCGACTGGTTCGCGGCCAACGGACTGGAGATGCCGCGTACGCCGCGCCCCTCGTTCGATCGCGCGGCATTGAGCATATCGGCGGCGGTCGACGGCATCGGCGTCGTGCTGGAGAGCACGCGCCTGGCCGAACGCGAACTCGCGCGAGGCGACCTGGTGGAGCTCGGTGGCGACAGCTTCGTGCGTTCCGAACGCGAAACGCATTTCCTCTCGTGCCGGAAAAGCGAGTTTCGCCACGAAAAGGTCGCCGCGTTCCGGCAGTGGCTGCTCGAACGCACTGGCGTGGTCAAAGCCATCTGATCAGCGTTGCAGTTCCTTGCCGCGTGTCTCGGGAAGGAACCGGCAGAGGATTGCCGCGCCGATCGCACCCACCGCACCGAAGGCAACGGCGGCGGCCACATTGAGGCCCAGGTGCCTGGCTAACAGCAGTCCCACGATCGGCGCGCCACCTGCACCGACGGCGCGACCGATGTAATACACCGCGTTCTGTGCGGTGGTGCGTACCTCGGTCGGGAACAGTTCGCTCAGCCAGACTCCTTGCACGCCGAAATACCCATAGCCCATCTGCAAGAGAAAATAGGCCGGCAATACGATCCACAGCGTGTGCTCGCCGCCGACGCTTCCACGGGTGACGAAGAGCGCTAGCGCGAACACGGCATATGCAACGACACCTAGCAGCGCCGTGGCCATATAAGCGCGCCGACGACCGATGGCGTCGGCCAGGAAGCCCCCTGTGATGTAGCTCAGCGCTCCCAGCACGGCACTGACCATGCCGATATTGCCGACCTGGCTCGGGGTAAGGTGGTAGACGCTTTGCCACATCGCCGGGCCATAGGTGTAGACCGCATAGGAGCCGTAGAAACTCGTTGCGAGGAGCGCACACGCAATCAGCGTCCGCTTGCCCAATGGGCCGCTCAGCAACGCCCGCAATCCGGCGTTATGCGACGAACCGCTGGCATCGGGGGCGGCCAGCATGCGCTCGCGCCACAGCCGCGATTCGGGCATGAAGAACGTTGCCGCCGCACAGATCAGGCCAGCGATTCCCAGGCTCGCGAACGCCCAGCGCCATGCGTCCTCGCCGATGCCGGCGGTGATGCGGTAGATCCATGCCGCCACCCAGGCGCCGACCAGGAACATCGACTGCAACAAGCCGCTGGCCAGGCCCCGGCGCTGGTTGCGGCCGGGAAACGCCTCATTGACGTAGGCGAAGGCGATGCCCGATTCGCCGCCGATGCCGATGCCGGCGAGCACGCGCATGACGAACAGCCAGGCATAGCTGTCCACGCTGGCGGTCGCCACGGTAAACACGCTGAACACGAGGATGGTGGCGAACAGGCCCAGCCGTCGTCCGCGGCGATCGGCAAAGCGGCCGAAGACGATGCCACCGATGATGCCGATCAGGTAACTGGAAGCCTGGATGCCGGACAACTCGACCAGCGATACATGCAGATGGGCGGCCAGCGGCGCCATGAAGAAGAGGAAGACGGTGAAGTCGGCGCCGTCGAGCACGGTGCCGGCGAAGGCCAGTGCCACGATGGCCGTGCGTTGTGCGCGCGTATAGGTGGGCAGCACGTTGTCGATCGCGAGCGCGGTCATGGGGTGGCTCCGGCAAGTTGCATGGGCAGGTGCGCCAGATCGTGGAGGTCGATGGTCATGCGCAGGCCGACCACGAAGGCATTGCGTGGCTGTTCGCGTACCGCCGGGCGCACCGTGCTGTCGGGATGTACCAGATATTGCAACGCGGGAAGCAGGCGGATGCCGCGGGTGAGCTGGAAGCCGTAGTTGACTTCGTAAAGCGTCTCTTTGGGATGAATGGGTCCGGCTGTCCCACCGACCGACGCGCGCTCGAAATTGAGCAGGGCACGCTCGCTGTCGCCCAGGGTGAACTGCGCTGCCGACATGCCGATCGTATCGACGGGTCGACCGGGAACCAGTCCCGTCGCAACCAGGCCGAGCGTCGCCTGCGAGCGGTATTTGGAGATCTGGTCGGTCACCTGGCTGTATCCGCCGAAGATCACCACGTTCGCGGCCGACGACGCGTCGGGCCGGTAAATCACCTGGTCGCCCATGACATAGTAGCCGTTGCGCTGGGGCCGCACCCGAGGCGTGCCACCGTGACTGCCGAGCGTGTCGAAGAACGGATCCTTGATGTTCGAGGTGTCGTGGAATGCACCGAGGCGAAAATGATCGGGATACTGCCGCTCGCGCAATTCGGTGCCATAGGCAAATTCGACCGGGAACATGGTTCCGGTCGAGCGCGCCGTGGACCAGACGAAGCCGTTGGAGGGAATCAACGAGGGATTGACCTCGAACGCGCCGACCTGGACCGCCGTATGTTCGCTGGTACGTACTTTTACCCGTCCACCCCAGGTGGAATATGGGTAGGGCGACAGGCTGCCGTCATACAGTGGCGCGGCCAACGGGGTGGCGCACAGCGCATTGGACTGGAACTGGCAGTACAGCGCCGACACGTTGAAATACATCAGCGGCGTGGTGCGTCCGCCTTCGATATCGACCTTGCCGTTGGCCAGTACCTGCTCGTACGTCAGGATCGCCAGGCGCATGTTCGTGTACGGCTTGTAGCGCGACTGCAGGACGATGCCGGTATTGATGAGGTTGGCCGATATCGACGGACCGTTTTCCTGGTTGAAGGTCGCATGAAGACGTCCCCCGGGGATCCCGAATAGCCTGGACATATCCAGGTCCGCGCCGAACGTTTCGGATATGACGTTGGTACGGCCGCGTTGCTCGCCGCCCGCTGTCACCGCGCCGAAGTCGTCGAATACCGTGGCGCGCAGCACGACGCCATCGTCCTGCAGGCGCTTGCCCAGATTGGACAGGGGAGGCGGCGCCGGTGCTGGCACGGGGGAGCGGGGCGGCGATTCATCCGGGCGGCTGTCCGGCGCGACTTGCGCGATGGCCGGCGCGGTACCGAGCAACAAAAGCAGTAAACCGAAACGTAAGCTGGACATCGTTGGTCCTCGAGGGGCTTGCTATCGGGGAGCCTCTGAACATTTCTTACCGTCATCCCGGCGCAGGCCGGGATCCAGTGGCGTTATCGGTGAGTTCTCGCGTCAGAGCCTGAGCAGGCTGGCGAAAACCGACAACTGGAGCCACTGGATTCCGGCCTGCGCCGGAATGACGGATAGGAAGCGGTCGCCAGAGGTTTCCATCAGTCGGTCAGTAACCCGGCCTGGCGCAACGCGGCGGCTATGCGTGCGATCTCGGCGTCGCCGAGCTTGACCAGCGGCGGACGCACCGCGGCGCAAGGCAGCTTGCCCAGCAGCACCAGGGCTTCTTTCATGCGGTTGTGCATGTCGACCCACGGATCGGTATAGAAAACCTCGGTCAGTGGATGGATCCGCTCGGCGACCTGTCGCGCCGTCACCATGTCGTCCCTGCCCACGGCGTCGAACATCCGCGCCTGCAGGTCCGCGATCACACTGCCGGCCCCGGACACGATGCCTTTGCAGCCCAGCACCAGCGAGCTGAGCAACCACGCGCTGTGCGCGGTCAGCACCGCGACGTTCCTTTCTGGCGACTGCAGTGCGCGGACGTGCCGCTCATGTGCCTGGCCTTCGCCCGACCAGTCCTTGATCGCGCGCACCGAAGGCACCGCGTCGATCAGTGCGAGCATGGTGTCCAGGCTATAGCCCTGCTGCGTGGCGATCGGGTATTCGAAGGCGATCAGGGGCAGCGACGATGCGTCGGCAACGTGGCGGAAGTGGCTGATCACCATGGCTGGCGTATGGCCAAGCGTGAAACAACTGGGAGGGAACACCAGCAGCGCCGACGCGCCCAACGATTCGGCCATCCTTGCGATGTGCGCCGCCTCGAAGCTGCCCTCGGCATAGACGCCATGAACCAGCGGCATACGGTCGCCGACCTCGTCCATGGCGATGGAGAAGACCTGGCGTTGCTCATCGAGCGTGCACGAAGACACTTCCGAGGCGTGCGCGTTGATCGCAATGGCGGTAACCCCTTCGATCGCGGCCAGGTCGCGCAGATGGCTGCGTAGCGAGGACTCGTCGATCGACAGATCGGGGTGAAAAGGCAAAAGACAGGCAGGGATAACCCCCGCCGGTTGGAAGGCGGTAGCGTGTGTCATGTTGGGGACTCTCAGTTAGGGGGAGCGGTCGGGCGGTGCTGCGTCGATTTTCAGGGGATTGCCCGCGGTGTCCGCGGGCCAGCGATCAGCCAGTCGCCGTGCAGCGGCAACGACCAGCGGATGGTGGGAATCGAGTTGTTCGCGTGACATGCGCGACGTCGGCGCTGCCAGGCTGACCACGCCGACACAGCGCATCGAGCCATCGAGTTGGCGTGCCATGATCGGCGCGGCTACGGCACCGACGCCGACTTCATCTTCTTCGTAGGTCATCGCATAGCCGCGCTCACGTGCCAGGTCGAGTTCGGCCTCAAGTCGTGCGAGGTCGGTGACCGAATTTTCTGTGCGCGGTTCGATGCCGGCGTTGTGCACCAGCTCGAGCGCATGCGCGCGCGGCAAGGTGGACAACCAGATCTTGCCGGTGGCATGTGTATGCAGATGAATGTGAAAGGTGTAGTTGGGATTGAGCTGGAGCATGCGCCGCGTGCCTTGCAAGGCCGCCACCCAGGTCAGGGTGTCACCCTCGACCACCGCCAGGCGGACCAGTTCGTCTGTCATGTCGGCCAGGCCCTGCAGTACCGAAAGGTTCTGGTCGAGCAGATGCGTCGAGGACATATGCCGCAGGCCGATATTGCGGACCTTGTAGGTAAGCCGATAGAGTCCCGCTGGCTCGACGCGGAAAACATAGCCGGCAGCGTCGAGCGCTTGCAGCACCCGATGCGCAAGCGCTTTGTTCACGTCCAGCAGTCGCGCCAGTTCGCTGAGGGTTAGTCCATCAGGCTTGTCGGCCAATAGCTCGATCGTGGCCATGGCCCGCTCGATCGCCGGCGCTCCGCCATCACGGACGGCGCCCTCGCCAGACGGCGAGGGGAGGGAGGAAGAAGACTTCGTACCTTTGGGCATTCATCACCTGTAACGCTGTTACACGATGATTACGTTAGCCTCTTGGCTGGCATTGTCACGCTGCGTTGCAGCAGCCCGCGTCCTTCGACGCCTAGGTTGCCGACCAGACGGCCAGTTCATAGCCATCCGGATCTTCGAAATGGAAACGGCGACCGCCCGGAAAATCGAATGCGGCCTTGACGATCTTCGCGCCGGCCTCCTCGATACGTTTCTGCGTTGCCGTGAGGTCGTCGGCATAGAGAATGACGAGCGGACCACCCGGCTTGACCGGCCCACCCGTGGTAAGTCCGCCCTTCAAGCGCCCGTCGGAGAATTCGCAATAGCTTGGCCCATAGTCGGTGAAGCTCCAGCCGAATGCTTTTTCATAGAACGCACGCGAGCGGGCGATGTCCTTGACGTTGAACTCGATGTTGTCGATCTGCCGATCGTTGCCTGTCGCACCCATGCAGCACCTTCCCGTCATTGAAATGTCTGATGGAAGGTACGGCCGGAAAAATTAGCGGTCTTGAACAAAACGGCCAGTCACGCCGTAAGCTGGCGAACGAATTCCCCGGCGGTCATGCCGCACAGCGACTGCATTTCACGGTTCAGATGGGCCTGGTCGGCGTATCCGCTGGCAAGCGCCATCTCTGCCAATCCACCATTTCCCGCACTCCATACGAGTGCCTGGAACCTCTGGAAGCGCAGGATGCGTTCAAGCGTCTTCGGACCGTACCCGAACAGATGGTGGCTTCTGCGCCGCAGTGTTCTCTGGCTGACGCCGAGCTTGCGGCTCAGCTTGGAAATGGGCTCGTCTTCGTGGCCGAGAGGGCGTCGAAGGGTTTCAAAGATGGCTGTCCCGTCCCGTGAGGGAGGCTCGATCGACGATGCTGTCTGCGCGAGCAGTTCCTGCAGCAGTCCGCTCTGTTCGCGCGTGCTTCTCGCCGATTGCATCTTCTCGACCAAGTCCCGCGCCTTCTGTCCCCAGATATCGCACATGTCGATCCCGCAGCCGACGATGTCCGTCAGCGGCAGGTCCAGCCAATGAGCGGCCGCTCCGGGTTGGAAGCGCATGCCCAGGACCGTGGCGCCAGGCCGCAGGTCGGGCCTGGCGGCGACGATATCCGGGCCAACGACGACAAGCCGGTCGTCGTGCCAGAGCAGATCGACACAGCCATCGGGAACCACCGCGATACCGCCGGCATAGTCTTCCGGAAGCTGTTGGACCCAGGCGCACTGAAAATGTTCGCGCAGGCCATGTTGTGGCGCAGTTTCCGTGTATTGCCCAACGCAGCCGGCAAGGATCGGGGGTGTTATTGCCTTGCTCACCAACCTCGTTCCTTGCCGCACGCATGTCGCGGTATCGTAACGGCTTGGCTAGTCCGGCGAAACGTGGGAAACATAGGCGGGATCCCTGTTATGGTCCCCGTTGGCCATGGCTACATAGGCCTGAACGCCAATGCTGGAGTACGTGCCCGTCGCGTTATTGCCAAGACCAATGCGACCTAACTCCTTGCCGTCAAGGTCCGCCAGAACGAATGTGAAAACTGGACCCCAAAGGTGGCTTCCCTCGGTGTCTTGAACGAGCTTCACACGGAACGTGCCGTTACCCTTCAAGGGTATAGGGTCCGACCACGCACCTAGAGTCAACTCAACAGATTTTGGCGGATCGTACAAATTTCCGCGCAGGGAGACCTGCATCAATGTGTCGGCAGGAAGCACATTGTCTCCCGGTGCGACAGCGGGTTTGGAATCGCGATTGCCATGGAACAGAGCGGTCGAAAAGGCGGAGCTATAGACGTAGGCCTGGATACCGTAGTCGCCAAAGGTACCCGATGCGCAATCGCCAAGGTCCATGCGGCCAAGCTCTTTTTTATTGGCGTCCGCGAGAACGAGCGTGAAAGCGTGATCAAAGTTCGGGCTCGTATCGGTGGTTTTTTGAACCACCTTGACTCGATAGACGCCCTTGCTCTTCAACGTAATAGGGTCCGACCAAGCGCCCAAAGCCAGGTCGATAGACTCGTGCTCTTCGTGTAGATCGCCGATCAAGGAAACGCTCATTACCGTGTCTGCGGTGATGGCATATGGATGTGCTACCGGGGTGATTTTCTGAGCCTGGGCAATGGACGAAAGCGAGATCGCAAGGACAGCGATAGCGATAACCGCGGCTTTCAGAAAATGCCAACGTACTTCCGCTTGGTCTTTCATGTCATGCGTCTCCTAAGTCGATGGATCCGATACATCGCTCAATCAAGATGACTCTGCGCCCGTCGCGTATTTGAAATAAATGGCGTCAAATAGAATATACGACGTGGCTATTTACACGCTTATGGAATACTTTTTTTGGTGTGTCAATCTGACCATGCCTTTCGCCAAGAGTTCGCACTAGATTTCGATGAGCATCGCTTAGCGATCTTTGCGAACATCAGTTGGCCAGGACGCTTTTATGCAAGATCAAGACGGCGAGCATGGAAGCACGGCCCCAACGGCCTCGCGCACAGGGTGCGCTCCCACAACAAGGCTGCAGCACACTTGTAAGGAGCGCACCTGTGCGCGAGTCCGTTGAGGCCATGCGCTCACGGCCAGGGCTCTCTGGCGGGAGTCACGCAAGGACCCGCTCATCCTTAAGCCACATCCCCATCCAGCAGTAGTGGTGCTAAGTTGCGCGATTACCCACTCGCTTGCCGGAGTTCCTCATGTCCCGTGCCACACCCGCAGCATCTCCGCTCGCTCGAAATCGCAAGTTTTCACGATTGGCTTTAGCCCTGGCGATGGCGCTTGCGGCAGGCACCGCTGGCGCGGAGCAGGTGGGTACCGACAGTGTGCCGCCACCACAGGACACGCCTTACCTCGGCACAGTGACGCTCCACGTCGACGCCAACGATACGGTGCAGGGCATTTTCCGCGTCCATGAAACGATCCCGGTGAGGGCGGGCGCGTTGACCCTTCTGTATCCGCAGTGGATTCCCGGCGATCACTCACCGACCGGCCCGATCGCGATGCTCGCTGGCCTCAAGCTCAGCGCCAACGGCAAGCCGCTTGCGTGGAAGCGCGACAAGTACAACGTGTACGCGTTCCACCTCGATGTGCCCGCGGATGTCTCCACGATCGAAGCGGAGTTCCAGTACCTGTCGAGTCGCGCCGACGACGGCGGCTTCGAGATCACCGACCGCATGATGGACATGGAATGGAGCAAGGTGGCCCTGTATCCGGCCGGCTATTTCTCGCGCGGCATCACCTTTGCGCCCAGCGTGACGCTGCCGCATGGCTGGCAGCTTGGCACCGCACTGGAAACGGCCTCGCAGTCGGGCGATACCACCACGTTCAAACCGGTGACCTTCAATAACCTGGTCGATTCGCCGATCTACGCGGGCCAGTACTTCAAGCGCGTCGATCTCAACCCGGGTGACAAGGCGCCGGTGCACCTGGATATCGTCGCCGACACGCCGGCGGACCTGGAGATGACGCCCGAGCAGCTGACGGTGCATCGTGCGCTTGTCACGCAGGCCGTGAAGCTGTTCGGCTCGCACCACTACGATCATTACGATTTCCTGTTCTCGCTATCGGACCAGCTTGGCGGCAACGGCACCGAGCACCACCAGTCCAGCGAGGACGGCCTGGGCGCCGACTACTTCACCGCCTGGAGCGAAGACGCATCCGAGCGCGACTTGCTCGCCCACGAGTACACACATTCCTGGAACGGCAAGTTCCGCCGCCCGGCCGACCTGTGGACGCCCAACTTTAACGTGCCGATGGGCGATTCGCTGTTGTGGGTGTACGAAGGGCAGACCGAATACTGGGGCTATGTGCTGACCGCTCGCGCCGGCATGTGGACGCCGCAGCAGTTCCGCGACGCCCTGGCCATGACCGCGGCCAACTATGAGCGTAATCGCGAAGGCTTGCAGTGGCGCACGCTGGAGGACACCACCAACGACGCGACCGCGGCCCGCCGCTCGAGCCTGCCGTACCGCAGCTGGCAGATGAGCGAGGACTACTACAGTGGCGGGCAGATGATGTGGCTGGAGGTGGACGCTAAGCTGCGCTCGCTCACCCATGACCGGAAATCGCTCGACGATTTCGCCCAAGCGTTCTTCGGTGTCGACAACGGCAGCTATGTCACCAAGACCTACACCTTCGACGACGTGGTGGCGACCCTGGATGGCGTGGCCAAGTACGACTGGGCAAGCTTCCTGCATTCACACGTCGCCACCCTCAACCCGCCGCTGCAGGACGGCCTGGCCGCGACGGGCTGGAAGCTGGTCTACACCGATCAGGAAAGCGCCTACGAGAAACAGTACAACAGCCGCCCGGAACCCTCCCGTCACCTCTACAACTTCGCCTGGTCCATCGGCCTGACGATGAACGACAAGGGTGAGGTCAACGACGTACGCTGGGACGGCCCGGCGTTCAAGGCCGGCGTCAGCACCGGCGCCACACTGGTCGCGGTGAACGGCAAGACCTATTCGAAGGATGTGCTGAAGAGTGAGATTGCCGCAGCCAAGGACAGTAAGACGCCCATCGTGTTGCTGATGAAATACCAGGGTGGCTACCGCACGGTCCCCGTGGACTACCACGGCGGCCTGCAGTATCCGCATCTGGTGCGCGTCGAAGGCACGCCTGATTACCTGAGCGAGATTATCGCTGCGCACAAGTAGGCGACGGAACTACCGATCGGAGGCAAAAGCCCGCGATCATATTGGCCTGGCTCCAAAGGACTCGCGCACAGGGTGCGCTCCCACAACAAGGCTGCGGCATCCTTGTAGGAACGCACCCTGTGCGCGAGTCCGTTGACACAGGACATTTTCATGGTCGCGGCTTTTCGAAACGCCCATTCCCGAGGCAGCCCGCAAGGAGAGCAAAAGATGCTTACTATTCGAAGCCGGTGGCGCCTGGCCGCGATGGCGGCCTTATGGTTTACGGATGCCGC
Organism: Luteibacter sp.; assembly: GCA_036009745.1. Classification (GTDB taxonomy): domain Bacteria; phylum Pseudomonadota; class Gammaproteobacteria; order Xanthomonadales; family Rhodanobacteraceae; genus Luteibacter. The sequence goes on along the minus strand of DASYLE010000101.1, from coordinate 12,569 downwards.
TGCTACCACGATTCCAAGTTCATCGACGGACGTTCCAATCTCTGCCTACGAACATGCCCAGGACCTGGTTTCGCTTCCCAACGGACGACACCTGAACCTGTTTTGCTTAGGCACCGGCACACCCGTCGTGGTCCTTGAGGCCGGTGGTGGCGACGACAGCCTGACCTTCCGCCGTGTGCAGGGCCGCCTTTCCGCCGTCACCCGCGTCTGCAGCTACGACCGTGCGGGCTTGGGTTTCAGCGACTCTTCGGACGCTCCCAGTACTGCCGCCCATATCGTCAGCGATCTGCATGCATTGATAACCCAGGCCGGCATACCGCGGCCTGTCGTTCTCGTTGGTCATTCCAACGGTGGCCTGTATGCAAGCCTCTACGCCGCCGACTTCCCTGACGAAGTCGCGGGCATGGTGATGATCAGTCCCAATAACCTCGGCCTGGACATGGCGGCTGAGAAGGTCCTCGACCAGCCCTGGCTCAAGCAGTGGCGCGCCAGCGATCAGGCCGACATCAGCCTGGCTCGCCGCTGCCTCTCCCTGGCGGAGGCCGGCGCCCTGGCGCGGGCCCCCACGCGTCATCCGGACTGCATGGATGATCCGCCCAATGCAGACCCTGCGCTTCACCGGCTGCTCAATACGCAACTGGCAAGGCCTTCCCAGCAAGAGGCATTGTTGAGCGAGCTGCTCGATACCTATCCGCAAGCCGATGGCGGCCTGTCGAACGCCGAGTTGACGTTGCAGCGCGCCCATTTCAGCTTTGGCGATAAACCGTTCATCGTGCTGAGCGGCATGAATGAACAAGCGGACCTGCCTCCCGCGCAACGGGCCAAGGTCATGAAAGCGATGTTGGCAAACCATGTCGACCTGGCAGCGCACTCCACTCAAGGCAAGCAGGTCTTCGTCGACATCGGCACGGAATACGTCCAGACCTATCGGCCCAATCTGGTCGTGCAGGCGGTGACCGAGGTTGTCGGTAAAGTCAGGGAGCGGGCTGTAGGGAAGCCCGGTTACGGGACGCCGTAGCAAGGACATTCCATGAAGCTGAAGATTCCGCTATCGGTGGAGCCGCAATCCTATGTGCGTCGGCAGGACGATGCAGCTTCTGGCGATCGCTATGTATCTTGCCAGTTGGGTTGGCCTGAGACGGATGAGGGCCGGTAGCCGGTTGGCACCTAGTGCAGGTGCTTCAGTTTGTCGGGATTCCTCATCACGTAGATCGCCACGATCTTGCCGTCTTCGATCTCGAGCGCGGTCGTCGATAGTTCGCCGTCGGCCTCGAGCGTGACAAAGCCGGGCAATCCGTTGACGAAGCCGGCACGGACCAGGGTCGATGTCCTTTCCTGGAAAATACCCGCCAGATACTCGTGCAGTTTCATGACGGCGTCGAAACCGAGGATTGGCACCGGGGAGGCCAGCCGCTTGCCGCCGCTATCGGCGCGGAGGCTCACATCGGCCGCCAGCATCGCGGCCAGCGTCGTCAGATCGCCGCCGCGCGAGGCGGCGAAAAAGGCCTCGGCAAGTGCGATGCCACGTTGTTTCTCCATCTGGAAACGCGGTCTCGCCTCGTGGACATGGGTGCGCGCGCGGCTGGCAAGCTGGCGGCAGGTCGCGATGTCGCGCTGGATGGTTTCCGCAACCTCGTCGAATCCGAGCCCGAACACATCGTGCAGCAGGAAGGCTGCCCGCTCGAGTGGCGAAAGACGCTCCAGCACCAGCATCAGCGGCAAGGTGACGTCTTCCACGGCGTCGTCTTCCACGACGGGATCGGGCAGCCAGGGGCCGATATAGGTCTCGCGCTGGTGGCGCGCGGATTTAAGCTGGTCCAGGCAAAGGCGTGTGACCGTGCGGCGCAGGAAGGCCTCGGGCTCGCGTACCTCGCCGCGGTCGGCCTTCATCCAGCGGAGGAAGGCCTCCTGCACCATATCCTCCGCATCGGCCACCGAACCGAGCATGCGGTAGGCCACGCGCGTAAGCGTGGGACGCAGCGGCTCGAAATCCGCCGAGACGTCACCGGCGCCAATGTTGGCCATCACGCCGCGGCCGCCTTCGCGGCGGCCTTGATGGCTGCCGGATCGGCCCACGCGCCAAAGCCCACGGCGAGGCGGTTGTATCCGTTGATGACATTGATCAACAAGGTCAGCTTGACCTGCTCGTCGTCGGTGAACTCGGCCTTCAGGGCGCCATAGGCCGCTTCGTGTGTATGCCCTTCGGAAAGCCGCGTCAGCGCCTCGGTCCAGCCGAGCGCGGCGCGCTCACGATCGGTGTAGCAGGGCGCCTCGCGCCATGCCGCGAGCAGATGCAGACGCTGCTCGGTCTCGCCGTTTTCACGCGCGAACACGGTATGCATATTCAGGCAGTTGGCGCAGCCGTTGATCTGGGACGCCCGAATCTTAACAAGCTCGGCCAGGGTCGGCTCTGTGCCAGAAGCAATGGCAAAAGATGCGCGCTGCCATTCTTTCATCATTTCAGGGGCGGCGGTGGAGAAATCGAGTTTGGCGGTCATGGGCGGCTTCCTTCTGTGGGTTCACACAACAGACGAGCCAGGATCCGATAACGTGACATGCGCTCCGGAAATTCTCGACTCTTCGCAGGTTCTGGAGAAGAAAAGCGCCATAAGATACGTCCATCCCGCCGACAGGACCCGACATGCTCCCAAGTTCACGCCATTTCTCCATCCTCCTGGCGGCTGGCGCGCTAGCACTGGCGTGTCTTGCATCGGCCCATGCCCAAACGCCGGCATCGGTAGCGGTCGGTCCGCAATACGACACCACACACGTATATATCGATCCCAAGGATGTCGACGCCTTCGTCGCGAGCTTCACTGCGACCTTCGGCGGTAAGTCCACGCCGCAGGGCGTGGCCACGGTCACGCCGACACCGAGCAGTACCACGACGCAGTTGCTCCTGACCCCTGTCGGCACCTTGTCCGTGTTCGGGTTCAGAACCGCGATCCCTTATCCGTTCGGATCCGAACGAACCGGCTATCTCGTCACGGACATCGACCAGGCCGTCGCACTGGCGCGTGCCGACGGTGCGGAAGTAGTCGTTGCGCCATTCCCCGACCCGATCGGCCGCGACGCGGTGATTCGCTGGCCGGGCGGCGTCAACATGCAGCTCTACTGGCACACCAGGCCATCGACCTATCCAGCGCTTCAGTCCGTTCCCGACAACCGGGTCTATGTTTCCCCCGATAGCGTCGATGCGTTCGTGAAAAGCTTTGTCGCATTCTCACAAGGCCACGTGGTCAAAGATGACCGCGATGCATCGGGGGCCGACATCGGCCGGCCGGGCACAATCTACCGCCGCATCGCCATCGAATCGATCTTCGGCAAGATGGTGGTCCTGGTTACCGATGGTCACTTGCCGTACCCGTATGGAACGGAGACAACCGGATACGCTGTGGACAACGTTGCAACCACGCTTATCAAGGCTAAGGCCGCCCATGCCGTCGTACTGGCCGGGCCCTACAAAGCCAATGGCTATGAGGCTGCGGTGCTTGAATTCCCAGGCGGCTACGTGGCGGAAATTCACGCCTCCGGGAGCTAAGCGGGTGGAGCAGCGCCCAGGGGGCACTTTACTGTGCGAACGAAGTGCCCACGATATTCGTCACGCAGGGCCTCGAATAAAGGCGATATCGCCGAGCATCGGCAGAGCCGATCCGACACCGAGGCAAGGATTGCTGGCGACATGAATCGCGACATAAGCGACCCCGACATTATCGGCCTTGATGCGTGAGCGTGCCTCAACGCGTTCGATGGCATAGCTATCCGTCGTTTTGAACGGCTCGTATTTCCACATCTGGATCCCGCTGAGCCGGAGAGAGTGCCGCGCCCGGCATGTCAGATTCGCCTTTCATCTCACTCGCATATCCCTTCGCCCACTGGCGGCTACAGCGGTCCCCGATCTAGGCGGCGTCGACTGGGCAATTTCGGCTGGATTTGAGAACTGTTGTTTGTTTGGGTAGTCGCCATCCAATGCATCGGTTGGACGGCCGGCTTACGTTGACAATCGGACGAAAACGTCCGAAACTTTGTCCTATGGAGCAACACTATGCGTGGAAGGGAATTCATCGACAAGGTTAAGGCGTTGGGTAAAAGGCATGGAATTCCCTGTCGAAGAGGACAAAAGCCGCGGGAAGGGAAGCCATAGGACGCTTACTTATGGAACTAGTTTTACTGTGGTCAGGAATCCGAAGGATGAGTTGAAGAAAGGGACTCTCCACGGTATGTGTCAACAACTCGGCATTTCGCCCGACGACCTTTGAGGTGATCAATGAAACTCTATCAATATCCGATTTGTCTCACGGCCGCTGAAGAGGGCGGTTTTGTAGTCACCAGTCGGGATATTCCACAGCTGATCACCCAGGGCGAAGACATCCGCGACGCGCTCGCAGATGCCACCGACGCGATGGATGAGATCTTTGCTGCGTACATGAAGAAAAACTTGCCGTTTCCCGTGGCCTCTGAGCTTCAGGACGGGGAGCATTGGGTCAGGCCGCCCGTCGAAACGGTGGCGAAGGCTGCGCTCTATGATTCCATGCGTGCGCGTGGGACCTCCAAAAGTGATCTTGCCCGCCAGTTGGGTTTGGATGAGAAAGAGGTTCGTCGAATGCTAGACCCGCATTACCCTTCCAAGCTTCCCCGTCTTGCGGAAGCGATAAGTTTGCTTGGAAACCGCTTGGTCATGGGTATGGAAGAAGAGACTGCCTGATAGCGTCATTTCCCCTCGAGGTTGATCTGCAATGGCACCCCGTAAGAGGGACGATGGCCGTCCCTGCGGTCCTGGCTGTGCCTTAAAACGCTCGAACAAACTCTCGAACATTTAGAAATAACAGCTGATCCTGTCGCCTCGACCCGGGCGCATCACTTGTTGGAAAACACCCCCCATGCGCGATTTCCACATCTACGAGCCCCGCGATGGCCACGGCCTGCCACACGACCCGTTCAACGCGATCGTCGGGCCGCGGCCCATCGGCTGGATCTCGTCGATAAGCCGGGAGGGTGTCGTCAATCTCGCGCCCTATAGCTTCTTCAATGCCTTCAACTACAAGCCACCGATCGTCGGCTTTGCGAGTACGGGGTGGAAGGACTCGGTGCGCAATATCAGCGAAACGGGTGAGTTTGCCTGGAACCTGGCAACCCTCTCGCTTGCCGAAGCCATGAACGCGACATCGGCGATCGTGCCGGCGGACGTGGACGAGTTCGAACTGGCCTCGTTGACCCGCGCGCCGTCAAGGCAGATCAGCGTGCCACGGGTTCTGGAAAGCCCGGTGTCGTTCGAATGCAAGTTGACGCAACTCACCCAGCTGACGGATATTGCCGGGCAGCTCATTGACACGTGGCTGGTGCTCGGCGAGGTCGTCGCTGTCCATATCGACAAGAGTTTGCTGAAGGATGGCGTGTACGACACGGCGGCGGCCGGTCATATCCTGCGCGCCGGTGGACCGGCGGATTACTTTACCATTGGCCCTGCCCAACGCTTCCAGATGAAGCGTCCGCAGCCGTAGCGGGGAGTAGGGTAGAAGCTCCACCCGGAACGACTATTTGTAGGGGAACGCCTACATCTTTGTCTTGAGGCGTGGGCCAGACTGGATGACGCCAGCGGGGGCCATCCACAGGCAAAACTCGGTACATCCACCATGCAGGGGAAGGCATATGTACGAGGAGTTCGACGAGATTTCTCTGGATTATTTCGACGGCGATCTGATTGGCCTGGTCGATAACCAGCGGGCGGCAGTCATCCCCATACGCCTTCCGTCCCTGTCCGTGTCAACGGAGGACGAGGGGCCTTGCCTGACCCTCATCGACGACAAGGGAGCGCATTACCGCTACCGCAAAATGCTCGGTAGCCAGGGGGAAGTCGACAAAGTCGTGGCAACCTTCTCGACGGTCTTCGAGCATGCCATACAGCGGGCACGCGGACTTACGGTGACGGCCGTGGCGTCCGACATACCCTATACCTCCCCGGAAGGCCTTGTCGTCTCCATCAGCGTGCACCGGCGGTGGCTTACACCGCGGCATGACTCCTGGTTGTACTTCATCCATGCCGACCGGCCGGATCAGGGATGGCAGGGTTTCTGGCTTGTGGTCAAGAAAGAGCGCGTTCCGTTTGTCGAGGATGCGGACCGGGTAGCCACGACCGAGGTTATCGACGAGGTCAGGCGGCAGCTGGATGCGATCACGGGCAAGGACGGTCACCCGACGCTGATGACCACATCCGCAAGCGACGATTGGACGTTGCTTTGGTCCCGGTTCGCTCCTGACCTCGCAAGCCGACCCTGACAACGATGTCTACGGATAAGCCAACCCGGTCAGCCGGGTTGGCTACGCCTGGTTCGCTGGGCGTCAGTAGATCGTGTCGCCCTTTTCAACCCCGAAAGCCGTTGTTGGCACCTGGATGCCATTCACCGAGGTGCCGCCATTGTGGATGGCCGGAAACCACGGCTGCATGCTCTGGGGGAAGCCGAACGTCGGTTGGGTCAGTGCGTCGAGCCGGCCCAGCTCCGCGACCGAGAGCGTGATGTCGAGCGCTTTGATGTTGTCCTCGAGCTGCGTGAGGCGTCGCGCACCGACGATCGTCGATGTCACACCAGGCTGTGCCTGGACCCAGGCGAGGGCGATGCGCGCGACGGTGCTCTCATGCGCCTTGGCGATGACCTCCAGCTCGTCCACGATCGCGTACGTCTTCTCGGTCATGAAGGTGTCCGCGATAAAGCCGCGATCCGCCTTGACCTGGCCGGCGTTGTGTCGCGTGTACTTGCCGCTGAGGACACCGCTCTTGAGGGGCGACCATGGCGTAATGCCGAGACCAAACTCCAGAGCCATCGGCACGAGTTCCTGCTCGACGCTCCGCTCAAGCAGCGAATATTCGATCTGCAGTCCGATAAACGCGGACCAGCCACGGAAACGCGCAATCAGGTTGGCCTCGACGATCTTCCACGCAGGCGTGTCGGAGACACCGATATAGCGCACCTTGCCGGCACGCACGAGGTCGTCGAGCGCAGCCATGGTCTCTTCGATCGGCGTGTGCATGTCCCAGTTATGCAACCAGTACAGATCGATGTAATCCGTCTGCAGGCGGCGCAGCGAGTTCTCGCACGCCTCGATGATCGACTTCCGGCCGGAGCCGCCGCCGTTGGGGTCGCCCGGGTAAAGGTTGCCGCTGAACTTCGTCGCCAGCACAAGCCGGTCCCGCCGCGCGCTGTGGCGCCCGATGTGGTCGCCGATGATTTTTTCGGAGTGACTCTTCGTGTAGAAATTCGCGGTATCGATGAAGTTGCCGCCGAGTTCGATGAACCGGTCGATGATCTGTTGGGATTCTTCGACGCTGGAACCCCAGCCAAGATCTTCACCGAAGGTCATCGCACCGAGGCAGAACGGGCTGACACGCAGGCCGGAACGGCCGAGGGTAACGTAATGATCGAGGGACATCGTGCTCTCCAGGTGGGCATACGGTACAATATCGAGCTAGTTCCAATTCACGATAGTTTAGTATTGAACTAATTGGCGGTCAAGTACCCATGGCAAAAAACGATGTCGAGAAGATATGGTCCCTCAATTACCGGCTCATGATGTCGGTGATTACCGGCGTCGCGCCTGACGTTGCCGGGCTCGGAATGGAAGTGAAGGAGCTGTTCCTGCTCACCGAGGTGGAAGCACACCCGCACCCCGCGGAGCTGGCCAGCGTCCTCAGCATGCCGAAGCCCACGGTGACGATGTACGTCAAACGGCTCGAGGCCTCGGGCTTTCTGCGTCGTGAGATCGACGGTGCGGATCTGCGCCGCCACCGGCTCATCCTTACCCCCGAGGGGCGCAAGACGATGGCACGTGGGCTCGCGCTACTGTCGAAAGCGTTCGGTGCCCGGCTCGGACGGCTGAACTCAGCCGAGCAGTCGGAACTCGCGGTACTGCTTGAGAAGCTGAGCTGAAGAACGCGCGAATCTGCCCACGCTGTCAAGATCCAGGGCACGTCACGATCGGATTGCCAGACCGTTGGTGGTGAGCGCGCGTTACCCGACCTGCCGCTATGAAGGGGGGGGGCGGGGCGCCGCCGCCTATAGGTCAATCGCGTTAGTCACAATGCATCGAACACCAGCTCTCGCTCGGGCCACCTGAGCGCGCCCAGCCGGGTCTGAAAGCCATCCCCCTTGATGCGCTCCTGGAACCGCCTTCCCACGGAATAGTCGATGCAGTACACGTTCCCGTGGGCGCCCAGACCCTGGTCGAACGGCGCTCCATCGAACAAATCAGGCCCACCTTTTCCGAATGACTTCCGATCCACTGGCACCGGCCAGCGCCAGTAATGCCCCATCACCGTCGGAACCGGGCTGTCGTACTCGTTCCACCAGGCGACGCGTTCGACCATGCGCCACTTCCCGCTGCTATAGAACGGTGCCTTGCCCACGCGCTCCACGCCCGACGTGAGCACCCGGATGGGGTTGGCCATCTGGTGGGCCTCGTCCACGGCGGCCAGTGCCGGGAGCATTGGCATCGGGTAGTCCGGGTCGCGCATCGGTTGGCGGTAAGCCTCTTTCTCCTGCTCAGCCTTCGCAAGCGTGCCATTGCCCTCGAGCTTCGCCTCGGACTCCGTTTCGAAGCTATCGAATAGCGCCGCCGTGTCGGCACTGCCGGCATTGCGCACGCGGTCAACGGCCTCCGCATGCCAGCAGGCGTGGACCACCCTCAGGCCAAGACCCTCAAGAGCAAGCGGAAGCGACTGGAAGAACGCCAGATAGCGGGAACGCATCTCGTCGTCCGCGTCTCGGGAAGCCAGGAATTTCCCCTCTGCCTGGTCGTGGTTCTCCGTGAAGTACCAGCCGTTGCCTTCCTTGCAAGAGCCACGAAGGATATTGAGTTCGTGGTTGCCCAGTACGCACTGGGCGAGGCCGTTGGTTACGAGAGCGCTGACGAGATCCAGGACAGCAGGGCTATCGGGACCCCGGTCGCAGAGGTCGCCCACGAAGACGAGGCGGCGTCCGTCGGGATGGATGCCTTGGGGGTCGTAGCCGAGCCGCTGCAGGAGGTCATGGAGTGCATCAATTTCGCCATGGACATCGCCGATAAGGTCGAGGGGGCCTTCAATGAGCTTGGCGATAAGCGGCATGGGGTTCCTTGAATACCGTGTGACGGATGGGTTCTGCCGTGGACTGGGAGCTAGTAGAAAGGTCGGGACCAAACATCGTCGCCTTCAATGGCTCCCGGGGCAAGAAGTTATGCTGGCCTGTTGCCGCAAAGCGTGAAAAGCTACGGGGTCGGCAGTGTGCATCCCGGCTAAGGACGCAAGAATGAAAACCATCCACTTCTTTGCAGCCATGATCCTTGCTATCGCAGCACCGGGTCTGAAAGCCCAGTCGGCGGGTCAAGCGACACAGGGCGACTCAACGAGCCATGACGACCTGTACCGAACCATCTCGGAACTGGATACCGCATTCTTCGGTGCTTTCAATCACTGCGACGTATCGCAGCAACTGCAGAAACACGCCGATTTCATGGACCCGAATGTCGAGTTTTATCACGACAACGGAGGCGTAAGCTGGACGAGGAAAGATTACCTGGACAAGGTTCGTCAAAACGTCTGTGGCACCTCTCGTCGCAGGCTTACGCCAGGGACCTTAAAGATCTATCCCATCAAGGGATTCGGAGCGATTGAAGAGGGTGAGCAGACCTTCTGCGAGATAAAGTCCGGGAAGTGCTTTGGCGCGGCGAAGTTCATGTTTGTCTGGCACCAGACCTCTGACGGCTGGCGTATCACGCGAGCGTTTAGCTATGGTCATCACGCTATTGAATGAGCCATGCGTGCTTCGTGTCGCGGAAAGCGCGGAGCGGGGCTGCCTTGCCGAGACTGCCGCCTGTTAGCTGGACCAGCTTGCCAGCGCAAAAGGCTGGGGAACAGACGAAACCGTCGATTGACCGGTCTTTTCTTCTGTGAGTGAAGCCCATCTGCGCAGGTAAGTGCGAAGGACATACAGCTTGTCCGATTTTGGAATCAGGTTTGACGTGACGACGACGAGCAGTTCAAGGTATACGAACTGGACGTTGGTTTCGAAGATGTCGTGTCCCGGCTTTCCGGTCGTTTTCCTGGGCTTGAGCGATGAGGGGGATTGCCTCGGCTGAGCCATTCCCGATCAGGTTCATCGCGTCGTGGTATCGCGGGTATCGGAAGCCAGGTGCCGGCTGATTTTCTGAAAGCTGACAAACAGAGGAGGGTGCTGATCGTCAGCCCCTCCTTACATCGAAAGCCCGCGCAACCAGCGTCAAGCCTGATCACGTAAGACGCGCAGGATGGCCTCACGCGCCTGCCGGCCTTCTGGCGTCGGCAGGCCCGCATAGTTGTGCGGTTGTCCCTGTCGAAGATGAAGATCGACCGGCACACCCGCGGCTCGCGCCTTTGCGGCCAGATCGATGCTGTCGGGATAGAGCAGGTCGCGTGTGCCGGAGAACACGGTCATCGGCGGGAGCCCTTGGAAATCGCCGTTCAACGGGCTGACATAAGGGTGGGTGATATCCAGGGCGCCTGCATAGAGACGCCCCACTTCGACCATGCCCGGGATAGCCTGTGTGGGGTCGCGCTCGGCGATCGCCACCTGTTCCGGGCGGCTCACCGATGCATCCAGTCCGGGGGAGATCAGCACCAGCCTGTCCGGTTGGCGTTGTCCGGCATTCCGTAGCCACTGGGCCGCCGCCAGCGTCAGTCCGGCGCCGGCTGAATTGCCGATCACCGTGACCTTCGCAGGCCAGACATCTTTCAGAAGGTTCCGTAGCAGCTGGCCCGTGGCCGGTACGATGTCCTTCGCGGTGGCGCCGGGAGCCAGCGGAAAGATGGGAACGACGCAACGGACCTGAGCCTTACGGGTCAGGTAGGCGACGAAGCGCCAATGGGCAGGTACGATCTCGTTAATATAGCCGCCGCCGTGCAGGAACACGACGTAGTCGCTGGGTTCGGGATTGGTGGACAGCGCCGTGTAATAGACGGGCCATCCGGCCACATTCTTCAAGGTCACAACGATGTCGAGGCCCAGGCCTTTTGGCTCATAAGGGGCCGGTCGCAATGCCAGTCTGCGCACGCGCTCTTGCACGACTGCGGCGGATGCCAGCTGCTTCTTGATGGGGAGAAGCCCGAGCAGCACATTGAGGCAGCGGCTCTGCCAGCTCGGTGCTGCGGCGTCCGCCTTCGCTGTTGTTTCATAATCTCGAACTTGCAGTGTCGACGATAACTTTCCAACGTTCATAACCATCCTGCCTGGGTGCGATTGCGACGAGTCATGAAGGCTTTCGCTTTGTCTTCGTCCGTAGATATAATGCGAGCGATCATTCGCATTTTCTACTCGCATTCGGGATGCAGGAAATGGCGCGCAAACCGCTGACGAAACCCAGGAAACACGCCTCTCAGGACAGATCGCGCGCGAAGGTCGACGCGCTTGTCGAGGCAACCGCTCGCATTTTGGTGAGGGAGGGCTTCGACAAGGCCAGCACCAACCGCATCGCCGAAAAGGCGGGCGTGAGCGTTGGCACGCTTTACCAGTACTACCCTGGCAAGGAGGCGCTGGTTGTCGCCGTCATCGAGCGGCATGACCAGGAAATCATGCAGGTCGTCCATGACGCGCTGGCGGAGGTCGCCTCGCAGCCGATCGAGCAAGCGGTGCGCCGGCTCGTTGTCGCAGCGATCGAGGCGCATCGCGTCGACCCCAAGCTACATCGGGTGCTCGCGGAGCAGATTCCGCGCACGGGGCGGCTTGAGAATATCGAAGCCTATAGTCGCGAAAGCTATGCGCTGTTCCGGGCTTATCTCGAGCGTCACCGCGATGAAGTTCGAGCGGTCGATCTTGGGCTTGCCGCCTTTGTGTGTGTGACGACCATAGAGGCGCTGACCCACAACGCAGTCTTGTATCACGCCGAGATGCTCTCGGGTGACGCGGTTGAATCGCTTGTCGATGAGGCTACGCGGCTTGTGGTGGGGTATTTGCGGTAGTCGCGCGATTTATGGAAAGCAAGATGGAGGCGCAAGAAATTTCGGGGGTATCGCAGGCATGGCTTGAGCGAAAAGACCGCTGCTAGACTCCGCTCTCGGGATATGGGGACATCTTCTATGCGCTGGATAGCCGCCTGTATCTTGCTCTTGATGTGTTTCGCAGGGTACGCCGAAGATGCCGGCTTCCACTTCAACGCGACGCCCGGCTCGCATGCCGTGGGCTTCCGGGTCGTCGAGCAGTTCGATGTTGCTCGCAGCTACGCGGCTCTCAGTGGAGGACGCCCCATCCAGACCTTGATCTGGTATCCGGCGGCATCGCCCGGGCATCCCATGCGTTATGAGGATTACCTGGAGCTGGCCGTCAGCGAGGAGGATTTCCACCTCGATGCTGTGCAGCGCCGGCAGCGAACCAATGCCTTGCTACGGCAATACAACCTGCTGGGTGCCGATGCCGCCGCGGCGGAGGGTATCCGTAACGAGCCCGTAGGCGCCACGCGCGACGCCAGCCCGGCAGCGGGCCGATTTCCCGTGGTGATCTATGCGGCGAGCGACAGTTCGTCCGCCTTCGAGAACGACAGCCTTTGTGAGTACCTTGCAAGTCACGGCT
>DASYLE010000100.1:0-1546 GCA_036009745.1 Luteibacter sp. | reverse complement strand
CCCGCTGCGCGGGTGCGGCCGGGTCGGCCGGGGTTTACGGCCGTACATCCCTGTACGGTCGTAAACGGTCGGCATCCATGCCGACCCCTGCTTCGCAGGCCTTGTCGTCCGACCCGACCTCACGCTCAAAGGGGCCCCGGGAGATCACGAGCCGGCTGATCGCCGTGTGCTTATTTTGGCCAGCTTGTAGGGCCGGCCTCAAAGGACTCGCGAACAGGGTTCGCTCCCACAACAAGGTCGCCGCAACCCTGCTCCTGTGGGAGCGAACCCTGTTCGCGAGTCCTTTGAAGCCGTGACTTCCCCGGTCGCTGCGCTCTTGAAAACATGGCGCGCATCCCATCTCCCACAGGAGCAGGTTGCCGCGACCTTGTGGGAGCGAACCCTGTTCGCGAGTCCTTTGGGGCCGTGACTTACCCGGTCGCTGCGCTTTTTGAAGACATGACGCACAGCGCATCCTTTAAACGGTGCGCGTCGCCTCCACCGGCGGCACGCGCGATGCGCGCATCGCGGGCGCCAGCACGGCGCCCTGCCCCAGCGCCAGCAGCGCGATGACGCCGGCGATGAGGTAGCTGTTGGAGAGTCTGCCTACCTCGAACGCGGTCATCATCCATACGTTGAGGATCTCCGCGAGTACCGCGCCGATGGCGACGCCGGCGATGCCGATCAGCAGGTTTTCGGTGAGGAAGTATTCGAGGATGTCGCGCTGGGTGGCGCCTAGTGCGCGGCGGACGCCGATCTGTTTGCGGCGTTGGCCGACCCAGAAGCTGCTCAGGCCCACGATGCCGGCGGCGGTGATGATCAAGAGGACGATGCAGATGCCGCCCATCAGGATGGCCAGGCCGCGGTCGCCACGGTAGGCGAGCTGGCGTAGCTCGGCGAAGCTGAGTACGCCGTATTTCTCGGGGATCACACGGCGATTGGTGACCTTCTTCAGCGCGGCGGGCACCGTGTGCAACAGTGTTTCGAGCTGGCCGGGCTGGGCGCGCACGACGTAGTGGTTGTACGAGCCAGCCAGCTGCTTGGGGACGAGGATGGTGTATTGCGAGGTGGCCGCGTCGCTGCTGGAGGCCGATGGCGCCTGCAGGTTGTCGACGATGCCGATGATGGTGCTTGGCTTCGCGCCGAGGTTGCCGATGTAGAAGACCTTGCCCAGTGCATCGCCCTTGGGGAACGCCTTATCGGCGAAGGTCTTGGTGACGATGATGCTGCTGTTGTCGGGCCGCCCGTTGTCCTCGAGCAGGCCGACTTCGTCGCTGCGGAAATTCCGGCCGGCGATCAGATGCAGGCCGAGAGTCGGTACGGCGTGTTCGTCGACGAAGTACAGCGAAGCCACGCCGAGCTGCCCGGGTTTTTCCGGATCGGTACGGATGCCGCTGCCCCAGCCGCTGCCAATCAGCGGGAAGGCGTTGGTCGCATAAGCGTCGCGCACGCCGGGCAAGGCGCGTAGCGTGGCCAGGTCGGTGCGCAGCAGGGAGTCGTCGCCGTCGGGCTTGCCGACCCAGTGATTGGTCACCTGCAGCAATTCGTTCTCGACCACACCGGTGGG
>DASYLE010000099.1:0-3627 GCA_036009745.1 Luteibacter sp. | reverse complement strand
CCTCCGGCAGGAGGGCGAAATCGCGGCGCGATAGGCGCCGACACGCTCGCGAAGCGCATCCAAAGAACCAGCTCCCCGTTCCGCCGGAACGACGATAAAAAGCCGCAGGCGCAACGTCCCGACCACTCTTCCAGCCGGCCTACTCCGCGCCGCCATAAAGCAACTTGCGTGGCGCGCCACTGATCGCAGCCGCCAGCTTGGCCGCCTTCGCCGGCGGCAGGTCGGCGCGCAGGATGGCGAATACGCGCAGGCCCTCGGCGAGCTTGTCGTCGGCATCGCCGGGGCGGCCGGCGATCATCAGCACGAATTCGCCCCTCTGCTGGTTCGGGTCGGCGGCGACCCGTGCCATCAGGTCGCCGACCGGCTCACCGATGACGGTTTCGAACATCTTGGTCAGCTCACGCGCCAGCACGACCTCGCGCTCGGCACCGAGCACGTCGCGCATATCCTCGAGGCTTTCCAGCACCCGGTGCGAGGACTCGTAACAGATGACCGTACGTGTCTCGCCGGCCAGTTCCTGCAGGCGCTGGCGCCGTGCGCCGCCTTTCGCAGGCAGGAAACCCTCGAAGACGAAGCGGTCGCTGGGCAGGCCGGCGACCGACAGCGCGGCGATCGCCGCGCAGGCTCCAGGGACCGGCGACACGCGCACGCCGGCCGCGCGCGCCGCGCGCACCAGGCGGAAGCCCGGATCACTGATCAATGGCGTACCCGCGTCGGAGATCAGCGCGATGCTTTCGCCGCCCTGCATCCTCGCCACCAGCGCATCGACCTCGTCGCGCTCGTTATGGTCGTGCAGCGCCCTCAGCGGCGTGTCGATGTTGTAGTGCATAAGGAGTGGCCGGCTGTGCCGGGTGTCCTCGGCGGCGATCACGGCCACCTCGCGAAGCACCTGCACGGCCCGCGCGGTGAGGTCGTCGCGGTTGCCGATCGGGGTGGCGACCACCCACAAGGTTCCCGTTGTCGCCGCCATGCTGTCGCTCCTTACAAGAAATTGCGCGGACTCAATCACATTGCCGCGTAGCCGCACAGTGTAAGCCGGGACATGCTGAACGCGCCGAAGCCCGTGCTGGCCGGGCTCGCGACACGATCGGCTATGATCCCCGGTCAGAGAACGCGCGGCCGTTGGGATGGGGCGGCGCGCTTGCCCCATACCGACTCCAGAAGGAAGCAACGCATGCGCAGCGTACGCAACACGGGCATGGGAATGCTCCTGGCCCTTGGCCTCGCCGGTTGCGCGGTGGTCGGCGGCCAGCACGGTGCGCCGCCGCCGAGCGTCGATGCCCAGGCAGCGCAGGCACTGTTCACCAAGGGCCAGTTCGACCAGGCCGCGCAGGCCTACCTCGCACTTTCCCAGCAAGATCCCAACTACGCCGACTACTACCGTCTGCTCGCCGCCGAGGCCTACCGCCAGGAAGGCGCGCTCGATCGGAGCGCCACGGTCCTTGCCGATGTTCGCCGCCAGCACCTCGAGGGCGAGGACGCGCTGCGCTTCGACATGCTCAAGGCCGAGATCGCGCTGAAGAACAATGACCCGACCGCCGCGCTTGCCCTGACCGGGACGCCAGGTGCCGGCGTATCCCTGCCGGTGCGCCTGCGCATGGGTGAATTGCGTGCCAGGGCGCAAGCCGCCGCCGGCGATCCGTGGAGCGCGGCGAACACGCGCGTGGACATGGACGCGCAATTGACCGGCCTGGATCGCGAGCAGAACCGCAAACAGGTCATCGACCTGCTGATAAAGCTCGGCAAGGATGCGCTGGCCGGACACGCCGGGGAGCTGCCGGCGGGCGATCGCATGCAGCCATGGGTCAGCGAGGCACTATCGCAACTCGGCGTCGCCATCGCCCGTCCACCGGCGGTCCTGGACCAGCCGGTCGGCACCATCGGTGCCGGCGGCAACGCCAATGTCCGTGAGGGTTATCGCGTACCCGGCAAGCTCGCCCTGCTGCTGCCCACCTCGGGCGCGCTGGCCGGTGCCGGCGGTGCGATCCGCGACGGATTCTTCACCGCCTACCTCGACGCCGGCCGCAACAACGCGCCGCGTCCGGAAGTCCGCGTCTACGATGTCGACGGCGATGCCGCGCATGCGGTGGCTGCCTACGACAAGGCGGTCGCCGAAGGCGCCCAATTCGTGGTCGGGCCGCTCAGCCGCGAGGCGGTCTCGGCGATCTTCGCCAAGGGCCCGCTGCCGGTGCCACTGCTGACCCTGAACTATCCGAACGACAAGACCCTGCCGCCATCGAACGCCAGCGAGTTCGGCCTGTTGCCGGAAACCGAAGGTGCCCAGGTGGCCGATCACATGATCGACAAGGGCCTGACCGGGGCGATGATCGCGCTGTCCACCGACGATTTCGCGCGTCGTGCCGGGCGTGCCTTCAAGGCCGAGTTCGAGGCGCGCGGCGGCCATATCGACAGCACCATCACCCTGCAGAACGGGGCGGTGAACTTCGCCGACGACATCAAGGCGGCCAGCCCCGCCGAAGCGACGCCGCCGGCCGATGCCGCGGCTGTCGCCAATGGCGAGACGCCCGTGGAGAACAAGAACGGCGTCTTCATCAGCATGAAGCCGCAGCAGGCACGCCTGTTCATGCCCCAGCTGCGCCTGGCCAAGAACACGATGCCGGTATTCGGCACCTCGCATGTCTACGGCGGCGTCGACGATGCCGCCGCGGACCACGACCTGGAGGGCGTCGAGTTCTGCGACGCACCGTGGCTGTTCGATGCGCAACCCGGCTTGCCGCGCCGCAGCGACCTCAATGCCTCGATGCCGGCCACCCGTGGCGTCGCCGCGCGCCTGTTCGCCTTCGGCATGGACGCATGGGGACTGGCGCCCTACGTGGACTGGATGCGCGCACACCCGGGCAGCTACTTCGCCGGCGCCACCGGGCAGCTGGTCACCGACGAATTCGGCCGCGTACGTCGCGTACTGATCTGGGCGCGCTTCCAGGAGGGCGTCGCCCGCCCGGTCGCCGGCAGCCTGGAACTGGAAGCCCCGGCCACGGCACCGACGATCGAAAGCGGCGACGGCTGACGGGACGCTTCTCTCGTCACCCACAGGGTCACGTCTGGCACGGACGCTATCGTGATCCAATGACCAAGCCACTCACCAGCAAACGCCTCGCCGGCGACCGCTTCGAACAGCAGGCCTGCGAGGCCCTGGTCCTTGCCGGCCTGGCCGTGATCACGCGCAACTTCAACACCCGTTTCGGCGAACTCGACCTGGTCATGCGCGAAGGCGCGACCGTGGTCTTCGTCGAAGTGCGCTACCGGCGCTCGCTGCGCTTCGGCGGCGCCATCGCCTCGGTAACCCGGAAGAAACAGGCCCGGCTGATCCGGGCCGCGCAATGCTTCCTCATCGCACACCCGGCCCATGCCCGCCGCCCCTGTCGATTCGACGTCGTCGGCTTCCATGGCGACGGCGCCAGCGAGGACATGCAATGGCTGCGCGCGGCCTTCGAGGCGAGTTGAAGCCAGCGGGACTATCATGCGGCGATGACCGCCCTACCCCAGGCCCTGGCCCAGCACCTCCGTGACGTCCTCGGCGCCGGCTTCAGCACCGGCGAAGCCGAGCGGGTGAGCTACGCCTACGACAACTCACGTCGTCAGGCACTGCCCGATGCCGTGGCCTTC
>DASYLE010000098.1:0-7191 GCA_036009745.1 Luteibacter sp. | reverse complement strand
CCGGAAATGCGTTCCCATACACGATTGGGCCGTATACCTGGACGAATACAACCATCCTTGGGATCGGCGCGGCCTTCGATATCAGTCTCATCAAGACCGGACCCGTCGGTGCAGGCACGATCCGTGGGTCGGATCTGCCGACGTTCGAGTACGTCCAGTTCGGCGACAACACGTTGCGCATGGAATTGGGAAGCTTCAGCGGGGCAATCAATATCGTATCGCGTACGTGTACGACGCCGGATGTGACGGTCAATATGGGTACGCATTACACGAAGGAGCTGACCGGCATAGGCAGCTCGACGGATAAATGGATCGACGTACCCATTTCGTTGAATAATTGCCCGGCGTTCTTCGGCGCCTTCCGTGGAGCGATCACGGACAATAACGGCGTGGCCGAGCGATCGACGCCGAACCAGATCTCCTATCGCGTGGACCCGGTGACCTCGGTGGTCAACCCCGCGCAAGGCGTGATGGCGCTGCAGCCGGACGGTGTGAATCCGACGGCGCAGGGCATCGGTATCCAGCTCGTTGACGCCGGCGACAATCCGGTTAGCTACGGCAATATGCGTGCCTCCGGTCTGGCACTTAACCAGGTCGACGGGTCGAGCTACACGATCTCGCTGAAAGCTCGTTACTACCAGACCGAAGCGACGACCGCGGCCGGGCAGGCCAACGGCGCGGCCACTGTCACCCTGATCTACAACTGATGGAGGCCACCATGCACATCCGGCGTTCCGGCCTCCTGCCTTTGGTGACCATGGCGGCCGCGCTCCTGCCCATGCACGCAACGGCAAGCGACGTGAGCATCCGTTTCCAGGGTCGGTTCCTGGAGAGCACCTGCAGCCTTGCGGTCGGCGACGACAACCGCATCATTGCTCTTGATACGGTTTATAGCGGCGACCTGCCGGCCAACGGGGCCCATGGTTTCAAGGAATTCACTCTCACGATCGAACACTGCACACCCGACCTGAGCCAGGCAACGTTCACCTTTGCCGGCCAGCCCGACATGGACGATCCCTTGCGCTATCGCAGCACGGGTAGCGCGGGCGGCGTGGCGGTCGAGCTGCAGTCGGCGGCGGACGGCAGGACGATTGGCGCTAATGGGACCGATGCGGCACGCGCGGTCGGCATTATCGGAACGCGAGCGCAACTTGACCTGCGCGCCGCCTATTGGCGCGTCGGCGTGCGGCCGCTCAGCACCGGAACGGTGTCTGCGATCGCCACCGTCGTCGTTACTTACGATTGAGGTTCGGCCGGCGCAGGCCTTCGATCATCACGCCGGCGGCCAGTGCGCTCAACAAGGCGAGTACTGCGGACAGCAGCATTACCGAGCGGAAGCCGGTGACGAAGGACGCGCCAATGGCATGCTTCAGCGTGGCCGCCATGGGCGACGGCGCGTCAATGGGGATGACGATGCCTGCCAGCTTCTCACGTTGCGCCATGACCGCGGCGGTCAAGTCGTTCGACGCACCAGCCGCAGCGAGTTCGCCGACCAGTTGCGATTCGAACGCCCCGGTCAGCACGATGCCGAACACGGCGATGGCGAGCAGGCCGGCCGTGCGGGCGACCGCGTTATTGACGCCTGAGGCTGTTCCGGCGAGTTCGGGGCCGACGGCGTTCATTACCGTCGTCGTCAGCGGCGCGACGGTGACGCTCATGCCGAGGCCGAGCACGCAGACCGCCGGGAAGAACGTCGTCCAGTAGCTGCCGCCGATCGATGGCAACGCAAACAGCACGAACCCTGCAGCGGCGATGACCGGGCCGACGATCAACGGCAGCTTCGAGCCGAACCGGTCGACCAGGGTGCCGGCCCAGCGTGACAGCGTGAACATGGTGACGATAAACGGCAGCAAGGCCGCGCCGGCGGCGGTGGCGCTATAGCCCTGCACCTGGATCAGGTTCAGCGGGAAGAAGAACAATGCGCCGCCGAGCGCTGCGTAGAGCATCAGGGTCAGCAGGTTGGCGCCTCCGAAGTTGCGCATGCGAAACAGCGACAGCGGTAGCATCGGCGTGCGACCACGGGCCTCCGCTCGTACGAACCAGGACAGCGCAATACAACCGACCATTGCCGACAACAGCACCGGTATCGAATGCCAGCCACGCGAGGGAGCTTCGATCAAGGCGAAAACCACGCCGGCCAGGCCAATCGTCGCCAGCGCGGCGCCACCGATATCAACCGGGTCGTGTCGCGACGAGCCGAAGCTTTCCGGTACTTTCGTCATGCAGATCGCCAGCAGCAGGACACCGATCGGTACGTTGATGAGGAAAGCCCAGGTCCACGAATAATGGTCGACCAGGAAACCGCCGATCACCGGACCGACCGCCGCGGTGATACCGCTGAATGCCGACCAGGTGCCGATCGCCGCGCCGCGCGAATCGGGTGGGTAGACGGCACTGATCAGGGCGAGGCTGCCGGGCACCAGCAAGGCCGCGCCGATGCCCTGGACGGCACGCGCCGTAATGAGCAGATCGATCGTACCGGCCAGCGCACAGCCGATCGACGAGACGACGAACAGCATGGCGCCAAGGGTGAACACCCGGCGGCGACCGAAGCGATCGCCGAGCGCACCGCCCACCAGCAACAGCGCGGCAAGGAACAGCGCATACGACTCCATCACCCACTGCGCATCGGCCGTCGTGGCATCGAGCGCGCGCTGGATCGCCGGCAGCGACACATTGACCACGGTGCCGTCGACAAAGGCCATGCTGGAACCGACGATCGCCGCGGTCAGGGTCCAGCGTCGTGCCGCCGCCGTGCACGGCGAGGCGAATGCGCCATCGAAGATGACACCATCGTCGCTGGGCGGCTTGCCGATATGGCTCATGCGGCGGAGCTTACTCGCACCCGCTCTTGCTCGTCCTACCAGCGCAGGTCGTTGTGGCGATTGCCTGGTGACCCGAGAGGCCAGAGGTCGTCTCGGGAACGGCGATACGCTTCATGTGGCCTTGGCGGAATGGGGCCTGGCTCTTTGGTGGCGCTTTCAAGATCGTGTCGGCGCCTATGGCGCCGGTGTTTCGACCCCCTGCCGGAGGCCGAGTCACTTTTCTGGAATGGCCCCAGAAAAGTAACCTGACTCGTACAACCCCGATCGCGCGCCCGCTGCGCGGGGCGGCCGGCGGGGCCGCGGGGTCACGGGCCGGCTGATTGCCGTGTATCTATGGTGGTCAGCGTGAGAGGTTCGGCCCCAAAGGACTCGCGAACAGGGTTCGCTCCCACAAGGTCGCGGTAACCTGCTCCTGTGGGAGCGAACCCTGTTCGCGAGTCCTTTGGAGCCGGGCACTCATGATCACGGTCTTTAATTCCGAAGTTCCACACCCGGCCTGCCGATGTGCGACAGCGCCCGAAGGATGCTTTTTCAAAATGCCAGATTGAGCCCGAGCGTCAGCCAGCGGTCCGTGTGTTCGTCACGACTGCGCCCCGCGAGCAGGTCGATCGTGCTGGCGCCACTGAGGTTCAGGCGCACGCCGACTTGCGTCACACCGCCATGTCCGTCGTGCCAGAGGTGTTCCGCCAGCAGGCTGACCAGCTTGACCGTCGTGTCGTATTGCATGCCAAGGCCGGCGACGATCTTCGATGTCTCGCCGCGCTCGCGAATCATCCCCAGGTTCATGTTGACCGTCCATTGCTTGCGCTGGCCGAGCACCCAGCCGGGCGCGAGGTAGGCCTCGGTGTTTTGCAGTCGCGCATGGTCGTACAGCGCCGTCACCGCGACGGCCATGCCGAACCCGCCATTCGTGTTGTCGGCCAGTTGCCATTTGACCCCAGGCGACCACGGCCGATCATTCGGTGAGGTAAGTCGCGTCAACGTCACCGACCATTCGACCGGGCCGGTGCTGCATGCGGGTACGGTGGTGAACTCATTGCCACCGCCGGCGAAGGCGCGCATCCAGCTTTCCAGCTGGCAACGGCCCGCGGCGGTGACACCCGGATCGTCCACGTAGAGACTGCCGCCAGCCATGCACGGCGTGGCGACCACCGCGATCGCGCAGAGGAGAGCGAGCCCCACGGATTTTATCTTCAGCATCGGGCTCCCCTCTATGCCGCCGTGCATGCGGTAAAGTCCCGTACATGGGGACGACCGTCAACGACACCGCACGCATTGCCTTCGCACTCGACCACGCCAGCAAGCGCTATGGCGAGGTCGTGGCGCTGGACGATATCAGCCTGGATTTCGCCACCGGCAGTACGACGGCACTGATCGGCAGCAGCGGATCGGGAAAGTCTACCGTGTTGCGCCTGTTATTGGGCCTGGAACACCCGGATCGCGGCCGTGTCAGCGCCGATGGCCGGGTACTGGAAAAAGCCCATGTCCTCGAGCT
Organism: Luteibacter sp.; assembly: GCA_036009745.1. GTDB lineage: Bacteria > Pseudomonadota > Gammaproteobacteria > Xanthomonadales > Rhodanobacteraceae > Luteibacter. The sequence continues at coordinate 2,871 of DASYLE010000098.1, read as the reverse complement.
GCGCCGCCGGGTGGGCTATGTGATCCAGGAGGGCGGCCTGTTCCCACACCTGACCGCGCTGGGCAACCTCGCGCTGCTGCCGCGCCACCTCGGCTGGAACGCGGCGCGCATTCGGGAGCGGGCGGAAGAACTCGCCGGGTTGACCCATCTGCCGCACGACGTCCTCAAGCGCTATCCGGCTGAGCTGTCCGGTGGCCAGCGCCAGCGCGTTGCCCTCATGCGCGGCCTGATGATGAATCCCGATGCCTTGCTACTGGACGAGCCGCTCGGTGCGCTCGATCCCATCGTCCGTCACGAACTGCAGGATGAGCTGAAGGGCATCTTCGAGCAGCTCGGCAAGACGGTGATCGTGGTGACCCACGACCTCGCCGAGGCGGCATGGTTCGCCGAACGGCTGGTACTGATCCGCGAGGGCAAGGTGGTGCAGGACGGGCGGCTCGAGGACCTGCGCGATCGCCCGGCCGAGCCCTTCGTCACGCAGTTCGTCCGCGCGCAACGACGCCTGCCGGAGTCGCCGCGATGAAGCGTTTCCTGTTCGCCTGCGCCGTGATCCTGCTGCCGCTGCTCGCGCAGGCCGGCCCCGTGCGTATCGGCTCCAAGCAGTTCACCGAATCGGTAATCCTCGGGGAAGTCGCCCGGGTCAGTGCGCGCGAGGCCGGTGTCGAAGCGATCCACCAGCGCGAACTTGGCGGCACCAGCATCCTGTGGAAGGCTTTGCAGCAGGGCGACATCGATGTCTACGCCGAATACACCGGCACGCTCACCCACGAGTTGTTGAAAGGCGTCGCGCCCGATGCGGACATCGCCACCTTGCGCGCGAAGCTCGCGCCGTTCGGCATCGGCATCACGGACTCCCTCGGCTTCAACAATACCTACGCGATCGGCATGCGCGAGGATCGCGCGGCGCAGCTCGGCATTGCGACGCTATCGGATCTTGCCGCGCATACCGACCTGCGCTTCGGATTTTCCAATGAGTTCATGGACCGCGAGGACGGCTGGCCGGGCCTGCGCCAGCGCTACGGGCTGCCGCAGACGCATGTAAGCGGGCTGGACCATACGCTTTCCTATCGCGCGGTCGCTGACAACGCAGTCGATGCCATCGACCTGTACAGCACCGATGCGGAAATCCCGTATTACCACCTGCGTACGCTGGAGGACGATCGACATTACTTCCCGCGTTATGAGGCGGTGTACCTGTACCGCCTGTCGCTCGCACAGAGTGCGCCGCGCTTCGTCGATGCGCTGAACAATCTCGTCGGTCGCATCGACGAAGCTGCGATGCGGCGGATGAATGCGCAGGTGAAGTTGCAAGGCATGAAGGAAGCCACCGTAGCCGCCGATTTCCTCGGCGTTCGCGCGGACACCGACGGGGCAGGGCTGTGGGCGCGCCTGCTGGCGCGCACGCTCGAGCATGTGAAGCTGGTGATCCTCTCGCTGGGACTCGCCGTGGTGCTGGCGATTCCGCTGGGTATCCTGGCCGCGCGGCTGGCCCGCTTCGGCCAGCTGGTAATTGGCCTGACCGGCATCCTGCAGACCGTGCCGTCGCTGGCGATGTTCGTCTTCATGATCCCGCTGTTCGGCATCGGCACCTGGCCGGCTGTGGCCGCGCTGTTCCTCTACAGTCTGCTGCCGATCGTGCGCAATACCCATGCCGGCCTGGTCGGTATCGCGCCTGAGCTGCGCGAGTCGGCCGCCGCGCTCGGGCTGCCGTCCGGCGTGCGCCTGCGTCGCGTTGAACTGCCGATGGCGATGCGTTCGATCCTTGCCGGCATCAAGACCGCGGCGGTAATCAATGTGGGCACCGCGACGCTCGCCGCCCTGATCGGCGCGGGCGGTTACGGCCAGCCGATCCTCACCGGCATCCGTCTGGACAATATCGGTCTGATCCTGGAGGGCGCGGTGCCCGCCGCCGTGCTGGCCCTGCTGGTGCAGGGCGTGTTCGAGGGTATCGAACACTGGCTGACACCGCGCGGGCTGCGCATCGAGGCGCGGCAGTAGATTTTACGATGCCGCCGCGGGAAGCTCGGTGACGATCTTTTTTTCCAGCGAATCGAGGTTATGCACCGCCTCGTTCATCAGGGCGGCCATCTGTGCGACCACGTGAAGCAGCTCACGTGGCGGCACGCTGCCGGTCTGGAGGTCGGTCATGGCATCGCCCATGCGCGGGCCGTTCAATACCGTGGGCAGGTCTTCGGCCATCACCGTGTCGGATTTTTGCTGGAAGGTGTAAACACTGGAGTAATGCGCGAGGCGATCGCTGTCGATCCAGCCAGCCGCCTGGTTCGCCACGGCGACATCCCATGCGGTATGGCGCAGGGTGGGCCAGCGCCAGTCCAGGTATAGCCCGTCAGGGGTCGCGGCATGCACGTGCTGGTCGATGGTCGACTGCGCTGCGTTGTCCCTGATGTCCTGGACAAGGCTGTCGCGAAGCTTTTCCAGCGCCTTCATCCGCTCCGTGTCGTGCCCGCGAACCTTGCGGATGTCCTCGAGGTTCAGTCGCACCTCCGCCTCGATCCCGACGCTCGCGGTTTCGGCGGCGTGGCGATGGTGGGTATGCTCGATCCACGCCTCCAGGCCAAGCGCGGTCAGGATACTGATCACGATCATGACGAAGTGCCTGGCGAAATCCTTCGTCGACTCCAGCGCGCCCTGGGGCAGTTCAAGATGCATATGCGGTCCGGCATTGGCTCGAAGTACGCAGGATACCTATGGGCCTTGACATCGTGAAGGTGTCTGTACTGTACTAGTTCGCATAGTACAGATCGTGAATCCGAGGTCCTCCATGGCACGTACCCAAGCCCTGCTGATCCAGATATCCACCGGCGACCCGCGGCCGATCAGCCGGCAGATCGTCGATGCGATACGCATGAA
>DASYLE010000097.1:0-13853 GCA_036009745.1 Luteibacter sp. | reverse complement strand
AAAAAAAACCCGCCACGAGGGCGGGTTTTTTGTTTCACGAAAGGCGATCAATTACTTGATCTTGCCTTCCTTGTACATCACGTGCTTCCGGATGGTCGGATCGTACTTCTTCATCTCCATCTTTTCCGGCGTGTTCTTTTTATTCTTGTCGGTGGTGTAGAAGTGTCCGGTACCAGCCGAGGAAATCATGCGGATTTTGTCACGCTTACCAGCCATGTCTCATACTCCTCAGATTTTCTCGCCGCGGGCACGCAGGTCGGCGATCACGGCCTCGATGCCATTCTTGTCGATGGTGCGCAGGGCGTGATTGGAAACGCGCAGCTTGATCCAGCGGTTCTCGCTGGCAACCCAGAAGCGACGCTCGTGCAGGTTCGGCAACCAGCGGCGACGGGTCCTGTTGTTGGCGTGCGAGACATTGTTACCTGTCTGCACACCCTTTCCGGTGACTTGGCATCTACGGGCCATGATGACCTCCGTAATCAGTTTGACCGCCCTTTGGCCAGGACGGCGTCGGCCCAGCAGCGTCCCTTCTGGGGTCGCCACGCAGCGCTGGAGGGGGTGGAGCGCCTGCGTCGTAAGGCCCGTGCTGCATAACGGACGTGCCCGAGCGGGTCGGGTCGACAGAGGTAAGCCGCCAATTGTCGCAGAAAACCGCCGCCCGGTGCAACGTAGCTGTCGGGGCGAAGGGATGTATGAAACAATCATGCTCTTAAATTGGTCCCATTCATCCACAACCGGCTCGACGTCGAGGGGAAAGCGCATGGCAGAGAACATCGCCAACGGAGCAACTGGCCAGGTAGGCCCACAGCTGGTGCTGCAGAAGATTTATGTCAAGGACGCGTCTTTCGAGGCTCCCAATGCGCCGCAGGTCTTCCAGGAGATCGGCGAGGGCGACCAGCAACCGCAGGTCCAGCTGAACCTGGGTCACAAGGCCAACGACCTGGGCGGCGACATCTATGAAGTCGTGCTGAGCCTGACCCTGACCTGCGCCATGGGCGAGCGCACCGCTTACCTGGCCGAAGTGCACCAGGCCGGGATCTTCGGCATCGCCGGCTTCACCGACGAGGATCGCGACGGCATCCTTGGCAGCTACTGCCCGAACCTGCTGTTCCCTTACGCGCGCCAGATGGTTTCCTCGATGGTCCAGGAGGGTGGCTTCCCGCCGTTCCTGCTGCAGCCGATCAATTTCGACGCCCTCTACGCCGAACAGCAGCGCCGCATCGCCGGTGGCGAGCCGCAGTCGCTCAACAGCTGAGCGCCCCGACATGAGCCGACAGACGGTCGCCGTACTCGGTGCCGGTTCCTGGGGCACCGCGCTGGCCGCGCTGATCGCGCGCAACGGCAACCCCACGCGGCTGTGGGGTCGTGACGCCACAGCCCTGGCCGGGATGGCCGCGACAGGGCGCAATGCGCGTTACCTGCCCGAGCTGGATCTGCCGAAGGAACTGGCTTACGAAGCCGATCTCGGTACCGCCTTGCGCGGTGCCGGGGTCGTGCTGATCGTGGTGCCCAGCCACGCCTTCGCCGCGATGCTGGACGAGATCGCCCCCCTGCTCGAGCCGGGTGCGTCGATCGCCTGGGCGACCAAGGGTTTCGAGACCGGCACCGGTCGTTTCCTGCACGAACTGGTCGACGAGCGCCTGCCGGGCCGGGCGGCCGCGGTGGTCACCGGACCGTCCTTCGCCCGCGAAGTAGCGGCCGGCCTGCCCAGCGCGGTCACCGTCCATTCCGACGACAACGCGTTCGCCCAGCTCGTCGCCACCTTGCTGCACGCACCGAACTTCCGCGCCTATACCGGCAACGATGTCCTCGGCGCCGAACTCGGCGGCGCGATGAAGAACGTGCTGGCCGTGGCCACCGGTGTCGCCGATGGCATGAATCTCGGGCTGAACGCCCGTGCCGGCCTGATCACCCGCGGCATGAACGAGATGCTGCGCCTTGGCGTGGCACTCGGTGCCCGCGCCGAAACCCTGATGGGACTGGCCGGCCTCGGCGACCTGGTGCTGACCTGCACCGGCGACCTGTCGCGTAATCGTCGGCTGGGCCTTGCCCTGGGTCGTGGCGTGTCCCTGGATGACGCGATTCGCGAGATCGGCCAGGTGGTGGAAAGCGTGCTGACGGCGGATGAGGTTGCCCGTCTGGCTGAACAGCACGGACTGGATTTGCCGATCGCCACCGGCGTCCGCGCCGTGTTGCATGGCGAGGTCACACCGGTCGAAGGCCTGCAGGCGCTGATGGCGCGTGAGCAGAAGCCGGAATACCCGACCGGGCTTTTCGAAGGCGCGTAGGGAGCTTCCGATCAGGGGCTCCATGGCGTCGTCACGCTGCTGAACGGCGCCGATATCCGCGGTCGGCATCACAAAAAGTCCTACGGGCGTTTGCGTGCGTGCCTGCTAAGCTCGTTGTTTTGGTCGGGCATGCGGATCGCAGCGGATGCAGCAACCGAACACTAAACGCGGCAACGGCGAAACCGCTTCGGGCGGTGTCGATACCTTGCCGACCCTGTGGCAGCGCCTGCTGTCGGCACCCGAACGCGAGCATGGCGCCGAACACGTCGTGCTCGGCTTCTTCCTCGAGCTGGTCAACGACGAGCACGAGGCCGCCGCACGCCTGGACGCGGCGCCGGTCCTGCTGGCCGTGGTCGGCGCGGGTCGCTTCGCGCGTCCCGCGCCGCTGGACAGCAAGCACCTGGTCCATGCCGCGCTGACCCCGCACGAACAGCGCATCGCCGCCGCCGTGCTCGGCCTGCCGCAGACCCAGCGCAAGAGCCGCACCTATGCGCGGCTGGCCGGTCACCTCGGCGATACCCTGCTCGCGGAGATGCTCGACACCACGCCCTGTTTCTTCGGTGGTATTGCAGGGCTGCGCCTGTCGCGCGGTAAGTCGCATCCGCTGAACTGGCGCTGGAAGCTGGAGAAAGACGGCAGCCAGAAACTGCTGCCCGTGCTGCCGGCCAGCCAGCGTCTGATCCGCATCGACGGGCTGTGGTTCCTCGATGCCGAGCAGGCCGCGATCGGCCTGCTCGAGGGCGGGCTGGAAGAGAGCCATTGGCTGGAACTGCCGACCTTGCCGCCGGAGCATTCGCGCAACCTGCGCGCCAGCCTGCCGCATAGCCGCATGGCCAGCCGCATTCCCGAGCCCCAGGTGTTCGACGGCATGCGTCGCGCCGAACTCGCGCCGCAACCGGTGCTGGTCCTGCATGCGCTGACCCGTCACGCGCGGCTGGCTGCCGGCACACCGCCGCTGGCCTATGGACGACTGGCCTTCGACTACGCCGGCGAGCGCCTGCCCGGGCGTGGCGGCGAACCACTGGTGCGGCGTGTGCGCAACGGTTCGCTGCTGGAAATCACCCGGCGCCGCGCCGAGGAACTCGCGTCGATGGAGCACCTCGAGGCGGCCGGTCTCAATCCCGCCGTGGATACCGAGGGCTTGCCCTGGGACATGGCCGACACCTTGCCCGACGACGCCTGGCTGTTTCCCGGCAAGGGTTACGCGGGCGCGCTGGAAGTGAATACGCCGGCGCGCTGGCTGGCCCTGCGCGGCAAGCTGGAAGCTGACGGCTTCGTCATGGAGTACGCGTCGAGCTTTCCGTTCGAAGTGCTCGAGGGTCCGGTGCGCTGGTATGGCAGCGCCGCTGAAGATAACGCCAACCAGGCCTTCGACCTGGAAATCGGCATCGAGATCGAAGGGCGCAAGCTCAACCTGCTGCCGATCGTCGCCCATGCGCTGGCCGAGCATCAGCTGAGCCTGAGCCCCGCGCCGAACGAGGCGGAGGATTCGGTCTGGTATGCCCCGGTCGATGAACGTCGCCGCGTGCCGATCCGTCTGAAGGAATTGCGCGGCCTGCTGGCGCCGCTGGCCGAATACCTCGAGAAACCACGTCAGCGCCTGCATTTGCCGCGCGTGCAGGCCGGTCGCCTGGATGAACTGGCACAGGCCCTGCCCAGTGGCGGTACGTTCGAGGCGCCGGAACGTCTGCGCGGTTTCACCCGTCGCCTTCGCGAAGCGGGGGAGCGCGCCAGCGATGTCGTGCCCGCGGGGTTGCAGGCGGAACTGCGTCCGTACCAGCGTGACGGTTTGCGCTGGCTGAACGCGCTGGCCGAAGCCGGCGTCGGTGGCGTGCTCGCCGACGATATGGGCCTGGGCAAGACCCTGCAGATGATCACCCACTTGCTGGCGCTGAAGGAAAGCGGCGCGCTGACCGCTCCCGCGCTGATCGTGGTGCCGACCTCGCTGGTACCGAACTGGGTCGCCGAGACGGCGCGCTTCGCGCCGTCGCTGACCCTGCTCGCCCTGCATGGTCCGCAGCGTGGCGACACCTTCGCGCGGATCGGCGAACACGACATCGTGCTGACCACGTATGCCTTGTTGCCGCGCGATGTGGAGACGTTGAAACAGCACGCCTTCACCCTGGTCGTGCTCGACGAGGCGCAGCAGGTCAAGAACCCGCGCACGCAGGCGCGTCGCGCATTGCTTGCCATGCAGGTCCCGCGCTGCGTCTGCCTTACCGGCACGCCGCTGGAAAACCATCTCGGCGAACTCTGGTCGCAGGTCGACCTGGCCGTGCCGGGCCTGCTTGGCGACGAAGGCGCCTTCCGTCGGCACTACCGCGTGCCGATCGAGAAACAGCGCGATCTCGACTGCCAGGAACGGCTGAACCGGCGCATCGCGCCGTTCATCCTGCGTCGTACCAAGGCCCAGGTGGCGTCCGAACTGCCGGCAAAGACCGAGATCACCCGTCGTGTGGTGATGGAAAGTCGTCAGCGGGACCTGTATGAAAGCCTGCGCCTGTCGCTGACCGAGGAACTGCGCGAGGTGATCGCGCAGCGCGGCATCGCGCACAGCGGCATCGTCGTGCTCGATGCGCTGCTCAAGCTGCGCCAGGTCTGTTGCGATCCGCGCCTGGTGAAGCTGGAAGCGGCACGCGGCGTGCACGAGTCGGCCAAGTTCGAACTGCTGATGGACATGCTGCCCGCCCTGCTTGCCGAAGGCCGTCGCGTCCTGTTGTTCAGCCAGTTCACCGAGATGCTGAAACTGATTGCGCACGAGCTCGATCGGCGCCGTTTGAGTTATGTCACCCTCACTGGCGAAACGCGCGACCGCGCCTTGCCGGTGCAGCGTTTCCAGGATGGCGAGGTGCCCTTGTTCCTGCTCTCGCTGAAAGCCGGTGGCGTGGGCCTGAACCTCACCGCCGCGGATACCGTGATCCACTACGACCCGTGGTGGAATCCGGCGGCCGAGGCACAGGCCAGCGATCGCGCGCACCGCATCGGCCAGGACAAACCGGTCTTCGTTTACCGGCTGATTACCGCGGGCACGGTGGAAGAGCGCATCGAGGAACTGAAGGCGCGCAAGGCGGAACTCGCCGAAGCCGTGCTGGAAGGCGGCGGCAGCCGCGAGAAATTGAGCTTCGACCAGACCGACCTGGATGCGCTGCTGGCGCCTGCCGGCTAATTGTTCGGAGCGCAGCCCTGTTGTAGGAGCGAACAGGGTTCGCTCCCACAAGGGTAGGCCTGTCAGTCCTTGACCAGCCCGCCATCGACGACCAGGTTCTGCCCGGTCACCGCGCGCGCCCATGGCGAGGCCAGGAACAGCGCCGCATCGGCGAACTCTTCGGGCGTGGTTACCCGGCGCAACGGCGTGCTCGCCGCGATCAGGTCGAACACTGCTTCCGGTGTCGCCGCGCTGGCGTCCGTCGTACGCAGCAATCCACCGGAAAGCATGTTCACGGTGATGCCGTCGACACCGAGGTCCGCCGCGGCGGTGCGTGTCAGCGACAGCAGGGCCGCCTTTGCCGCGGTGTAATCGTGATACGGCACGACCGGGTTCTGGAAAAGGTTGGTGCCGATATTGACGATGCGGCCGAAGCCGGCGGCGCGCATATCGGGCAGGGCGGCACGGATGGTGTTGAGCGCGGCTTTCACGCTGCCGTCGATCTGCGCCTGGAAGCGTGTCCAGTCGATCGTGTCCAGCCGCGGCCGGGCATCGCCGTCGAAAGAGAAGTCGGCCAGCGCGTTGTTGATCACCGTGGTGATGCCCGCATCGAAATACGTGCGCGCGGTGGCGAACATCGCGAGGACCTGTTGCTCGTCGGTGACATCGGCTTGAATGGCGACCGCGCGTGCGACGCCGATGTCGTTGGCGAGCGCCACGGCGGCATCGCGGCTGCGTCGGTAATTGATCACCACGCGCGCGCCTTCGTCGGCGAAGGCGCGGACCAGCGCATGGCCGAGGCCACGGCCGCCGCCGGTGACGAGGACGATCTGCCCGGCCAGTTTCATCAGTCGGTCAGGCCCAGCAGCGAACGCCCCGATTCGACCGTCGCCAGTGCCGCGGCACCGACCAGGCCGGGCTCGGGATTCATGATCGCCTGGGTCGGGACCTGTTCCATGGTGTCGCGGAAACGCCCCTTGGCCTCGAAGCGCTCGCGGAAATGCCCGCGCTCCAGCCATGGCAGCAGGATCGGGATCAGGCCGCCGGTAAGGTACACGCCGTCCCATGCGCCGAGGGTGAGTACCAGGTCGCCGGCGACGCTACCGAAGATGCCGGCGAAGGTTTCCACCGCGCGCACGCACATCGGGTCGCTATTGTCTTCGGCGCGTTTGGTCACATCCTCGGGTTGAAGGTCCTCCGGCGTCTTGCCGGCGATCTCGCAGACCGCGATGTAGATATTGACCAGGCCCGCACCGCAGATCAGCCGCTCGTTGGATACGCGGCCATAGCGCGCGTTGAGCACCTTGAGGATCTCGATATCGGCCGCCGAATGCGCGGCGAAGCCGGCGTGGCCACCTTCGGTCTGCAGCACGCTGGCATGGCCCTGGCGCAACAGCAGGCCGCCGACACCGAGCCCGGTGCCCGGGCCGACGATGACGAAGGTCTGCTCGTCGCCCTGGCCGATGGTCGGCAAGGGCAGCTTGCCGACCGCGACCAGATCGTCCGGCTGGAGCAGCATCACCGCCATGCTCTGCGCGGCGAAATCATTGACCAGGTGAACCCACTCAAGGCCCAGCGCGTCGGCGGTCAATTTCGCCGAGATCGCCCAGGGATTGTTGGTGACCTTGACGGTTTCGCCGTCATTGATGCGTCCGGCCGCGGCGATCACGAAGCGGTGCACCTTCAGCCCGGTCTCGGCCAGATAATGTTTCGCCGCGGAGACCAGCGAGTCGAAATCCGCCACCCGGTAACGCCGCACGCTCTCGGCGAGCAGGGGTACCTTGCGGGAGGGGTCGGCGACGCCGAAACGCACATTGGTGCCGCCCAGGTCGGCCAGCAGCGTCGGCGCGGCGGTATTCCCGTAAACCATTATCGGAAGCCTGTCATGTCACAGAACACGCAAGGGTGCCTTGCGCGGGAGTGTGCGTCCAGTGAAGCACGGTGAAGTTCATTTGCCGATGCCGCGCCGCCGCTTGATGTAAACGATTACTTCGGCAGAATAACCGAATGCCCGGGCGATGGGCAGACACGGTTCTGTGACATCGTCGGACTATGCTTTCCGGCCTTTCGCGACCTTTCGACAGCGAAGGCCCTCCAGGAGAAGTGCATGGCTGGTGTCCGTCTGGACAAGATTCGCAAGGTGTATCCCAACGGCCACGTCGCCGTGGCGGAAGCCAGTTTCGAGATCGCCGACGGCGAGTTGCTGGTCCTGGTCGGACCGTCGGGCTGCGGCAAGACCACGCTCCTGCGCATGATCGCGGGGCTGGAGTCGATTTCCGGGGGCACCCTGACGATCGGCGACCGCATGGTCAACGAGGTCGCGCCGAAGGATCGCGATATCGCGATGGTGTTCCAGAACTACGCGCTGTACCCGCATATGACGGTCGGCGAGAACCTCGGTTTCGGCCTGCGCCTGCGCGGCCAGCCGAAGGCCGTGATCGACCGGCGCGTGGCCGAGGCGGCAAGCATGCTCGGGCTGACCGAGCGGCTCGATTCGCGTCCGGCCGCGCTGTCCGGCGGCCAGCGCCAGCGCGTGGCGCTCGGCCGTGCCCTGGTCCGCGACCCGGCGGTGTTCCTGCTCGACGAGCCGCTGTCCAACCTCGATGCCAAACTGCGCCTCTCGACCCGCGTCGAGATCGCGCGCATCCATCGCCAGCTCGGCGCGACCATGGTCTACGTCACCCACGACCAGATCGAGGCGATGACCCTCGGCCAGCGCATCGTGGTGTTGAACGGCGGCACGATCCAGCAGATCGACACGCCGATGAATCTCTACGACCGGCCGGCCAACCTGTTCGTCGCCGGCTTCCTCGGCAGCCCGGCGATGAACTTCCTGCGCGGCACGCTGCGCGCTGGCGATGGCCTGCGCCTGGACATGGCCGATACCAGCATCGCGCTTGGCCAGCCTCCGGCGACCTCTGCGCTCGCCGCATGGCGCGATCGCGAGATCGTGGTCGGCGTACGTCCGGAAGACCTGCAGCCGGCAGGGACCGATACCTCGGCGCCGGGATTCACCGCCTTGCTCGAAGTGATCGAGCCGGTCGGCAACGAAGCGTTCCTCAACATGCGCTATGCCGGCAACGACATCGTCGCGCGCACTTCGTCGCGCGACCTGCCGGGCACGGGACAGGACATCGCGCTGCGCTTCCAGCCGTCGCGGCTGCATTTTTTCGATCCGGAAAGTGGGCACCGCATCGATCCGGCCGGATGATGCTTGCAATGCTAATGAGATTCGTTATCATTTGATGGCGAATCGGCGGCGACGTCGATTCGCACTCCCCAGACCCGGTCGCCAGCCGGAGGCTCGTCCTCCTTCGCAAGCTTGCCGCCGTGCCGTTGTGGCACGCATGCGAAGGAACGAATGTGTTGCGACCTACTACGCTTGCCGCGCTGATTTGCCTGGCGCTTGCTCTTCCCCTCGATGCATCGGCCGCTGAAGCCGCCGACGCCACCACCTTGCCGCGGGTCACCGTCACCGCGATCGGTGCGGATATCCGTTTCGACGTACCGGCGACGATCACGGTGATCGATCGCCAGCAGATGGATCGTCACCTCGTCGTCGATATCCGCGACCTCGTGCGCTATGAGCCCGGTGTCTCGGCGATCGGCAGCGCCGGTCGCTGGGGCCTGGACAGTTTCAGCATCCGCGGCCTGGACGGCAATCGGGTAAGCATCCAGACCGACGGCGTGGCCACCGCCAGCTCCTTCGGCTTCTCGACCACCGGTATGCGCGCCGGACGCAACTATGTCGACCTCGATACGGTGAAGAGCGTCGAGATCGTGCGCGGCCCGGCCTCCGCGCTCGATCCCTCCGACGCCCTCGGCGGCACCGTGCGCTATGTCACCCGGGACCCTGCCGACTATCTTCGCGATGGCCGCGCCATTTACGTTTCGCTGAAGGAACAGTATGCCAGCGCCGATCGCGGGCTTTCTTCCGCGCTGACGCTTGCCGGCGGCGATAAAAACAACGGCATCGTCTTTATCGCCAACCATCGTCAGTCGCGGGCAACCAACAACATGGGCACGGTCGATACCGCCGATGCCACCCGCACACGGCCCGATCCGATGAACTCGATCACCGACAGCGTGCTTGGCAAGTACGTGCATACAGCCGCCTCGGGACGCGAGGACCGGGTAACCCTCGACCTGTTCCTTGATCGCGTGGACACCCGGATCTACAGCGCACTCGATCCAAAGGCGACGCAGACGCGCCTGCTCGACGATCGCGCCCGGGACACCAGCAAACGCCTGCGCGCCTCGTTCGAACAGCGCTACCGGAACCTCGATGGTGCGCTGGCCGACCGGCTGGACTGGAACGTCTACTCGCAACAGACCTCGACCGATTCGCGCACGCGCACACTGGCATCCGTACGCGGCGCTACCTATGACCGGCTTTACCTGAGTTCGCTGGACGAGCGCCTGTTCGGCGGCAAGGCCATCCTCACCAAGGGCTTTGCCAACCAGACGCTGTCCTACGGCATCGAACTGTCGCGCACGACGCCGACGGGCCAGTTGGGCGGCCAGGGTACGAATGTCGCCACCGGCCAGACTTCGAGCGGCACGCCCTTCATGCCGGAAAACTATCCGCTGAGGTTCTTCCCGAAGAACGATACGGACCGCCATGCTGCTTTCGCCCAGGACGAGATCGCCCTGCTGGACGGCCGGTTGAAGATCGTCCCCGGCGTGCGCTACGACCACTACGCGTTCCGTCCGGACAAGAACGATGCCTATTACAACAGCAGCTTCGTGCAGGGCGGCCTGGGTACGGTGGAACACGACCGCGCCTCACCGAAGCTTGGCATCGTCTATGCGCTGAGCGACAAGGTCAGCGCCTGGGCGCAGTACGCCCAGGGTTTCCGTCCACCGCTATACAGCGAACTGGCGGTGGCCTGGGGAACGCCACGCCTGTACGGCATCGTGCCCAATCCCTCGCTGAAGCCGGAGACCAGTCGTGGTCTCGAAGTCGGTATCCGCGGCCATGGCGACCTCGGCTACTTCAATATCAGCGCGTACTACAACCGCTATCGCGACTTCATCTTCGGCGGCTATACGCTCGATCGCAGCCAGTGGCCGCAGTGGGCACGCGAGCAGAACCTGCTGATCGTGTTGCAGGCGGTGAATTTCCCAAAGGCCACGGTCAAGGGTGCCGAGGCAACCGGCGGGCTGGAGCTCGGCGCTTTCGCCGAATCGCTGGTCGGCTGGCGCCTGGAGGGCAGCCTCAGTGCGGCGCGCGGCGACAAGCAGGTGTATGGCGCGACCGGCACGACACCATTGAACAGCGTCGATCCGGGCACGGCCGTGCTCGGTATTTCCTATGACGCATCGAACTGGGGCGTCGAGCTGATCGGCAAGGGGGTGCGCCGCAAGAACCGGCTCGATGCGCCGGGCCTGTTCCGTGCGCCGGGCTACGCCACGCTGGACCTCTTCGCCCACTGGTCGCCATCGCGGTCTCTGGAGCTGTCGATCGGACTGGGCAACCTTGCCGATCGGCGGTACTGGGACTGGGGCGGCCTGCACGGCGGCGTGCTGGCCAATGTCGGCAGTCTCAGCGGCAGCGGCGTCGACGATGCCCAGCAAAGCAGCGCACAGATCGAACGCCTGAGCATGCCTGGCCGTAGCGTCAGCGTCTCGGCCAGGTACGTTTTCTAAGGAGAGATGACGATGTCCACGAATCCCGCGATGACACTGCGCGCCAACTGGCAGCGCATGCGCGAAGAAGAGCCCGCGCTGCGCGCACTCGACCTGGCCGAACGGCTTGGCGTCAGCGAGGCCGAACTGGTGGCCAGCCGTTGCGGCCACGGCGTCGTCCGGCTGGCCGCGCCCTGGGCTGGGTTGATCGAAGGCTTGCCCGCGCTCGGCAAGGTGATGGCGCTGACCCGCAACGCGCACTGTGTGCATGAGAAGACCGGCGTTTATGACCACATCGAGATCGGCGGTGCCATGGGCATCGTGCTTGGCGGGGACATCGACCTGCGGTTGTTCCTGCGCCACTGGCGGTTCGGCTTCGCGGTGAGCGAGATCTCGCGAGGACGCTCGCTGGAGAGCCTGCAGTTCTTCGATGGCGACGGTCGTGCCGTGCACAAGATCCATATGACCGACCACAGCGATCGGAAGGCCTGGCGGGAACTGGTTCTGCGTCATACGGATGTCGGGCCATCATCGTCGCTGCAGATGCAGGTCGTCGAGGCGCCTTTGCCCTGGCGACAGCCCGACGACAAGGTCGATGTCGATGCCTTGCGCGACGGCTGGCGGGCCTTGCGTGATCCGCACGATTTCTTCGCATTGCTCAGGAAGCACCGGGTCACCCGTACCCAGGCCTTGCGCCTGGTCGGCGCAGCGTTCGCGCGACCGGTGAGTCGGGCGGCCGTCGGTGCCTTGCTGGACATGGCCGTCGCACGCGAGGCGCCGCTGATGGTATTCGTCGGCTCGCCCGGCGTGGTGCAGATCCATACCGGCCCGGTGCGTACGGTGAAAACCGTGGGGCCCTGGCTGAATGTGCTCGATGAAGGCTTCAACCTTCATCTGCGTGCCGATCGCGTCGCCGAAGCCTGGGTCGTGCGCAAGCCGGTGCCCGAGGGCGAGGTCACCTCGCTGGAGCTCTATGACGATGCCGGCCTGCAGATCCTGCAGGTTTTCGGCAAGCGCAAACCGGGTATTCCCGAGCGCGAGGACTGGCGGGAACTTCTCGCCGTGCTGGACACCGTGGAGAGGACAGATGCGTAGACTCGCGTTCTTCGCCGCCTTGTTCCTCTGCTGTGCCCACGCCGCCGCGGCGACGCGCGTGGTCGCCCTGGGTGGCGACATCACCGAGACCGTCTATGCCATCGACGCGCAGGCGGACCTGGTCGGCGTGGATTCGACCAGCCTCTGGCCACGCGAAGCATCCGCGCTGCCAAACGTCGGCTATGTGCGCCAGCTCAATGCCGAAGGCGTGCTCGCGCTCCGGCCCGGACTGATCGTCGCCACGCACGATGCGGGGCCGCCGCAGGTGATCGAGCAACTGCGCGCGGTGGGGGTGGCGCTGGACATGCTGCCGGTGTCGCGTACGCCCGCCGATATCGTCGCGAAGGTGCGTGAGGTCGGTCGCCTGCTTCATCACGAAGCACAGGCCGAAGCGCTGTCGCGACGCATCGAGGGGGAATTCGCCGCGCTGGCAAACGCGGTGACCACGATGCGCGCGCATCCACGCGTTGTGTTCCTGATGTCGGCGGGGAGCGGCAGTCCGCAGGCGGCCGGACGCGATACCGCTGCCGATCGCGCGATCGCCCTGAGCGGTGGTCGCAATGTCGTCGACGGTTATACCGGTTATAAGGCCGTTGCCGCCGAATCGCTGGTGGCGCTGGCGCCCGATGTCATCGTGCTGATGCGCGAATTCGAAGAAGCCGTCGGTGGCATCGACGGTGTGCTCGCGCTGCCCGGCGTCGCGCAGACACCGGCGGGAAAGGCACGCAGGATCGTTTTCGTCGACGGCCAGGCCCTGCTCGGCTTCGGTCCGCGTACCGCCGCCGGCGCACTGACCTTGCAGCGGCGATTCGCCGCCATCGTGCCATGAACGCGGTCGCGCAACCGCGCCTGCGCCGGTCGACGATGCGTCGCTGGGGCATGGGCGGGCTCTTGCTGGCATTGGCGGTCGTGGCGTTATGGAGCCTGGCCAGTGGCGCCATGGACGTTCCACTGGCCGAGGTGCTTGGTGCACTCGTGCGCTGGCTGACCGGCGAGCCGGCCATTGGCGACGATCGCGTTGTCCTGATGCTGCGGCTGCCACGCCTGCTGCTGGCGATGCTGGTCGGTGCCGGGCTCGCCTGCGGTGGCGCGACCATGCAAGGCCTGTTTCGCAATCCCCTGGCCGATCCGGGATTGATCGGCGTCTCCGCCGGCGCGGCATTGGGCGCGGTCGCTGCCATTGTTCTCGGTGGCAGCGTGACGGGCGCACTTGCAGGGATCGGCACGGCTGGCGCCGCCTTTGCCTGCGGGCTGCTGACCACGATGCTCGTCTACGTGCTCGGCCGCCGCCGCCCCGGCGCGGCGAACCTGCTGCTCGCCGGCGTGGCGATCAATGCGATCGCGATGGCCGGTGTCGGCCTGCTGACCTTCCTGGCCAACGAGCATCAGCTACGCGATCTCACCTTCTGGTCGCTGGGCAGCCTGGGCGGGGCGAGCTGGCCGCGGCTGGCCATCGTGGCACCGCTGATCCTGCCGCCGCTGCTGTGCCTGCCGCGCGCGGCCCGCGCGCTCAATGCCTTGCTGCTTGGCGACGGCGAGGCGGCCCTGCTCGGTTTCCGTCCCGAGCGCCTCCAGCCATGGCTGATCGCGATGGTCGCGCTGGCGGTAAGTGCCGCCGTCGCGGTCACCGGTGTGATCGGCTTCGTCGGCCTGGTCGTGCCGCATCTGTTGCGGCTGGCCTGGGGGCCGGATCATCG
>DASYLE010000096.1:0-19474 GCA_036009745.1 Luteibacter sp. | reverse complement strand
GGCAAACCCGCCAAATCGGCCCTCGTCGCTTGCATGCGCAAGCTCCTGGTCATGATCAACGCCATGCTTCGCAACAACACCTCGTGGGGCGCTCCCATGGCCGCTTAAACCGGTCAAAAAAAGACAGTTGCTCCCACAAGGCTTGCCACGGACTTGTGGGAGCGCACCCTGCGCGCGAGTCCCTTGGAGCCGTGACTTTCCGATCGCCATCTTGCCTTTGATTGAAACACTGCTGCCAGGCCGGAACGACGATCAAAATCGCGCTCCTGCGCACTTGGCGTTGTGGTTCGTCCCTGGGATCCGCCATTCGTCCCCGTGCTGGGTATTTTCGTCACCGCGACGCTGCCGCGGGTGCTGGTGATGGGTTCTGCTAGGCCATCGATCACTCGTGGACCGCGGCATGAAAACCCTTCTCGTCTCGCTAACCCTGGTGGCAGCCATCTCCGCCACCGCTGCCGACCGGCTGCCCGACCAGGCCTGGCCGTCCTATGCCGGCGCGCCGGGTGGCGGCCAGTACTCGCCGCTGGCGCAGATCGACCGTAACAACGTCGGTCGCCTGCATGTCGCCTGGTCGTTCCGCACGGGTGAGGACGGCGCGGGCATGTACCGGCGCGGCAGCCTGACCTTCGAAGCGAACCCGTTGATGGTCGACGGCCGCCTGTACATACCGACGGCCACGGGCAAGCTGTTCGCCCTCGACCCGGCGACCGGCAAGCCGGTCTGGACCTTCGACGCGAAGATCAACCGCCACGCCTACTACGGCGATCTGGCCTCCCGCGGGGTCAGCACCTGGGTCGACAGCCAGGTCGCGGCCGATGGCGCCTGTCATCGACGGATCCTCATGACCACGCTGGACGCGCGGATGATCGAGCTGGACGCCGCCACGGGCAAGCCCTGCGCCGGCTTCGGTAGCGCGGGCACGGTCAACCTGCTCGCCGGCGTCCATGTCCGCGACAGGGGCGGTTTCAGCCAGACCTCGCCGCCGGCGATCATCGGCGACATCGCCATCGTCGGTGCCTCGATCGGTGACAACCGTGCCGCGGACGAGGAACAGGGCGTGGTGCGCGCCTTCGACCTGCGCACGGGTCGCCAGTTGTGGGCGTGGGATCCGATACCGCGAACTGCCGCCGCGGCAACCGCCATGGGTTGGCAGCCGGCCCAGGCCGCCACCGTCGGCGGGGCGAACGCCTGGCCTCCGCTTTCGGTCGATGCGGCGCTGGGGCTGGTCTACGTGCCGACCGGTTCGGCCAGTCCCGACTACGCGGGTACCGAACGCCTTGGCGACAACCGCGACGCCGATTCCCTGGTCGCCCTGCATGCGAACGACGGCACGGTGGCCTGGCGCCAGCAACTGGTGCATCACGACCTGTGGGACTACGACCAGGCCTCGCAACCGGTATTGACCGATATCGACACGGCCACGGGCCGGCGCGCGGTGGTGATCCAGGGGACCAAGACCGGCTTCCTCTTTGTCTTCGACCGCCGCACGGGCGAGCCGGTCTTCCCGATCCACGAAATGCCGGTGCCGCCCAGCGATGTGCCGGGCGAGGTCGCCTCGGCGACCCAGCCGGTGCCCGACGCCGGCCTGATGCTGGCGCGCCATGCACCCGTGACCGCCGCCGATGCCTGGGGCGTAACGCCATGGGAGCGCGACGCGTGCGCGAAACATCTCGGCAGCTTGCGTTCGAAGGGCCTGTTCACCCCGCCCAGCCTGCAGGGCACCCTTGTCTCGCCGGGCTGGGCCGGCGGTATCAACTGGGGTGGCGTGGCGGTGGACCCCGAACGCCAGATCGCGGTGACCTATGTGATGGACCTGCCCATGGAGGTGGCCCTGATCCCGCGTGCCGAGTACGACGCACGCGACGAGGACGCCGACGAGGCGCGTTACCCGCACCTTGGCTTCAGCGACATGGCCGGTACGCCGTACGCGATGCGCCGTGGCGTGATCCTCTCGCCGGACGGGGTGCCGTGTACCGCGCCGCCCTGGGGCAAGATGGTGGTCGTGGACCTGCGTCGCGGCAAGGTGCTGTGGGAACGGCCGCTGGGCACGATCGAGTCGACGACCGGGTTGCCGTTGGAATGGGGTGTGCCGGGCATGGGCGGTTCGGTGGTCACGGCGGGAGGGCTTATTTTCATCGCCGCCACCGTCGATGAGCGCTTCCGGGCGATCGACGTCGACAGCGGTCGCACGCTATGGGAAGAAAAACTTCCGGCCGCGGGCAATGCGACGCCGTCGGTCTACGCAGTGGACGGCAAGCAGTACGTGGTCATCAGTGCCGGCGGCCATGGCAGCCTGGGCACCCCGAAGGGCGATTACGTGATCGCCTATACGCTCGACGGCCAGGGCCCGACACTGGTCTTCCAGCATCGTTTCGCGGCCATCGTCATCGCGGTCCTCGCCGTGCCGACGTTCATCCTGGCGTGGTGGTATCGCCGTCGTCGGCGCCGTTCAAAGCGTCTCGCCAAGGCTGGCCAGGCCCGTGCTGTATAGGTGTTGCAGCGCGCGGCCGGCCTCGCCGGCGGCCACGTCGCGCGGCAGGAACTCGGCCGACCAGACCACCAGGCAGCCCTCGCCGTGGTCGAGGACTTCCAGCGCGGCGCGGCAGTCGATCACCGGCAGGACGCCGTCGACCAGGGTGTAGACATAGCGCCGCGCTTCCTCGTTACGCGCTTCAAGGCGCTCGACCGCGCGGCTGCCATCGATGAAATGCAGGGTACGGATCCGGCCCTCCCAGGAAAGGTCGAGCTGCCGCACCTGCGGATGCCAGCGATGGAGACCGCCGAAATCCCCGATCAGCGCCCATAGCGCATCGGCGGGATACGCCAGCGGTCGTTCGACTCTCACCTGGGCCATGGTCCGTCTCCGCCTCCGCGATGGACTGAACAAGTGTGGGAAGCAATTCACGCGCCAAGCATGCGTAACGCGCGCGGAGCCGTTCGGGGCGGGGTTTCACGCCGGATCGATGACAGTTTTGTCACGCTTCTGGCGCAGCGCGTGTGGCGAACCTGCCACATGCTGCACTGCGGTTTGCGCCAGGCGCCATGTAGGGACAAGCTAGGCGACGCGGTATTCGGGGCTGGGGAACCGCCCCGCCAATACGGAGGCAGGCAGCATGCTTCATTCCGAGCCGAGGATCGACCGGCAGTCCCCCACTGCACGCTTGTGGCGCGAGCGCATGGGTGGCGAGAAAGCATCGCGCCATGTGCTGTCTTCCTGGCAACGCTGCCTGGACGAATACGGTACCGATCCGGATGCCCGCCGTGAAACGCCGGTACTGGAAGCAGCCGAACTTCGCGATCGCCAGTCCGGCTTCGGCGAACTGCTGCAGGTCGCCCGCGCGGAAATGGAAAACCTCTACGAGCAGATCGCCGGTTCCGGCTACGCCGTGATCTTGAGCGACGCGCAGGCGGTGATCCTCGACGCGATTACCGATCCCACCCTGAAGCGTGAATTCCGCGAATCGGGCCTGCGTTCGGGTGCGATCTGGAACGAACGCTTCGAAGGCACCAATGGCCTCGGCACCTGCCTGGCCGAACATGGCCCGGTGACCGTGCATCGCGAAGAGCATTTCCGCCGATTCAACTGCATGCTCTCCTGTTCGGGTGCACCGATCCTCGGTCTCAATGGCGAGATCGTCGGTGTGCTCGACGCCTCCACGGTCAACTCGCCGGATTCGAAACTGATCCAGCGCCACACCATGGCCTTGGTCAACATGTCGGCGAACCTGATCGCGCGCTGCCATTTCCTGCGCGAACTTCGCCATAGCTGGGTGATCCGTTTCCACAGCCGTCCCGAGTTCGTCGGCCTGCTGCATGAGGCCCTGCTCGCCGTCGACGACCAGGGTCGTATCGAAGCGGTCAACGAAAGCGCACTGACCCAGCTCGGCATGTCGCGCGAGCAGCTGGTCGGCGTGGCGCTGGAGACGATCCTGCCGTTCCGCCTCGAGGAACTGGAAAAGCGCGCGGCCAGCGAGCAATCCATGCTGTGGTCGATCCGCGACGTCGCCTATGGTCGCCGCTTCTATGCCAATGCGCGTGCACCGACGTCGGCCAGCATCGCGTCGCCGCGGCAGACGTCATCCGGTACCGCGAAACCCGCAGCCCGCCGGTTGATCGGTGGCGATGCGCGCATGCAGCACAACATCAATTGCGGCCGGCAGCTGTTCGGCCGGCGCGTGCCGATCCTGCTGCAGGGCGAAACCGGTACCGGCAAGGAAGTCTTCGCCAAGGAATTGCACCAGGCCAGCGCATGGGCCGAGCGGCCCTTCGTCGCGGTCAACTGCGCGGCGATTCCGGAGAGCCTGATCGAAAGCGAACTGTTCGGCTATACGCGCGGCGCCTTTACCGATGCGGCGCGTGAAGGCCACCTCGGCAAGATCCGTCATTCCAGTGGTGGCACGCTGTTCCTGGACGAAATCGGCGATATGCCCCTGCATATGCAAACGCGCCTGCTGCGCGTGCTCGAGGAGCACGAAGTCGTGCCGCTCGGCGGCGACAAGGCCGTGCCGGTCGACCTGCACATCATCAGCGCGAGCCATCAGGATCTGCTCGCCATGGTCCGTGAGGGTCGTTTCCGCGAGGATCTCTATTACCGCCTGAATGGCATCACCCTGCAGCTTCCGCCACTGCGCGAGCGCAGCGATCGCCGTGAACTGATCACGACCCTGCTGGCCGAGGAAAACACCGACGGCCCGCTGCCGACGATTGGCGAAGAGGCCATGCAGGCCCTGCTGGAGCAGCCCTGGCCGGGCAATATCCGGCAGATGCGCAACGTGCTGCGCAGTGCCTCGGCCTTGTGCGAAGGCAAGGCGATCGGCATGGCCCACCTTCCCGCCGAGTTCCAGCGAGCCGGTGTAACTCGTGCGAGCTTCGCGACTACGACGACCACGCCCTTGCGCACGGCCGAGCGTGACATCCTGCTCAGGGAACTGGACCGCCTGCAGTGGAACGTGAAGAGCACGGCCGCGGCGCTCGGCATGAGCCGCAATACGCTGTATCGAAAACTGCACAAGCACGGCATCGAACTGCCGGAGTGACCCCTCAGAAATGCAGCCGGACGCCCGCGGAGAACAGTCGCGGCGTGCCCGGCGCGACGAATCGCGTCGTCGGCGCGTCGCCCGGCGCAATCTGCGGCCGGATCAGCTGCCCGTCCGGCAGGTCGTCGTCGGCGATCTGCGCGTAGCTCTCATAGCGGCGATCGAACAGATTCGAGACCTTCAGGTAAAACTCCCAGGTATCGTTCGGCTGGTAAGCCGTGCGCAAGTCGACCAGCGCATAGCCGGCCGTGCCCCAGTCCTGCCGCAGGGCCAGGTCGTCGTCGATACGGCCGTCCTCGTTGCCGCTGGTCACCGTCCCCGAGTACACCTGCATGTCCGCGCCGATGCTCCATGCTGGCGTGGCCTGCCAGTCCACCGTGAGCTTGCCGCTATGCCGTGGCAAGCCGGCGATACGCATGCCGGGGCGCAGGTCGATCGTGCGCTCGCCGGCCTGCAGGCTGCCCGAGCTTTGATAGGTCGCCAGCAGCAGGCTGTAACCGAGATGCCAGGAAAGCCTTCCCACATGCTGGCCCAGATCCAGGTCCATGCCTTCGGACCGCGTCCTGCCGACATTGGCGAAATAGCCTTGCTGGCTCAGCGGCGCGCGCAGGAACAGGATGTCGTTGCGATTGTCGGTGCGATAGATCTCGCCCGATAGCGTCATGCCGGCGCCGCCATGCCAGCGTGCGCCGGCCTCGTAGGCACGCGTCACGACTTGCTTGAGATCGGGGTCCGCCTGCAGGCCGGTGGGCAGGCGACAGGGCGCGTCCGGATCGGCGCAGCCCAGTTCGATCACCGTCGGCGTGCGGTTGCTTTGCGAAGCGTTGGCGAACAGGGTGATGTCATGCCCGATGTCCTGGGTCAGGCCCAACGCCGGGTCGAACTTCGTATAACTGTGCGAAGCGGCGGGTTGGGTGCCGTCATCGGTGCTCAGCGTATTGTCCTGATGGACGGCATTCCAGCGCGCCGAGCCGGTGATATGGGTCGTCGGCGTCACCGCCCAGGTATCGCTGGCGAAGACACTCCATGCGCGCGTGCTGCCACTGACGCCCGAGAAGAACGTGCGTTCGGCGCCGGGGATGGGATACACGACGCGATTCGCCTCGTCGAGCAGCGCGTCCTCGTCATACTGCGAATAGCTCACCGTGCTGCGATCGAAGGTGGCGCCGAGGATCCATTGGTGCGCGCCCCGGTTGCCGGTGAGATTGAGCGCGGCACCTTCACCGTTCTGGCGGGTACGCGTGGTGTTGAACACACTGTCGGCGAGCGCGGCACCCTGGTCCCGGGTGAAGCCGCAGTCGTCGTCCAGCGGCGCACCGGAGGCATCGAAGCCGGCACCGCAATCGTCGACATAGTCCTCGTAGTCGTCGCTGACATCGCCATTGACGGTATCGCGCCGGCTACGCCGCGCATAGGCCAGGGCGGTCAGGGCGATCTCGTCGCTGAAGCGGTGGGTGAAGTGCGTGGACAGCTGGTCGACGCGATTGCGCGTGACATCCGGCGCCGTGTAGATATCGCGACGGTTGCGCTCGTAGAGGCCGTTGGCAAACGTACCGGCATCGCCGTCGTAGCGCTGCGCGGGCAACAGTCCATTGCCGACCAGCTTGCTGTCCACCGCGAGCAGGGAGACATCCCAGTCGTTGGCCTCGGTATGTCTGCCGGCTTTCAGATACACATTGCCAAGGTGCCCGGCTGACTGCTTGCGCCAGCCGTTTTCGTCAAAATAGGTGCCCGCGCCGAAGAAATGCCAACCCTGCGCATTGCTGACGCCGTAGGAAAGGTCGACGCGCCGTCGCGCGTAGCTCCCGTAAGAGACGTCCGCATCGAAACCCGGCGAGGTCAACCCGGACTTGGTGGTGAAGACCAGGGCGCCGCCCAGCGTATTGAGGCCGAACAGCGGATTCGCCCCGGGCATCAGGGTCAGCGATTCGATCGCCGCTTCCGGCAGGACGTCCCAACTGACGATGTCGCCGAAGGGCTCGTTCATGCGCACGCCGTCGAGGTAAACCGACAATCCCTGTCCCGCACCCAGTGTTGGCGACGCACGATAGCCGTGGAAGGTGATATCGCTCTGGAACGGGCTGCCCTGCACGTCGTTGATATTGACGCCGGTCAGCGATCCGCTGAGATAACCCACCACGTTGGTGGCCTGGCTGTCCTTGAGCGCGGAGGCGTCCACCCGCTGCACCTGATAAGGCAGGTGATTCGGGTCGATGCCGGGTCCCGGCATGGAGGAAGGGGATACCAGGACCGTCGGCAGCGTGGTGATCTGCGGCCCATCAGCCGCGATCGCCGTGCTGCCGACACAGACCAGCCACAGGATGCGCCAGCGGCGAGCTGGAGCACTCCTGTGGCGACGCCTCATTTGAGGACGCCGGACAGTTTTGCCGCATGGGTTGCCATGGCGTCCATCAAGACCGGTGACAGGCAGTCGTAGGGCGGCAGGCCGAGTTCGTTCAACCGTGCGCGCACTGCGTCCATATTGCCCGGGTCCGCCCCGGCCTCGATGATGGACGAGACGAAGGCCGCGAATCCCGGCGCAGACCAGCCGTCCTTGTCGGAAAGTTCGGTATGCACGAAGTCCAGGCCGTAGAACGCATGCTTGTCGTTCTCGATCCGGCCGTACATGTGCACGCCGCAGACCTTGCAGGCGTGCCGCTGTATGGTCTTGGTCGCGTCGACGATACCGAGCTTCTGCTCGTTGGCGGTCACCTTGACCTTGTCTTTGGACACCACGGCAATCTGAGCGAACAATGCGCCTTCGGGCTTCCAGCACTGTGTGCAGCCGCAAACATGGTTGTGCGCGGTCTGCGCACCGATATCGACGGTGACCGTGTCGGTCTTGCAGTGGCACTTCAGTGTACCGCCGGCGAAGTTGTCCGAACCTTTCTTGACGCCGTTGTCGACGGCGGGGTGAATCTTGACGGTGGCCATGGGAGGCTCCTTGGCATATGGAAAGAACGTCAGTAGTGGATCACCGAGCGGATCACCTTGCCCTCGTGCAGCAGGTCGAAGGCTTCGTTGATCTTCTCCAACGGAAGTACCTTGGAAATCATCTTGTCGATCTCGATCTCGCCGGCCATGTAACGGTCGACATAACCGGGCAACTGGCTGCGGCCTTTCACGCCGCCGAAGGCGGAGCCGCGCCATACGCGACCGGTCACCAGCTGGAAGGGGCGCGTGCTGATCTCCTGGCCCGCGCCGGCGACACCGATGATCACCGACTCGCCCCAGCCCTTGTGGCAGCACTCCAGTGCTGAACGCATCACGTTGACGTTGCCGATGCACTCAAACGAATAGTCGACGCCACCGTCGGTGAGATCGACGATCACCTGCTGGATGGGTGTATCCGGGTAATCCTTCGGGTTGACGCAGTCGGTGGCACCGAGCAGGCGGGCCATCTCGAATTTCTCCGGGTTGGTGTCGACGACGACGATGCGCCCCGCCTTCGCCATCACCGCGCCTTGCACGACCGACAGGCCGATACCGCCGAGACCGAAGACCGCGACGCTGGCGCCCGGTTCCACCTTGGCCGTATTCAGCACCGCACCGATCCCGGTGGTGATGCCGCAGCCGAGCAGGCAGACCTTTTCCAGCGGCGCGGCCTTGTTGATTTTCGCGACCGCGATTTCCGGCAGCACCGTGTAGTTGCTGAAGGTGCTGGTGCCCATGTAGTGCAGCAAAGGTTTACCGTTGAGGGAAAAGCGGCTGGTGCCGTCGGGCATGACGCCCTTGCCCTGGGTAACGCGGATACGCTGGCAGAGGTTGGTCTTGCCCGACAGGCAGTACTCGCAGGTGCCGCACTCGGGCGTATACAGCGGAATGACGTGGTCGCCGACCTTCAGCGTGGTCACGCCTTCACCGACCTCCTCAACGATGCCGCCTCCCTCGTGGCCGAGGATGACCGGAAAGGCTCCTTCCGGATCGGCACCGGAGAGCGTGAAGGCATCGGTATGGCATACGCCCGTGGCGACGATGCGCACGAGGACTTCGCCGTGCTTCGGCGCTTCGACATCGACCTCTTCGATCGACAGGGGTTTGCCGGCTTCGAAAGCGACGGCTGCTCGGGATTTCATCGATCGTTTCCTTGCTTCATAAACAGAGTCAGTCCTGCGCGGACGCCGGGCGGCCGGTGGGGACCAGGTCGAGCTGGCGCGCCTTGATGTAGTCATAGATCTGGCGAAGGTCGTTTTCCTGGAAGAATCCGGCCCACGCCGGCATGCCCTTGTCCGGCCGGCCGGTCATCGCGGTGGCCAGGAACTGGTCCCAGGTCATGCCCATCTTCAGCGAGTTGCGCAGGTCCGGTCCGATTTCGCCACCGACGGCATCGCCGCCGTGGCAACGGAAGCAGTACGAGTTGTAAGCCTCGTAACCTTTGAACACGTCGTCGGATACCTTGGGTCCCTTGTCATCGGTGTAGACCGCGAAATCGGTAGTCACCGGCTTGCCGTCGGAACCCTTGTAGGTATGTGTCGCACCCGCGGCGGGCTTGGCCGCCGCGGTGGCGCCGCCGCCTGTCTGGGCGAGGACGTAGGTCACCGCTGCGGTGAGATCCGCGTCGCTCAGCGTCGGATGCGGCGTCATGGGCACGTTGCCCCAGTTGCCCGAGCCGCCTGCCTTTACTTTCTTTACCAGCGTGGCGATGATCTGTGGCTGCTGCGAGGCGTACTTCTTCGCAACGTCCTGGTAGGAAGGCCCGACCACTTTGTGATCGACGGCATGGCAGGACAGGCAGTCGCTGCCCTTGACCACCGCCTCACCCTTGGAGGTGTCCGCGGCGAAGGAGATCGATACCGCGCTCGCCAGACCGATGGCGAGCGCGGCGGTGAACACAGGGGATATCTTCTTGTGGGGAATCCGCATGAAAAACCTCGTCAAAGGCCAGCTGTGCTGGAATCGGGAGAGTTGCCTTCGCCGAACATCTGCACGCCATGCTTGTGCAGCACGCCGGTCAGTGCCTGCTGCTGGCTCTTGATCACCGCATTGAGGCGATCGCGCAGGGCGGTATCGTCCTTGCGTACGGCCATCGACATCGGGAAGGAATACATTTCCGGCGAGCCGGTGGCGCGGGTGTTCGGCAGCGCTACGGTGGTCAGGTCCGGGTAGTCGTGCAGGAAGGCGCCGATCGCCGGCTGCCAGGTGATCATCACGTTCACCGCGCCGCTCTGCACCGCATCAAGCATGGTCTTCGGCGATTCGCCGGACTTCGCGCCGACGTCGAACGAGGTCGCCGTGGTCACCAGGCCGCGGATCTGCAGGCCGGATTCGACCGGGGTGTCGGACTCGAAGCCGATCTTGGCCTTGCGCAGGTCGGGCGAATTCATGTCCTTGATATCGAGGCCACCATTGTTCTTGAACACGAACACGTACGAGGACACGTAATACGGATCGGTGGTGAGTTCCTCGCCGTTGCCGTAGGGCATGCTCATCACCACATCGCACTTGCCGCTGTCGAGGTTGCGCGAGAGGAACTCCGGGAAGCCGCCGTGGGCTCGCATATCGCCCCAGGTGTATTCCAGTTTCATGTTCAGCGCCTTGGCCACCGATTCAGCCACCGCGTTCTCGAAACCTTCGCCGGCCTTGTTCGAATAGGGCAGGTAGTCAGGATCGGCGCACACCTTCAACGTGCCGGCGGCATAGGCCGACGAACACAGGCAGAACAACAAAGCTGTCGTCAGGATCTTTTTCATGGCGGGTCATCCGATGCGTTGTAAACGGGGACAGGAAGACGGCGGCGCGACCTGCGCGCCGCCGCCGGGCGCATCAGTCGAGCGCGAACACCAGCAAGGTGCCGCCGAGGTTCGTGTAATCGGCCAGGGTTGCCGTCGCGCCGACGGCACCGAGGCCCTCGGTGTTCTTGCTGAGGTTTTCAGCCAGGCCGATCGCCGCCCAACCACCGACGCCGGAAAGGATCGCCACGTACTGCTTGCCGTTGTACGAATAGGTGATCGGATTGCCGATGATTCCCGACGGCGCCTTGAATTCCCACAGCACCTTGCCCGTATTCGTATCGACCGCGCGGAACATGCCAGTCAGCGTCCCGTAGAAGGTCAGGCCGCCGCCGGTGGTCAGCACGCCGCTCCAGTCCTGGAAGCGATCATCGATTGCCCACTTGGTCTTGCCGCTCATCGGGTCGAAGGCGATCAGTCGCCCGCCCACTTCGCCGTGGTTGGCCGGATACATGTTCACCAGCGCGCCGACGAACGGGAAACCGGCCTTGTACTTCACGTTGAAGGCCTGGTAATCCATGCAGACATGGTTGGTCGGCACGTAGAACAGCTTGGTCACGGGGTCATACGACGCTGGCTGCTGGTCCTTGCTGCCTTGCGAGGAAGGACAGATGCCCTTCACGTTGACGTTTTCCTTGGTCATCATCGCCGGGTTCACCGTGGGTCGCCCGGTCTTCTGGTCGATGCTGGTCGCCCAGTTGACGATGTCGTCGAACTTCTTCGCCGAGATCAGCTGGCCGGTCTTCCGGTTCAGCACATAGGCGTAGCCGTTGCGATCGAAATGCGTCAGCGTCTGGACCGTCTTGCCGTCCACCTCGGTGTCGGTGAGGATGTTCTCGTTGACGCCGTCGAAGTCCCAGCCGTCATGCGGGGTCAGCTGGAAGACCCAGGCCGCCTTGCCGGTCTTCGGGTTGCGCGCGACGATCGACATCGAATACTTGTTGTCGCCCGGGCGCTGGTCGGGATTCCATGTGCCGGGATTGCCGGTGCCGTAATAGAACAGATCGAGCTTCGGGTCGTAGGTGTACCAGCCCCAGGTCGTGCCGCCGCCCAGCTTCCACTGGTCGCCGTCCCAGGACTTCAGGCTGGAATCCTTGCCGACTGGTTTGCCGGAGTTCGCATCGATGGTCTTTTCCGGGTCGAACAGCAGCTGGTCGTCCGGGCCGGTGCTGAAGGCGCGCCACAGCTGTTTGCCCGTGGCCGCGTCATTACCCGTGACATAGCCATGGACGCCGTACTCGGCACCGGACACGCCAGTCAGCACGACATTGCCGACCACCAGTGGCGCCATGGTCTGGGTCTGGCCGAGTTTGGGATCGGCGTTCTGCATCTTCCACTTCACCGCGCCGGTATTGGCGTCGAGCGCGTAGAGGAAACCGTCCAGCGCATTGGCGTAGATCACGCCGTTGGCATAGGCGACGCCACGGTTGACCACATCGCAACACGCGACCGAGGGCGCGAACTTGTCCTGCTGTGGCGCGAACTTCCAGAGTATCTTGCCGGGTTCCTTGAGCGACACGGCATAGACGAAGTTCGGGAATGAACTCTCCACATACATCTTGTCGCCGATCACCAGCGGCTGGCCTTCATGGCCGCGCAGGGAGCCGGTCGACATGGTCCAGGCCACGTGCAGGTGCTTGACGTTGTCCGGCGTGATCTCCTTCAACGTGCTGTTGCGGTGGCCGGCATAGTTGCCCGCTGGAATTACCCACTGATTGGCATCCTTTGACATGTCGTGCAGCGACGTCTGCGCCATCACGGCGCCCGATACGGCGACAGCAAGGCTGACGATGGCGATGCCCTGCCAGCGACTCGTGGTTATTTCACTCATGACAGTATTCCCCGATGGATGGCCGCCAAAGGCGCTGCCGCATCGTCGTCCACCGACCCTGCCGCCACGCCGCACTTCTTACGGGGTAGTGAAAGCATCGGCCATGCCAGCGTGTGCGAATGCACAATCCATGGCGTCATAACGCCATATCATGCGGTTCTACGGATGCTGCGTTGCGGCTGCAATGCCGGGTTTGTCACGGTTATGCAACAGGCCGTGGGCTGGTGACGCACTCCTATCGCAACAGGGATGGGACTGCACACGGCTTTGCTGTCGGGGCGCTTATGATCCGTCCCCACGGTCACTCAGGGAAAGCGCATGAAGCACGCACGCCGAATCGCCCTGGTGGCCTTTCTTCTAGCCCTCGTGGCCATCATCGCCATTGGCTTCTACCGCGCCGCGACGCATCAGGAGTCACGGCCCGACGGCACCGGAGCGCCCACCGGGAGTTCATCGGCCGCTCGCTAAGCCGACGGGGCCGTGGAAATTACTTAAACTCGTCTTTCGATCGAATGGCTTCGGGGCAGGGTTGTGCACATGGTGAGTTCGAGACGGCCCAGGCCGAGATGCCTATGGGTGGTGGCGTTGCTCAATATCGGGTTTGCAGGCCTGAGTCTGGGTTCGCTGTTGAACTATATGTTTGGTGGCACGGCAGCCCCGCAGGTACAGATGACGGCGTCGTCCGTCGCGATCTCGGCTTTGCTGCCGGTCTTGTTGATTGCGACATCGTTGCTGGTCCTGCGGCCGGTGGCGGGCATGCGATGGTGCATGTTGGTAGTCGCCGTATTGTTTTATGCGATGACGCTGGTGCTAAGTCTTTTTGCGCTGGTCTTTGCCGGTAGTGCATTGCCGGGTCTGGCGCTCCTTGAGCTTTGTTTCAAGGTCGCGTGCAACGCGGTGATGATTGGGCTCAATGCGTGGGTGGTGTTCAGCGCCCTGGGCAAGGCTTATTCAAGCAGACCTGGGTAAGAAACCCGATCGATGGGCCAGAATTCCACCTTTGGCAATAAGGCGATTTCGCACGTGACCCAGCGACGTGACCTTTCGCTGCATGGCTTCGGCGATATCGCCGAAGTCATGCGGGCCCGCGCCCAACTCCGCCATGGCACGCAAATAACGCTTCTCCGAGGGTGTGAGCCGATCGAAGTGAACGCGGCGGACGTGTCCCTGCGCCAGACGTATAGGGATTCTCGACGGAGTTCATGATTCTATGGACTTTATGAAGTTTATGTTTTTTCGATAAGATCGATAAAGTCTGTATAAGCAAGTCGACGAGACGGCCTTTGTCGCATTCGGCAGGCAAGGAGCGGCGTAGGCCTATTTAGCCACCGGCATCGTGAACTCCGCACCTTTGGCGATGCTGTCGGGCCAGCGCTGCATGATGCTCTTGTAGCGGGTGTAGAAACGCACGCCTTCCTCGCCATAAGCATGGTGGTCGCCGAACAGCGAGCGCTTCCAGCCGCCGAAGGAGTGCCAGGCCATCGGTACGGGGATCGGCACGTTGATGCCGATCATGCCGGCCTGTACCTGGCGGCTGAAGGCGCGTGCGGTGGCACCGTCGGAGGTAAAGCAGGCGGCGCCGTTGCCGAATTCGTGGGAATTGATCAGTTCCACGGCGGACTTCAGGTCCGGCACGCGGACCACGGCGAGGACGGGGCCGAAGATCTCGTCGCGGTAGATTCGCATGTCCGCGGTAACGTGGTCGAACAGCGTGCCGCCGATGAAGAAGCCCTCGGCTTTCGTGATGGCATGGGTGCGGCCGTCGACGACCAGGGTCGCGCCGGCGGCTTCGCCATCGGCGATATAGCCTGCGACTTTTTCGCGGTGCGCGGCGGTGACCAGCGGACCCATGTCCGGGTTGCCCTTCATGCCGTCGCCGATGACGAGGGTTTCCGCACGAGCTTTCAGCGCCTCGACCAGATCGTCGCCCACCGAACCGACCGCCACGGCGACCGAGATAGCCATGCAACGTTCACCGGCCGAGCCGTACGCCGCACCGACCAGAGCGTCGACGACCTGGTCGAGATTGGCATCGGGCATGACGACAAGATGGTTCTTCGCGCCACCGAGTGCCTGCACGCGCTTGCCGCGCCGGCTCGCCTCGGCATGGATGTACTCGGCAATAGGCGTCGAGCCGACGAAGGACAGCGCAACGACGTCCGGGTGTTCGATCAACGCATCGACGGCCACCTTGTCGCCGTGCACGACATTGAACACGCCCGGCGGCAGGCCGGCTTCGACCAATAGCTCGGCCAGGCGCACCGATGGCGCGGGATCGCGCTCGGAGGGCTTCAGCACGAAGGTGTTGCCGCAGGCCAGGGCCACCGGGAACATCCACATCGGCACCATCACCGGGAAATTGAACGGGGTGATGCCGGCGACCACGCCCAGCGGCTGGCGCAGGTTCCAGTTGTCGATGCCACCGCCGACCGAGTCGGAATGCTCGCCCTTGAGCAGGTTGGGTATCCCGCAGGCGAACTCGACGACCTCGATGCCGCGGGTGACCTCGCCCTGTGCATCGGCGAAGACCTTGCCGTGCTGGCGGGTGATCTGCGCGGCGAGTTCGTCGCGATGCCGGTCCAGCAACTCCTTGAAGCGGAACAGGATGCGCGAGCGACGCAGCGCCGAGGTTTCGGCCCAGGCGGGGAAGGCCGCGTGCGCGGCGGCCACGGCGGCGCCGACTTCACCGACGGTGGCCAGTGGCACCTGCATATCGATCTCGCCCGTCGCCGGCTGGTAAGCGGGCGCGGTGCGGCCGGAGGTTCCGGCGACCTGCTTGCCGCCGATGTAGTGATTCAGGACCGGCGCGGCAATGGGTTTGGCTTGGGCATTCATACGATTACCTGTGGTCTTAGTTGAGGCGCTTCGGCTGGCCGGAGCCGTCGTACCAGTCGGGGGTTTCGCCACTGGTGTTGACGGTGACCGCGCGCGGCTCGGAGAACTGGTCGAACGATTCGATGCCGGTTTCGCGGCCGACGCCGCTCTGCTTGAAGCCACCCCACGGCGAGGCCGGATCCAGCCGGTGATGGTCGTTGATCCAGACCATGCCGAAGGTGAGCTTGCCGGCGACGCGGTGCGCGCGGGCGACATCCTTGGTCCACACCGAGGCCGCCAGGCCGAACTTCGTGTCGTTGGCGATGCGCAGGGCATCGGCTTCGTCGTCGAACGGGATGATGACCGTGACCGGGCCGAAGACTTCTTCCTGGCCGATCTCGGATTTGGGATCGACGTCGTAGAGCGCGGTGGCACGCAGGTAGAAGCCATCGCCCGCGGACGCGTCCGCGATACCGCCGGCGAGCAGCTTGGCGCCATCCTTCTGCGCGCGGCCCAGCATGCCGAGGATGCGATCACGCGAACGCGCGGAGATGACCGGGCCAAGCTGGGTCGCGGGATCGGCCGGGTCGCCGACACGGATGCCTTCGACCTTGGTCCGGAAGCGCTCGAGGAACGCGTCGTAGATCGAACGCTGCACCAGCAACCGTGCACCGCAGACGCACGTTTGTCCCGCACCGATAAAAGCGGCGAAGGTAGCACCGTTGACCGCGCGATCCAGGTCCATATCGTCGAAGATGATCGCCGCGCCCTTGCCGCCCAGCTCAAGCGTGGTCATGGCGAAATTGCGCGCGGCCGCCTCGCCGATCGTGCGGCCGACATCGGTACCGCCGGTGAAGACGATCTTGGCGATATCCGGGTGCTGCGCCAGCGCCGCACCGGCCTCGCGACCCTCGCCATTGATCAGGTTGACCACGCCATCGGGCACGCCGGCGTCCTTCAGCAGGCGCACCAGGCGCAGGCTGGTGATCGGCGTCTGCTCGGACGGCTTGATCACCACCGAGTTGCCGGTGGCCAGCGCGGGCGCCAGGCTCTTGGACAGGATCATCAGCGGGTGGTTGAACGAGGTCATCAACGCGCAGACGCCAAGCGGCACGCGCTGCGTATAGACCAGGTACGGACCTTCGACCGGAATGACATCGCTGCGCCGGGTCAGGGCCAGCGCGGCGAAATAGCGATAGAACTGCGGCAACCGCGCGATCTGCGCGCGCGTCTCGTTGACCGGCCGGCCGTTGTTGAGCGTCTCGAGACGATAGAACTCCTCGATCGAGGCCTCGAACAGGTCGGCGAAGCGGTTGAGCACACGGGCACGATGGTGCACCGAGGCTTCGCTCCACACGCCGCTGTCGAAGGCGCGCTTCGCCGCGCGCACCGCGCGGTCGACGTCGGCCGCATCGGCGGCGGCCAATGCGCCGATCGCGCGGCCGGTGGCGGGATTGACGATGGGCATGGTGTGCCCGTTGGCGGCGGGGGACTCGACGCCGTCGATGATCAGCGGAACATCGAAGGTTTCAGCAGGTTTGACGGTCATGATGACGAACGTTCCAGTATCGGTTGCCGCTCATAGCGGCGGAGGCGGGCTCGGCGCGGGACGGCTGGCCACGCGCGGCGAAGGGCGGTCGCCGGCGGCGACGTCTTCCAGGCCGCGGCCTTTCGGCTCGACACCCCAGAAGGCGACGGCGACGATCTGCAGCACCAGCAGCGAGATCATCAAGGCCAGCACCCCGGTAATGCCATGGTTGGCGAACAGCCAGACCACCACGAACGGGGTGACGATGGTGGCGCCGCGGCCGAAGGTATTGCAGATGCCGGCGGCGCGCAGGCGCACCTCGGTCGGGAACAGCTCCGGCACATAGATGCCGAAGAGCAGGGCCACCAGCACATAGACCGGGATCACCAGCAGCAGGCCGACGATGGTCAGCAAGGTCGGGTCGTTGACGAAGGGATAGATCGCACCGAACACGATCGCCAGCGCCGAGGAGCCGATGATCACCGTCTTGCGGCCCAGGTGATCGGCGGTCAATGCACCGATGCCCGACCCGATCGGTGCACCCAGCGACATGATGAAGGCGAACATGAAGGACTTGGCCACGGTCATGCCCTGGCTGACGAAAAAGGTCGGCAACCAGGTGACGAAGCCATAGAGCAAGGTGTTGATGACGACGAGCACCAGGCAGCCGACCAGCAGGCGCGGCAGCAGCTCGGGCGAGAACAGCGAACGGAACTCTCGCGAAAACGTACGGATCGGCGCGGTCGAGGGTGCCGGCAGCGGCCCTTTTTCAGCCTCGACCTCGGCCTCGATCGTGCGCAGCAAGGCATCCGCTTCGACATCGCGGCCCGTGGCGGCCAGCCAGCGCGGCGATTCGGGCAGGGCTTTGCGCGCATACCAGACGGCGAGGGCGCCGACGCCGCCAAGCACGAACATCACCCGCCAGCCAAAGGCCGGCACCAGCAGCAGTCCGGCCAATGCGCTGACCGGCAAGCCGGTGACGACGAATACAGCCATCAGTCCTTGCAGCTTGCCGCGCGAACCGGGCGGCACGAACTCGGCCATCGTCGAATAACCGACCACGTTCTCGGCACCGAGGCCAAGGCCCATGAAGAACCGGCAGACGATCAGGAAGGCCATGCCGGGCGCGCAGGCCGCGGCCAGCGAGGCCACGCCGAAGATCATCAGGTTGGCCTGGTAGGTGAAGCGCCGGCCGAAGCGATCGCCGAGGAAACCCGTGGCGCAGGCGCCGAGGGTCATGCCGAGGAAGGTCATTGAGACGAACAGCGCGTTCTCGGCCAGTGTGGAGAAGCCGGCGTGCAGGGTCGCGCCCAGCACGGTGGAGGCGACATAGATATCGAAGCCGTCGAAGAACATGCCGATGCCGATCAGCCACATGACACGCCGATGGAAGCCCGACATGGGCAACCGGTCCAGCCTTGCACCTGCGTTGACGAGCATGGATGTCTCCGGAACGTACGGCGGGAGCTATGCCTCGGCCTGGACTTGCTGACGGGCTTGCAGACGAAGCGTCTGTTCCATGAGGAAGTCGGTCGCGTGGTCGAAATTGTGCTCGATCGAGGTCTCCTGGGCGGCCTGGAAATACGCCTTGCAGGCGCGGGCGCCGTCGGCGTCCATGGCCAGGATCCGGGAGACGAGCGTATCGACATCGTCTTTCAGGCGTGCGCGCGGGCTCACCTGGGTGACCAGGCCGATCTGTCGAGCGTGTTCGGCGCTGAAGTTCTCGGCCAGCAGGACCAGCGGAAACAAATGCTTGGGCAGTGCGTAACGGCCCAGGTAGGCCATGATCGCCGCTGGTGGCAGGCCTTTGCGCATCTCGGGAAACGACAATGTCGCCGACTCGGCCACCACGGTGAAATCGCAGAGGATGGCCAGGCCAAGGCCGAAGCCGGCGGCATCGCCCTGGACTTCGGCGACTGAGATCAGCGGCGATTCGCGTACCGCGCGTTTCAGCCGGATCAACCGGGCGACTTCGGCGCGGATGGATGCCGGGTCTCGTCCCGCGCGCTCGCGGCCCAGGCAGAACACCTCGCCTTCGGCGCGGATCCTGAGTACACGGGCCTGCGGGGCGGCGACCTCGGCGCTGAGCGCCTCGAGCATCGCGTCGAACATGCCGCCGGTGATTTCATTGCCCGCGGTGGGGTTGTCCAGGGTGAATACCAGGACCTCGCCTTCGTGCGCGATGCGGACGTCGGCTGACGACACGTTATCCTTCATGGGGACTCTCCAGTGCGTTGTATACAGTGTATGCAGTACAATGCCCGGAGCGCAACCGCTTTCGCTCGATCCAGGGAAACGCCTTATGTCTGACGCACTTGCCGAGATTGCCGAGCGCCTCCGGTCCACGCCTCGCCATGTCGAGGGGGGCACCGATGCCTTATGTGACCTGGTGGTCGTCCCGGCGCTGCGCGAAGCGATCGTCGGCAACATGATGCGCCCGGGCGAGCGCCTGACCGAGGTCACCCTGGCCGCCCGGCTCAAGGTCAGCCGCACGCCGGTCCGCGAAGCCTTTGCGCAACTGGAGCGCGAAGGCCTG